>JAFGBX010000173.1 GCA_016932935.1 Promethearchaeota archaeon | reverse complement strand
GTGTCGCCGAGCCTGCCCGCCGACAGCAGGTAGAAGGACGGGGAGATGCAGAGCTGCTGGAGGAGGTCCGCGGCGAGCTCGATAAGCCTCTCCTTCTCGCCGCTGTCGCCACCCTCGTCTATCCCCACGGGCGCGAAGAAGAAGTCCCGGCAGGCAGCGGTCGACAGGAGGGCCAATCGACAGGTTCTTTTCACGTTGAATTGCCGCTTCAGCTCGGCCAGGAAGTTGGACGAAGGCAACTGGCCCCTGACGGCGGCGTGCACCCTTCCGGCCTTGAGGGCCGAGAGCAATTCTGCCGCTGGCTCGGCACAGCTATGCCAGCTGATCCCCCCTCCCTCTTGAAAGGGGCCCGCGCCGGGTGCATGGTGGTAGGCCACGAGGGTGACGCGGGGGCTCCCGAGTGTCGCGGCGATCTCGCCGGCCACCGCCTCGGCAACGCGTGGCTCGGCCAGCCCGATGCCTATGGTGAAGGGCCGAGCCTTGGCCCCCGAGCAGGCGATCCTCGTGGCGTCGAGCAGCTGCGAGAACATGGCCTTGTCACCCCCCTCACGCGTCCCTGAAAAGGGGGATCGCGCCGACTTGATGCCGCTTGTGGATGATGAAGGTTACGGTCAGGTACGTGACGAGCACGCTTAGCGCCACGAACGAGATGTATACGAAAATGTCAGAGAACTCCTCTTTCCCGACCTTCGACAGCTCCGAGAAGATGTACGAGTAGACCACGAGCAGCGAGTCGTACATCCCGTGGACGAAGATCATCAGGTTGAGATCCTTGGTTCTCCAGTAGATCCCGCAGAGCACCAGCGACAGCAGGAAGTAGGGGAAGAATAGGAACGGGAGGGAGGTTGGATCGACGAAGCCCCCGATCACGTGGACGATGGTGAAGAGGAGCGCCGATATCACGAGGGCATGCTTTGGATCCAACCGCGCTTCGAGCCCTTGCTGCGAAAAGCCCCGGAAGAGGATTTCCTCGGTCGGGCCGATGACGAGCATCATCGACGCCACGAGCAAGACCAGCTGGAACGGGTCTCTGGGCGTGATGGACGCGTCCAAGTCGCTGAGCCCACTGTTGCCGCTGGGGATCAATGGCGACCACAGTGCGTCGTTCAGGACGACGATGATGAACTGGAAGCCGACGAGGCCCATCGCGATCAGCAGTCCCCAGGCGAGGTCCCTCCCCAGGCGGCCCCAGCCCCGCCCTGAATCCCCCGTGTACGGCCACCAGCCGAGCAACATGAACCGCTCCTTCACGCTCTTCCGGTACTTCCGCATGATCGCGAACGGCGGGATCACGAGCACGAACTCGGTTGCCGAAAGAAGGGCAGTCGACACCGGGTTGAGTAACACCTCGTAGACGAGGTCTTCGAGTGCCGTGAGGTCACCAGATATCAGCGATGGGTTCGCGCCGATGATCGCGAAGATCATAAGGAGCGGGACGATGATGGAGGCCATCATGAGCAGGCCCATCCCGATGAGGATCGCCAGCAACGACCATTTCAGTGGCCACAAGGCGCGCCCGGTGAGCGGGTTCGAGTCCTTCTCCGGCTTCACGGGCGCCAGATCCGGGTTCACGATACCCCCGCAGTACGGGCAGTACGCGGGCGACAAGGAGGCGAACCGCGATATCTCCTTCTTGCAGTACTTGCAAGTCGTCGCTGGCGTCGCTACCGGCGCCGGGATCAACGGCTGCTCGCTGTTGGGCTCGGATCGGGGCTCCATCGAGTTCGCCTTGCGCGCGGCAAGATGTTACCGCGTGGTATCTCGCTATGGATAGAAGCGGAAATCGAAGATTAATAAAATTTTCACGCGGGGAAAATGCGAGTGCTCGAATCGAGCGATGTCATCTCAAGGTTCCAACCGGCCGGGTCTAGTGCGTGAACCACGCGTCAACTTTTTTCTTCGTGACGGATTGCACCTTTACGAAGCCGAAGCGCTCGAACTGCAGCGTCTCGCCGGCCTTCACCGATTGCAGGTTAAACTCCCCCCTACCGGAGGTGACCCGGCCGTCCGGCATCAAGACCTGGACAACAACGTTATTCTTCGGATCCGAATCTATCCACTGGATGACCGGCGCTTTCTGGCTCCTCGCCGCATCGAGATCCTTGGAATGGAACGCCGCTTTCGAGATGTCGCCACCCGGAACCGTGACGTTGAACAGATCCTTCAGCCGGACGAGCACGTCCCCGCCTGCGCCCTTGATCTTCTCTACGTCGGACGGCGACACGAGCACCTTCTTGGCCCCGTCCTTGACGAGGATGGAGATGGACCTGTTCCCGAGGGACGGATCGAGCGGGTTGACGAGTGGCTCGGCCGTGTAGCTCCTGTCCGGTATGCCCGTGATGGACAACGGAACGGGATCCTCGACGAAGAAGTACCGGTTCGAGATCGGATCGATGATCTTCTGGTTCTCCGCGTACATGATGGACGCGGGGAAGTCGACGTCGGCCATCTTGAGGCCCTGGGACAGCAGCACGTATCGGAGCGGTTCCGGCCGGATTCCACGACGGTCGAGAGACTGGAGCGTCCACGTGCGCGGGTCGTCCCAGCCGACGTACTCGCCCTTCGTGATCATCTCCCTCGCGTAGGTCTTGCTAAGCTTGCCCAGCTTCTCGGTCGAGATAATGCCGTAATGCAGGATATGTACGGGTTTCCAGCCGAAGATCTTCCAGACCTGCTCCTCAATGACGTCCTCCTTGAAGAGATCCTTGCCACGGATGATATAGGTCATGTCAAGGAGGTGATCGTCTAGTGCCCAAGAGAACTCCAGCATGGGCCACACCCGGTATTTCGTGCCGACACGAGGGTGTTCCGCATCGGAGATGCGCATGATGACGGGCTCTCGCAACGCGGGATCGCTCAGGTCGACGCCACTCTTGAACCGGATGACTGCCGAGCCCTCCTCGTAAGCGCCATCAAGCATTTTTTGGAAACCTTCCATCGCGTCCTCGATGGGTTGGTCACGGTGCGGGCAGGGCTTCTTGGCGTCCTTGAACGCCTTGAACGCCGATGGCTCGCAAGTGCACGCGTACGCCTCGCCCTTCTGGATGAGTTGCTTGCAGTAGTCGTAGTAAATCGGGAGACGGTCGCTCTTGAAGACCTCTTGATCCCAGTTGACCCCAAGCCACGTGAGGCCCTCGCGGATCATGTCGTACGCTTCCGGTATGACGTACTTGGCGCCGGAGTCGTCTTCCTCGATCTTCTTCTTCATGGCGCCGATCGTGTCGTCGAACGCGAGGATCAACTTCCCCTTCGTCATCTTCGCATACTCGTCGTTCAGCACGACCATGCGGGCGTTCCCGATGTGGAGCGGGCCGCTCGGGAAGGGTGCCATGCGGAAGACGGGGGACTTGACCTTGTCAATCCCCGGCAGCGGGGGGAGCCCCTCCTTCTCGTCCTTCTTCTTAGGGCCGAGATCCTCGGCGTCGACGCCGAGCGTGGCAAGCTCCGCCATGATGCGGTCGAGCGGCATCGTGTTGACCGCTTTCACGGCCTCCTCGACGAGCGGCTTGATCTCCTTCGCCCTCGAACGTAACTCCTTCATCTCGCCCATGATCGCGCTGAGCACCGAGCCCACTTGTGCCGTGCCGCTGTACTTTCCAGCGTTGATCAGCGTGTACTTCCGCACGATGCCCTTCAAGTCATGCTCGCTCATGTCCGCGTCGCCACGTCTGTTAAAGGCATCGAGACAGAAAACCTTGACCTTTGGTCGGAGACCTAGCGAAAAAACGTGCACGGTCGGGCTGGACGACGCGATTGCGAGAAATCGGCCATCGGGTGAAAACACCGCATCGGTTATATCCCCCGCGTCCCTTGGCTTTTCGATCTTGCCGATCTTTTTCTCTATTCGAACGACTCCGCCATAGTGAAAGAGGCCAACAAGCCTTGCTCGTCGACATAGCTGATGGGCTGCTGAACCGTGAAGTGCCAGATGGGAACGGGGGAGATATTCAATCCTGCGTCTCGAGTCGGATCGATGTCCTTTCGCACCGAAAGCCCCGTGATCTCAAGTTTTACGCGGGCAAGCTCCATGAATGGCTCTAATATGTCCGCGCCGGTCGTGGCATAGATCGGATCCGTCAAGAGGCTTATCTGGCCACCAGGATGCGAGATAGACGCTATCCGGGCATGTTTATTCGTACCAGCGAAACCTTGTTCATGGTAATCACCGCGAAGCGTGAAAACCTGCCCGTTGACCGTGATCTGCATCTCGAAACTCGCCGGGCTCGTGATTTCAGTACCTGGCGTGTGAAGGATCTGGTAATCCACGGTCATGCCATAGAGAAGCCTGATCGCGCCGGGGCTACTTGCTCGAGCATCGCTCAAGTCCGCGAAGAACCGTGGCTTGCCTTTGGTGAATGCAATCGATCAACGCGTGGTGACGGCTCGTAGGAGCCCGCAAACGCTGCAAACGTCTACTTGTGCCCGTCACTCCGCTGCGCTCCGTCATCGTCTCAAGCCCACAAGGCCGGTATAATAATCGATGATAGAAACCATAATCCTAACGCCGTCGAACATAAATGTTGAAATTCCTATATCATCCATATGCGTCGGGAAGTAACAGACTGGATCTCACAGGCAGAAGCCGACTACAAGAAGGCAGATGTCCTCCAAAAGGCTGAATACTTCGACGGCGTCGCGTTTTATTCCCATCAAGCATCGGAAAAGGCCATGAAAGGGCTTTACCTTCTAATCAAGAACGAAAGCGCCAAGAGCCATTCGTTAATCTACTTGGCAAATGAATTGGGCATCCCGCGGGAATTAATGACCGGTATAAGAGAATTGAATCCCGAATACATGATCTCACGTTATCCAGATATTGCAAACGGGATTCCAGCTGAAAATTATGACGAAGTAATCGGAGAACATTATCTGACTACTGCGAGAAGGGTGATATTATGGGTAAAGAACCGGATGGAAGAATTCGAGAATTCGCTAGCCGAATAAAGGAAAAGCTTCCCATCGATCGGATCATTCTATTTGGAAGCAGGGCAAGAGGTGATAATTTCCGAAACAGCGATTATGATATTATCGTTATCTCCGAATATTTCTCCGATATGAGATTTTCAGAAAGAATAGCCTTGGTTCTTGACTTTTGGGACGGTTATCCACTAGAACTCGAGCCCATCTGCTACACGCCGAAGGAATTCAAGATTAAAAGCGGCCAAAAAGGCACGATTAGCAGCGCCATGACAGAGGGCATCGAAATCGGTTGAAATCGGCAATGGACCAGTACCCGCTTTTAATCAGAACACGTCGATCGCGCCCTTGAACAGGCTCGGCAGCCTGCGGAACTCCTTCGGGTTCAAGTAATGGTTCACGATGCCGCGGCGGAACTTGCTCGCAAAGTTCCTGTAGAAGGCCCGGGCGATGTATGCCGGCCGGAAGAAGACTCCCTTGTAGCGCTCGTCGACCAGCCTCTTGAGCCCTTGCCGCTTCATGAACGAACCGGGCAAGTCGATGACGTCGACGCCCGCTTCCCAATATTTTGTGTCGTCGAGCAGCTTGCGTTGGACAAGGTCATTGTAGATGGGAGTTCCTGGAAATGCGCGTGCGACGACGAGTTGGGGGAAGTCGATGTCCACCGACTTGATGAAGTTGATCGTCTGGTTCACTTCTTCGTACGTCTCGTCGTACCCCCCGACTATGAAAGTGCCGATGATGGCATCGATTCCTGCCTTCCGGGCATGTTTTATAGCGACCCGGCTCATGTCGGGCGTGATCTGCTTGTTGTAATAGTCCAGAATGCGCTGCACGCCGCTCTCGAACCCGAAGAAAAGGGTCGAGACCCCGGCGAGCTTCATCTCCCGGAGCATCGTGTAATCGCTCTGGTTGACCCGGCCCTCGGTAGAGAAGAAGATGTCCAGCTTCTCCTTCTTGATGCCCTCGCAGAGCTTGATGACCAGCTTGCGCCTCAACGTGAAGTTGTCGTCGACCAGGATGACCCGCTTTATGCCCATACTCTCGACTTCACACAGTTCGTTCATGAACTTGTCCACGGAACGAACGCGATATGTACCATGTGTGAACATCCGACAGGCGCAGAATGTACACGCATACGGGCATCCTCGAGAAAAATACATCGAGGTACCTTTGTAATCCTCCGTCTTTATCCCGAGGATCTCGTCCTTGAACATGTGAGATACCATGGAACGGTCAGGCATGGGGAGCGTGTCGAGATCCATGATCAATGCTCGATCGGGGTTGTCCTTGATGCGGCCGCCCGCTTTAAACGAGACCCCGGTCACGTCCTCGATCGGGCGCCGTCCGTCCCATGCATCGAGGAGCTCCTTGAAGGAGACCTCGCCCTCGCCCCGCACGCACGCATCGAGCCAGGGGTAGTTCTCGAGCATGTGCCGCGCGGAGAAGGTGGCCATGTAGTTCCCGAACACGATCTTCAAGTTCGGGTTCCACGTTTTCAAGTCGAACGCGACGGCCTTTGCGTTGCTTATCGATTTACTCAAGGCACCGATCCCGACGACATCAGGATCGAGCTTCTTCACGCGCTCGACGAGCTTCTCGTTGGTTAGGTTCAAAACGCCTTGATCGATGATCGTGACCTCGTGGCCATGTTGCTTGGCGTAGGTGGCCAACGATATGAGGCCGAGTGGATGCATGTACCTTGTCGTCAGGAAGTCGTCGGCTCCTGTCTCAAAGCTCACGGTTTTCGGCGCAACCAGCACAGTCTTCATTGGTTAGCAATGTCCCCATGTTTCGTCCGTTCGCGATGCCATCACGCGGTGATCGTCGGCTTAGGCATCGTGGTGTGAGTACAAGTTGACCAAAGCCCATAAATGCTTTCCGTGATGGGCATCAATCCCTCTATGCGGCCGGTGCCACCGATGCACCACGGGGCGCGCGCTACCTGGCATCCCGCGATATAGTCAGACGGCTCACATATCGCTGGAATCGAGCGTCCCGAAGTCCAGCGCTTGGAACAGCATGCGCAAGTTGTCCATGATCTCGAGCAGGTAATTATCGGTCAGGTTGTAAAAGAACACGGACTTGCGAGCGTTCTGGCTCGTGCCGAGGACGGGCGACAGATCCAGCTTGGATAGGAGCTCGGAATACCTCTCCTTCTCGCAGAGGATGCCGATCGAGCCGGTGAACGTTTCTTTCTTCGCAGACTGGAATAAAAGCTTGAGGAACTGCGCGAACTTGGCCATCTCGTCCGGGCTCTTCAACTTGCGGGCATCGATGAACCCGAGCACGCCGTCCAAGTCCTTCATCAGCTCGACTTGCTTGTAGAAGTACTCCTTATCGGAAACCTCGATCACGACGAGGGTCATGCCGAAGCTGAACGTGTAGGTCTTCGCCATGGTCGCGGTTTCGAGGGTGGGCGAGCGGTCCATCTCGAGGAAGACTTGCAAGATTGGGTCGAACAAGGACTTCGTCTTGACGAGGCCGAACCGCAGGTTGCCCCCGGCCTCGATGATGCCGGCCTTGACCTCCTCCTTCAAGCCCTGGAGCTCCTTCTCCTCCACCTTCTTCGCTTCGTGATCCACGAGCTTGTAAGCGAGGAGGTTGAACGCGTCGGGGACGTTGGATCCGGTGAGCGCCGACGTCTCGAAATAGGTGAACCCGTGGGAGTTCGCTAGTTCGACGATCGCTTGCTCGGAGACCACCCTGTTTGCTGCCAGGTCGCTCTTGTTGGCCAGGAGTATGGTGGGGATGTCGCCACCGGCGAATCGCTTTCGTTCCTCGTCCCATTTCATGACGTTTTCGAAGGATTCCTTGTTCGTGATGTCAAACACAATTATACAAGCCTGGCAGCCTGCGTAATAACTCAAACGCACGCGCCTGAAGTACTGTTGCCCGCCAAAATCCCAAATCGAAAAGTTGACCCTTGCCTTTCGTAACGGAAGGTCAATGGAATTGGTGGTGATGCTGACGCCAAGCGTGGGCAGGTAATTCTCCTTGAACTTGTTCTCGGCGTGGCGCAATATGAGGCTCGTCTTGCCCACGTTTTGATCGCCGATCACGATGACCTTGAAGCTGAAGTTGCCACTGCTAGACCGGAGCTCGAAGAAGTGATCGCGGAGCATCTTCTGCTCCTCCTCGTCGGTGATCACCTTGATGAGCGGGATGTCCAGCTCGACGTCGCGCCCTTCCGTGATGTTGCGTACCTTCTCGGCGGTCAGGTAGGCATAGGGGAGCGCCGCGTCGACCGAGCCGTCGACCTTCAGGGCGACGCTCAGCACGACGTTCTTGACCTTGATGAATATCAAGCGGTTCTGGTCGGTGTCGAAGAACGAGACGGGGCCCGAGCTCGTGACCAGCTCCCTCGTCAGCCTGTCCAGGACGTTCTTGATCGACCCCGAAACCGCCTTGAAGGAGGATTCCGATTCGCCCTCCTGGACCTGGGATGCGATGATGGTATCCTTCTCCCCGTCGAGCGCGACGATGGCCTGGGTGTCGGGGACGCTCCGCACGAAGTTCGAGAAGAGGATCTTGATGGACTCCTCGGTGGTATGATCCTTTGAAGATGAGATCACGGCGCTCTCCCGGCGGTAATTCGTGATCGAATAATGCCCTTCACCCATTTATGCTATTCGATCCATCGGGATAGATCGGCAGACACGTGCACTTGGGAATCGTCGAGGTCGCCGACGCGTTTCGCGTTGAGCAAGCACATCGCCGTCTTGATCTCCGCCTTGATCGTCTCCATCTCCCTCGTGCACGCGTCATTGGACTGGTTTCCCCCGCTCACGTTCACGTCGTTCAGCGCAGCGATGAGGAACGGGTAGGCGAGCCCCGCCATATCCGCACCTAGGCAGAGCGCTTTCACGACGTCCAGGCCCGTGCGGATCCCCCCCGTGGCCAAGATGGGCAGTCCCGTGTACTTCTTCGCGAGCATGACCGAGATGGGCGTGGGCGTCCCGCAGTCCTGGAACGTCTTGCCGAGGTTCCGGGTGTACGGGTAGGAGTCCTCGTCGACCCGCACTGCCTCCACCAGCGAGAAGTTCGTGCCGCCGAACCCGCCCGTGTCGACGGCGGCGACGCGGTAGTTGCGCAAGATCTCGTAGTCCGAGCGGGAGAAACCCATGCCCACTTCCTTGACGATGACCGGGATCTTGAGCCCGTCTTCGATAGCCTCTATGATGTCCATTATCTTCGTGAAGTTCCGATCGCCTTCAGGTTGCACGAGTTCCTGGAGCTTGTTGAAGTGGATTGCTATGGCGTCCGCATTGATCATGTCGATGCATTTCTTGGCAGTGATGACCGGCTCCTTGGCTTTCACGATCTGTGACATGCCAATGTTGGCGATGAGGAACAGCTTGTCCGACGCGTCCCGCGCGACCTTGAAAGTGCCGGCGAGATCCTCGTTGTCCAGGGCGGCTCGTTGGCTCCCCACGCCCATGGGGATGTTGGCCTTGGCGCACGCGCGCGCGAGCACCTCGTTGATCCCCTTGGTCTTCGGATGCCCGCCGGTCATAGCCGCGACGTAGAAGGGCGCGTCGAACTTGCGTCCGAACAAGTAGGCGGTCGCGTCCACGCCGGCAGGATCGACCGCGGGAACCGCGTCGGGGTGGAGGTAGACCTCGTCCATCCAGTTACGCGAGGCTTGCATCCCGCCTTCCGTGATGGACTTGATGTGGTCCAACTTCCTGTCCTCGTTGAGCCTTCGATCGTTCACCATCGTATGCGCCTTTTGCTTACCTCTTGATCGACACTCGCGTGCACGGCACGGGGGCACCGCTGATCAAGCCGGCAAGCGACGAGCGGTTGCGGCCGCATATCAGATTTATTGCAACTTCCTTGTCCTCGAGGTGGGCGAGCGCCCGCAGCTTCCCGATGATCCCCCCCGTGACGTCGATCGACGCGCCCCCTTGCTGCACGACGTCCTCGAGACGAGCGGGGCCTGCCTCCCCGGGGACGAACAGCTCGCCGCCCTCGATGACCACGTCGGGGATCAGCCTCGCACCGGGGCCTTGCCTCGGATCCTTGTCGAACAAGCCATCGACGTCCATGAGGTACACGATGCGATCGACGCGGTGCTTGAGCCTGTTTGCCAACTCCACGATGATAGCGTCGCCCGACATGATGCCGAACCCTCGGGAGGTGTCGACCACCGCATCCCCGTAGAGGACGGGCACCAACCCCTGGTCGAGCAGCGCGTCGACCGCGTCTAGCCGCGCGGAGCTCACTGCCCCGCCCTCGAGGAGGAACACGGCTGACGTCTGCACGGCGAAGGCGGGGATCCCGTGCTTCAAGCACTGGCCGACGATGGCGTGGTTCAGCTCGACCATCGCCTCGTGCGTCTCGCAAAACCCTGCTGACTGGTCTCCAAAGCCTTCTTGCCAGCCGAGGTGGATGCCGTACCTCTTCGCGACGGGGTGGCCATAGGAACCCCCGCCATGCACGACGATCAACGGGAAGCCGGCCCCTTCGAGCTGCTTGCACACGCCGTCGATCACGTCCACGTGCAGAGACCGAGGTACCTTCTTGTCAGAAAAACAACTCCCCCCGAGCTTGATTATCGTGATGTTTTTCTCCGTGGTTGGCATCCATCTCCCCCTATCGCTTGAATCGATCTTCATAGAAACGTACTACACGAGTTCCCCGATGACCGTTTTGATCGTCTTGTATCCCGCCCCTTCGATGGCCCTCGCGACCCCGTCTTGAAGTTCTTTCCCCGGGGTCAAGCAGATGACCAGGCCACCGCGGCCGGTTCCCGTCAGCTTCGCCCCGAACGCCCCGGCGGCACGCGCCGCTGCGATCATCTCCTCGAGTTCCTTCCCGGAGACGGTTAGTTTCTCGAGCAGCTCCTGGTTTTTATCCATCAACATGCCTACTTCTTTCCAGTTCTCTTTCTTGATCGCTTCGACGGCTTGCTTCTCTAATGCATCGTAAGCGTGGAAGATGGGCTCGATGTTTGTTTCTTTCCTCAATTTCCGCACGTCGTCCACGACTTGCTTCGTCAGTGCCGTTTTGCCCGAGTTCCCGAGGACGATCTCCACGGGTTTTTTCACCCTCAAGACCTCGATCTTGTTCTCGCCACCGGCAAGGTTCTTCTTGAATAAGAGGAACCCACCATACGTCGCGGCCGTGTTGTCTATCCCGCTCGGCGTGCCGCTCCCCGCAACTTCCCCCTCGTAGGCCGCGTTGTTTATTTCGGCATCGCCAAGCCCGAGGTTGTATTCGTCATTCACCGCTCGTGCGATCGCCACCGCGCATGCCGCGCTCGCCCCGATGCCCGAAGCCGGAACCAGGTCACCACCGAGCGTGATCCGCACCCGGCCTTCCACTTTCAGGTACCCGAGAATCCGATCGATGAGCGCCGCGTATTCCCCTTTCTTTTCTTCCTTATACCCGGGTGTTGCTTGGCGGTTGTCTATTAATTCGTAATCCTTTTTTCCTTCTATTCTTTTCACTTCTGCCGTTGTAACTTGACCCAAAGCGCAAGGAATGCCTTCTAAACCGTAGACAACGAAGTGATCGCCGAAAAGAATGGTCTTCCCGAACCCTCTACCTTTTCCCAAGCAACCGTCCCCCTCCGGTGATCATCTGCCGAGTTTCCTCGCGTGGAGCTTCATGTGGCCCTTCTGGATCCCCTCTGCGGCGAGGGCGCGCAGCGCCGCGACGTTCTGCGCTAGGCCCACCGACGCGACCACCTGGGACAGAGTCTGCGCGCCGTCGATCTCCATGATTCTCAAGCACAATTGGGCCATCGGGTGCGCTTTCGTGGCCCCGCCGACGATGCCGACCGCAACGGGCAGCTCGATCTCCCCCAGGAGGTTCCCCGCGGGGTCGACGCGGAAGCGCGTCAGCGGCCTGTAGGGGTGCCCCCACGCCGCGTAGGCGTGTGCCCCGGCCTCGACGGCCCGCGTGTCGTTCCCCGTCGCGCGGACGACCGCGCTAGCCCCGTTCATGATGCCCTTGTTGTGCGTGGCGGCGCGGTACATGTCGTGGTTCGCGAACTCGACCGCCTGGATGACCGCAGCCACGACCTCCGAACCGCCGAGGAGCTCCTTGTCGAACGTCGCCCTCGCCCGGGCCACGCGGTGCACCGCGAGGTTCGAGATGATGCGCAAGAGAGGCCGGCCGCCGGTGATATCGCAGAGCAGCGGAGCCACCTTCTCGGCCATGGTGTTCACGGCATTGGCACCCATAGCGTCCAGGCAGTCGATCACGACGTGCACGTCGACCATTGCCCCCACGCTCGTGTCGACCTTGAACGCGTCCACGCGCCGCGCACCGCCCCCCGCCTTCACCAGGACGGGATCTTGCTCGTTTGCCACGTCGATGATCCGCTTCTCGTTCCCCTTGATCGTTGCGATCGCGGCCCCGGCGTCGTCCACGTCGACGAGCTGCACCTGGCCGATCATGAGGGATTCCACGGGGTCGGCCACGAACCCGCCGTGAGAGCGGGCCATGCGGGCGGCGTTCGACGCGGCGGCCACGACCGACGGCTCCTCGGTGGCCATGGCGACGAGGCGCTCCTTGCCGTTGATGACGAAGTTGGTCGCGACCCCCAGGGGGATCTGGAACGCTCCGATCACGTTCTCCACCATCAAGTCGAGGATCTTCGCCATTGCAGGATCCATGCTGCTCTCGAGTTCCGCGACCGCCCCCGGCGGCAGGTTGCACGCCCCCGCGACTGCCTCGATGCGCTCCTTGACCGTCTTCTCGTAGAGCTTGCCCAGGCCCGAGGTGGTTACCATTTGTTCATGCACTTCTCTAGTTTTCGTTGAAGATGACGTCGTCGGCGGCGATCGTCACGCGCTGGCAGTCTCGAAGGGGGGCTATATCCACTTTATCGACGCACGGGATGCGCGCCATTATCGCACCCGTGGCGACGATCGGTTCGCACAGCTGGTTGACTATGGCGAGCGGAGCTACGCCGTTCTTCTTGAGCTGGAGCAGCGTCCAGCTGCCGACGGTCGAGCCCTTGGCCTCCGGGAACACGAGCACGCGGCCCGCGACGGACTGGCCGTTCAACGGGTGGCCACGTTCCACGACGTTGCCCGAAGCAGGGTCGATACCCGTGTAGATGAGCAGGGGCTTGTCGGTGAAGAGAACCTCCCCCGACACGTCCCCCGTGCATATCACGCGCGCTTTCACCCGAGCCATCACGCTTCCCCCCGGTCCTTGTTTATAGCGATGCCCGTGACCGCCGCGTCCAGGCACGCCGCGGTGTCCCGGTGCGCGACCGCTAGCCGCGGGTTGTTCTTGAGGTAGAAGTAAGCCTTGCCCGAGTTCGTGGCGACGGAGGAGTAACCGAGATCATCGATCGGGCAGACGACGATGCAAGTGTCGGCCACGAGCTTGACGCGCGGGGACATGGCCTTGGCGAACGCCGCGTCCTGTATGAGCTCCCGTTTCACGTCGCGCGCCATGGCGATCCACACGTCAGCCTTCAGCTCCCGCCCTTCCAACGCGCCGAGGAGGTCGAGGGCCTCGCCCTTCGACGCGTGCGGGCACCCCACGAAGACGAGATCCACGGCCATCGGTTGCCCCTCGGCGAGGCCCGCAGGAACCACGTCCGAGACATCGTCGATCGACGCGACCTCGACGAGGCGGGTTGGGATCTCGCCGCTCGCCACCTTCCCGGTGTAAGCGCCCGCCTCCGGCGTGGCACCGGCCACGTGGTAGAGCGCCACGGCCCCGCTCGCGGCCATCGATGCCCCGAGCTGGCGCAGGCGCTCCGGCGTGCAGCGTCCTGGCTGCAGGCCCGTGATGATCGAAACGGACTGCCCGAGCTTCTTCCCGAGCATGAGGCCCAGGCTACCGAAGTCCTGGTACGTCTCGACGGGACACGTAACGTGGACGTGGACGGAGGGCACCCGGTTTTCATCGAGGTGCAGCCCGTAGTTCCCCGTGTACCCGGTGATGGCCGCGGCCAGGGCCGACGGGCCGCCCTCGCGGTTGGTCCGAGCACCGAGCACCGAGTTCGCGTACGACAGCGCAGAGGACTCGCTCCACGCCACGTGGTCGCCGAGCCCCGGCGCGTTGCCTATCAAGTAGGGGGTGCAGCTGCAGGTCATCTCGATGCCGAGCCCCCGGTAAGCGTCGAGGGCTCGCGCCTGGTCCTTGTAGAACTGCTCCTGGAAGCCGAGCTCGCGCCATGCCTCGAGGTCGAGCCCGCAAGGGTTCAGCGTGGCACGGGCGCGTGTCCGAGCTCCCCCCTTCCGCATCGACTCCAGGAACTCGATCCCGGCCTCCCCGATGTTCTTGTAGGACACGCCGGCGATCTGCGCGGAGACGATGGGCACGTAGCCTTCCGCCCCGTAGATCTTCGCCAGCGCCGCGATCATCTCGGCGGCGACTTGCGTGCCGGCGCCCGACTCCCCGGCGAGCATGCGCGACATCGCCTCGTTGGCATCTACCTTGGCCATACTCCTCATTCCTTGCTGCAATAGGTGATCCTGCTGAAGTTCTTGTCGTAGCCGGCACCGTGCCCGCCGCGCGGGACGGTCGCGTTAACGCCGACCTTGCAAGTCTCGCGCGTGACCTGGTTGGCCGACGGGTCGAGCGAGCTGCCCCGCTCCTTGGGGTACAGGTAGAGGTGCTTGTCGAACTGGCTCCTGGTCGTGACGGCGAACTCGACGTCGTTCGGGTCGTCGATGTCGATGTCGTCATCCACGATCGTGCAATTTTTCAAGCTCCCGTGGCCCTTGAAGCACGCCTGGATCACGCACGCCGGGTCGAGCTCCTTGCCCTTGTCGACCTGCACGACGGCGTTGAACCAGTGCGATGAACCGGCCGTCACGCGCACGTCCTTGACGTAGCCGAGCTTGGCCAGCTCGGCGAGCATCGTGGCCTCCCGCGGGAGGCCCATGAGCAGCTGGTGCTCCATGCCCGCGGGGTTGAGGGCGTGGTAGACCGCGTCTCGCCGGCGCGTAATGCATGTCACCTCGAACACGGGCTGCTTGCGGACGATGTCGAACGTGCCCGTCAGGTCGAGGAACGGGCCCTCGTCAACGCGTTCCGGGATGAACCTCCCCTCGATGACGATCTCGGAATCCACCGGCACCTCGACGTCGATGGTCTGGCATTTCACGACCTTGAACGGGGAGAGCGTATTGGCGATCGAGAGCTCGTCGACGCCCTTCGGGGGGCTCGTTGATGCGGCGAGGAGTACTTGCGAGGAGTTGCCGATGGTGAAGGCGGCCTCGAGCGGCTCGCCCTTCTTCTCCTGGATGGCCGTGTCCAGCCCGCGGTTCTCGACCGTCCTCGCCACCATGCGGTTCTTTCCCAGCACCAAAAGCCTGTGCATGCTGATGTTCCGCCCGTGCTTCGGGCACGTGTAGATCGCCACGTCCGACGTGATATACCTCCCGCCGTCCCCCGGCAGGTGCTTGAGGATCGGGAGAGAGTCGAGGCTGCCCGGCTTGTCGATGACCTCCTGGCACGGGGCCGTTTGGCCCTCGCCCACCGGCTCCGGTTCCTTCCGCGCTTCGATGGCACGGTAGAGCTTGTTGATGAACGATCGCGGGTCGGTCGCGGGAAGGCGCTTCTCGTGCAATAAATCCACCGGGGTGTTGGCCTTCAAGGCCGGGCCATCCATCGTGCCGATCGAGAACGCCCCCCGAAAGCCGAACAGGCCTGCCGCCACGGGAATGGAATGGCCCTTCACGTTCCGGAACAGCACAGGCTTGCCGTCGTGCCGCTTTATCTCGCAGGCAATCTCCAATTCAGTGGAGCAAGGGCGTTCGATCTCGACCAAGGCCCGCGCGCTCCTCAAGAAGGCCAAAAAGTCGCGGAACTCCATGGATGCTCATCTCTTTCCGGTTAACCTTTCGCATTGGGTGTAATTAAGGGTGCTGGTGGGGACGTGAGGAGAGCGATGGGAACCGCGCTGCCTCACTTGGCGACGTAGGCGGGGTACCAGTGTATCTGGCCGGTGTCCGGCTCGACCTTCAAGCGGCGGATCGCGAGTTCAACCTTGTTCCCGGACTTGATGTCGCCGACCAGGAACACGGAGTCCACGCACACGTGGTCTTTCATCTCCACGTCGGTCTCGTCTATCTTCTCGACGATCCCGATCATCGGGAAGGAGTGCTCGTGCACCCCTGAATGGCCTTGCGGGCAGCGGCGGATCTCCTCCTGTTGAGGAAGAACGCAACCGCGTTCGCACATCGCAACGTTGAGAAAGGACTTGTTCTCTGGCGCCGCGACGACGTGCCCCGTGTGGATGAAGCCTGGGATCAAATCCCTTTTATACATCTCATAGTGTTCTATAGGAATTTTCTGCTTTTTCTTTATATAATCGAGGACTGTGGGGCCCTGGCTCAGGTGCTGCTTGAAGCCTGGCTGCATCTTGAACATGCCCGATATAGCCGTGGCGCCGCTCCCGTAGCTGTTGAAGTAGATGGTGTCGCCCTCCTTGACGCGTGTCTCCATGATGTGGATGAGCTGTGCCCACAGCGAGGCAGAGTAGCAGTTCCCGAACCGCATCGGGACGTCGAGGCACGGCATGAGCTTCAGCGCGAGCCAGTCCTTGTAGAAGTAGTTGAGCCCGATGATCTCGTCCTCCTGGAAGCCCTTCTCTCGCAGCAGCGTGATTGTCGCCAGCTGGAGCTCCTCCTTCCCGGACAGAACCATCTCGCGCTCCTGTTTCGTGTACATTCGCTCCTCCGCCTTGGCGAGCATGAGTTTCATCTTCACGCTGTCGTCGAACCAGCGCTCGAACATGATGCGTTGGAAGCTCTTGATCGGCATCTTGCCGAAGGGCGCGTGGAACACGTAATAGTCCGCGAGAAACGGCCCGGCCTGGCTCTTGAAGTTGTCGTACGCCTTGAGGACGAAGTTCAGGTACGCGACCGTGCTGTACTGCCCGAAGACCTCCGCGTTCTCGCTGTAGAGCGTCCGGAAGAAGTCGTCCACGTGGCCCGAGACCTTCCCGAACTTGGAGCCGATGCGGGCGATGCGCGGGTTCTTGCATATGACCATCGCAGCGGCGCCCGCGCCTTGCGTCGCCTCGCCGGAGGAGCCGAGCGGGTACTTCGAGATGTCCGTCCCGATGACGAGCGCCTTGTCGATGATGTTACTGTTGACGAGCCCGACCGCGTTAAGCAAGCCTAGTGTCGCACCAGCGCAGGCGTGTAACGTGTCGCCGGTGAACGCGTTCTCCTGGATGTTGAGGAATGCCGAAAGGATGGAGGCGATCGACTTCACCGCGTACGGCAACGACTCCGAGCCCACGAAGATCGCGTCGATGTCCATCGGGTTGATGCCCCCGCGGGTGATGGCGTTCTGCGCCGCCATGATGGCCATAGAGATCGCGTCCTCGCCATAGTCAGGCACGGCGAACTCCTCGGCGAGCAACCCTTGTCTGAACTTCTCAGGATCCACGCCCCGCCTCTTTGCCAGGTCGTCCAGCGACAAGCGGAACTTCGGCGCGTAGAACCCGACCGCGTCGATGCCGACGTTGAGGAAGAATGAATCATCGATTGTCAAGGAGTGTGTTCACCGCTCTCGGGCGATCGGGCTTGCGTCACTAACCTTCGAACCAGGCACCCGCGGTGCCATGTTACATCCATGGGGGGTTCGATTTTAAACCCTTTCCGACCTTTTCCTCGGAAAAGGTAACCGAGGAAGCCGCGGGGCCTCTATTTGCGATCGCTTACCGCGATGAGCGAGATGCCCGCAGCCACGAGGATGAGGGTCGGATTCATGCACACTTGGACGAACACCGGAGCTATATTAACGGCCAGGTGGAGGCATATATCGATCAAGGCGCTT
Organism: Promethearchaeota archaeon; assembly: GCA_016932935.1. Taxonomy (GTDB): domain Archaea; phylum Asgardarchaeota; class Lokiarchaeia; order Sigyniarchaeales; family Sigyniarchaeaceae; genus Sigyniarchaeum. The sequence continues at coordinate 37,512 of JAFGBX010000173.1, read as the reverse complement.
TTTCCGACGAAGAACTCGTTCGTGAAGCTGCCGAGTATCTGGAGCAGGTAGGCGACCGCCCCGACGAGCAAGATCCCGATCCCGCTCACCCGGGCGATGAGGCGTACCTCCTGGAAGGTCGGCCGGCGGGCGACGCGCACTATCCGCTTCGTGTTCTGCCAGAAGTCACGTAACCGGTCGGGGATGCTCGGCTTCCCGCCACGTTCTTCGCTCATTCGACGATCACGACTCGATGCTTGCGTGGTTGTCAAAGCATCGAGGTAAAATAAGGATTATTTCTTGTATGTGCCGAAGGTTGGAAACCTCGCCAATTTCTCCTGGTCGAACACCGGCCCCATCTTGCAGACGGCCACGTCGTCGTTCTCGCCCACCGCGCACGTGCCACACAGCCCGATGCAGCACTTCATCTTCCGCTCGAGGCTGGCTTGCACGGGAACGCCGAGCCCACGGGCAATGTCGAACACCTTTTTCATCATCACCTCCGGGCCGCACGTGATGATGTTCTTGATGCCGTTCTCCTTGACGAGCTTCTCGATGGGATCCGTGGCGAGGCCCCTCGTCCCGGCGGAGCCGTCGTCCGTCATGATGCAGATTTGCTTGACCTTGCCGTCGTACAAGTCCTCGCAAAACACGTGGTCGCTCGTGCGGCCCGCGAGGATGGCCGTCACCCGCTTGCCGCGCGCCACGAGGTCGTCGATCGCGTTCGAGACCTCGGCGATTCCGACGCCACCGCCCACGGCGAGGTAGTCGTCCCCGCTCAGGTCCCACCCGTTCCCGTACGGCCCGCGGATGCCCACCTTGTCGCCCACCTTCTTCTTGAAGAGGTTGCCCGTGCCCTCGCCGATCCGCTGCACCGTGATTTCGATGAGGTCGCCGTTCGCGTGGGCGACGCCCATGGGGAGGAAGTCGACGTCGGGGAGCCACAAGACGACGAACTGGCCGGGCTTGTAGCTCTTTGCGACCGCAGGCGCTGAGAAGGTGAAGGCCTTCATGTCGACGCCCTCGGCCCGGATCGCTGTTATCGGCGCGAAGACGAGCTTGTTGCGGGTGACCTCGAGCACGGTCTCCTTGACCACGCTGTTCAGCCCTTGCGTCTCGATGAGCCCGAGCCGCTTGGCAGCATCGAGCACTTGATTGCCCCTCGCCGTGCGCACGACCAGCACGCTCCACCCGGGCAGCGCGTCCACGACGCCCACGCTGATGTCAGCGAGCCCCGCCGTGCCATCGGAACACGCGAAGCAGCTCCCCTTCGCGCACGCCTCGTAAAGCTCGTTGAGCGGGACGACCGCGGTCTTGTCACCCGCGTCGATGGCGTACTTGAACGCGCCCTTGTCGTGGTCGATCCACCGGATGGCCGACCGGTCGATGCCCTTTCCCTTGAGATACGCCTCGAACTTGGAGGGCTTGGGCTTGAAAAAACAGAACGAGCCGATCGCCAGCGCCACGAGATCGTGAACCTCCAGGTCCGCGGCCGGGTGGTTCTGCATCTTGCGAAGCCCCTGGATCTCGCAGCCGCTGCCCACGACGGCGAGGGCCTCGTAGCCGTCCACCAGCGCCGGCGAGATCCCAGCGAGCGGTGCGTTGGCATAGGCGGTCGCGTGGGCGGCCTGTAAAATGCCGTCCTCTGTGTCCAAGACCGACCGGACGTCGGAGGCGAGGTGCGACGTGACGACGCCGTCGATGATGCCGGAGCGGAGCGCCGCGATCAGGAGTCCGGCCTCGGCGCCGCCCCCGGGGAGCTTGGTGGTACCCTTCGGGGCGGTGTAACGCGCCGCCATTACCCTCACGTCGTGCTTGAACTCGTTATCGGTATCCGGCGAGGGCCGGTCGTGCACCCACTTGTCCAGCAGGGCGAGGGGCAGCTCGTCCGTCCCCGTGTACGGGCAGAGGTTGTAGCACGTGCCGAAGCCATCCCGGCACGTGACCTGCTCGCTGCAGAGAGATCCATGCTCGGCCGGGCCGGCCGGGGTCATCACCAGGTTGTCGCAGAAGTTGACGCAAGCGCCGCACAAGCAGCACTTGTCCGTGTCGACGATCTCGGCCTTGAGCTCCTTCCAACCCTTTTTTATGCTTCCGACCATGTCAACTCGCCTGCTTCTTCTCCTTCTCCGGTTTCTCGGCGATCCGAGGCTCGGCCTTGCGCTTTTCGCCGATCCCCCAGCCCCTCTCGAAGGCGGCGCGGTTTTTATCCGCGCTCCGCATCGGTACAGACTCTTCGAGGGTCTTCAACGCGGCGTCCTTGGACAGGATCCCCGACAGGCTGCAGAACGCGCCGAACAAGATGGAGCTGCCGATGACCGCCTCGCCGTACTCCTTGATCGCCATCTCCTGCGCGGGGAGTGCGAGCGACGGCAGCTTGGCGGCGGCGCGGAACTTGTTGATGATCGAGGAATCCCAGAGCACCCACCCGGTCTCCTTGACGTCGCTCTTCTTCACGTCCCCGGCAGCCTCCTCGGAAAGGACGAAGACGAAGTCGTACGGGCTCAAGGCCTTGGGGTAGTCGATCATCCTCTCCGCCTCGTCGAGCTCGACCACCACGTCGGCCCAGCAGCGGCCGCCACGCGCCGACGCGCTGTAGGCCTCGGTCTGCACGGCGATGCGGCCCTGGTAGTTCACGGCGGCCTTCGTGATGAGCTTGGAGAGCTGGATCACCCCCATCCCCCCGAGGCCGACCGCATGGATCTCGTATCGGTTCATTCGTTATCCCTCCATCGCCTTCTTCTTGACCTTCTCGTACTCGGCCGAGTACTCGGGGCGATCCTCCTCGCGGAACTCCCCGATCACGTACTTGTCGGCCAGCTCGGCCTCGCTCAGGAGCTTCGCCTGGTTGTTCCAGACCGCGTGCGCCTTGATCCATTCCAGGAGCAGCCCGCCGGTGTCCATGCGCTGGCTCGCGTCGTTCACGTTCTTGCGGCCGAAATACGTGACGCACGGCGTGACGACCTCGATGACGGAGGTGCCCGCGTGCTTGATCGCCTTTTTCAAGTAGTGCATGAAGGTTCGCGGGTGGGCGACGGTCGTCCGCGCCACGTAGGTGGCACCGGCGGCGAGCGCGAGCTTGACGCCGTCCAAGCGGTTCTCGAACACCGCGCCGAGCGTGGTCATCGTGGACGAGCCCTGGGGGGTCGTCGGCGCGACCTGGCCGCCGGTCATGCCGTAGATCGAGTTGTTGAAGAGGAGCACGACCGAATCGAGGTTGCGGCGGCACAAGTGGATGAAATGGTTTCCACCTATGCCGAGACAGTCACCGTCACCCGTGAGGATGATCGGCTTCATGGCGGGGTTGGCGAGCTTGATGCCCGTCGCCATGGCGGGCGCCCGGCCGTGGAGGGTCGTGACGCGCTGCGACGCGGCCGGCACTAGCGTGTTGCCCTGCGTGTAGCACCCGATGCCGATGATCACGGGGTACTTGAACGGGTCGAGCTTCTCCTCGACGAACACCTTGTCGAACAGCTGGAAGATGATGCCATAGCCGCACCCGCCGCAGAACATGGACCAGAAGTTGCCGGTCATGAGGCCGCCCATGGACAGGAGGGTGACCGGGTGCTCGGGCTTCTCGTTCGGGAACGTCGTGATCTGGGGGGACATCACGGATGCGCCTCCTTCGCCTTTCTCACCACGGCCAGGATCTCCCCCGGCTCGTGGATGTCAGCGATCTTGGGAACCTTGTACATCGGCATGGCCAGTGGCTTGCAGCGCTCGACCTCGCCGGCCATGAGGCCGAGGTTCATCTCGGGCACGACGATCGCCTTGGCGCCTGCGACGACCGACTTCACCCGCTCGTACGGGAACGGCCAGATCGTCACGAGCCTGAACAGGCCGGCCTTGAGCCCCTCCTTCCTCGCGAGGTTCACGACGTGGTAGCAGACGCGTGCCGTCAAGCCATACGCGATGATCACGACCTCCGCGTCGTCGAGCATGTAGGCCTCCGTCCTGGCGATCTTCTCGACGTTCTTCGTGATCTTCTCGACAAGCAAGGTATTAGGTTTCAAGACTTGATCCTCGTTGACCGGGATGCCGTCCGGCCCGTGTGGCTGGGAGATGAACGTGGTCGGGAAGTTCGGGGTGCCGAGGACGGGGGCCGGCGGGATCTGGATGTTCCCCTCGCGATCCAGGAAGGTGAACTTCTCCTGGTTCGGCTTGTCGAGGATGGCCCGGGCGACGACCAGCTTCTTGACCTCCTCTGCAGTCGGTATCACGACCGGCTCGTGCAGGTGGCCGAGGTACGCGTCGGACAAGACGTACGTGGGGCAGCGGTAGGTCTCCGCGGCGTTGAAGGCCTCTATCGTGAGGTCGTAGAGCTCCTGGCACGACATGGGGGCGTAGGCGATGACCTCGTACTCGCCGTTCCCGCTGTACTTGCACTGGAACACGTCGTTGTGGTGCGGGGCGGTGACCAGCCCCGTGCCGGGGCCGTTCCGCTGCACGTCGCAGATGACCAGCGGGATCTCCATCGCCGCGGCCATGGATATCGTCTCGGCCATGAGCGACGTGCCGGGGCCCGACGTCGCGGTCATGGCCTTCGCGCCCGCGACGCTCGCCCCGGCCACGGAGTTGATCGCCGCCAGCTCGTCCTCCATCTGGATGAACGCTCCGCCGGCCTCGGGGAGCCGCCAGACCAGGTGCTCGGGCACCTCGGTGCTTGGCGTGATCGGGTACCCGCCGAAGAACGTGAGCCCGGCGGCCATGGCGCCCTCGGCCATGGCCACGTTGCCCATCAGGACGTGCTTGCCGGGGGCCATGTATCGTTTCGATTCGTTTTCCATCATGGTGCGCCTCGTGTAGGCTGTTATACCCTCGCGGCCCCCTTCACGTCCTGCCCGGCCGGCTTTTGCTCGCCCGGCTGCTCGTCGACCACGTAGATCGCCCAGTTCGGGCACGCGAACTCGCACCGCTGGCAGAGGATGCATGAAACCTCCTTGCCGTGCTTGACCCTGGGGACGCGGGCCGCGCGCATGTTGTACTCGTCCGACAGCTCGAGCACGCCCGTCGGGCACACGACGACGCACATCTCACAGCCCTGGCACCGGTTCTTCTGGAAAAACAAGGCCTTGCTCCCTTTCGTCAGTAGTTTCGGCATGCGTGTCACCGGTGGTTGAAACGCGCGGGTGCCTCGTCCGTCCACGCCGCTCCGGGGGGAGCATCGTGCACCCGCTTTTGTCAATAGACCTTTGGCCACTTGTTTTAAATCCTTTTCAAGCCCATAACTGCATCAACCATAACTTTCCTTAAGCGATCTCGGATCCTTCGACTTCCCGAGTATCGCTTTTTATGCCCCCAGCCAGGCTTCATGATCGAAGGTGACCGGAAAACCATGGATGAAAAGGTTCTTTGGGGCATCGTGTTCGGCCTGGCGATGGCGGGCACGCTGAACCTCGGCAAGGCACTCCAGAAGCAGGGGATCCAGCTGTTCCAGAAGGAGAGGATGGCGGGGAACGCCCGCGCTAAGAAGGGCGCCATCTGGCTCGTCGGCATCTCGTTCTCCGCGATTCAACCGGTCTTCCAGATCGTAGCGCAAGCCATCTTCGAGGCGCCGGCTACCGTGTACTCCGCGATGATGGGCCTCGGCATCGTGGTCGTCCTCGTCTACGCGTACAAGGTGCTCAAGGAACCCATCGGCAAGTTCGAGCTGGCGGGCGCGGTGGCGATCATCGGCGGGACGTTACTCTTCGGGATCGCCTCGATCTCCTGGGAACGACCGGATTCGACAGTCGATTGGTGGAGCTTTAGCATGTCGATGGTCACGATTGGCGTCGCGTTCTTGGTTATTATCATCTACACGATACATACCAAGCGAATGTGGGGCCTGATATGGGGCATCGTGGCGGGTTCCTGCGGTGGCATCGACAACGTCTTCAAGAGCATGTCCGGCAGAGGCAGCACGGGAGGGGCTGTCGAACTCGGTGCTTTCAGCGCGTTCGCGAACGCCTTCTTCTACATCTCGTTCGCTGCCAGCATGGGCGCGGTGCTGCTCACGAACGTCGGGTACACGAGGGGAAAGGCGGTCACGGTCGTCCCAGCGTACACGGTGTTCTACGTCCTCCTGCCGCTCGTCCTCGAGGCCTTGTTCTACGGCGTGCCCCCGACCGCGCTCCAGGTCGCCGGCATCTCCGTCGCGATCGTCGGCGTCGTGCTGTCGACCGCGTTCCGCAAGGAGAGAGTTGTCGAGGCGAGCAAGACCGAGGAACCGGCACGCATCGAACCTTCGATATTGTGATCGCCTCATGTTCTCTGTTTCTACAGAGAAAAAGAGATTTTTTGCACGAGGTTGAAAAGAAAGTTAATAGCATCGAGGATAATCCTGTTAAATGGCCGGTAATCGAAGAGGATGTAAGACGCTGTTCGCTTCAACGATTTCCATTTGGTATAATGTATAGCATCGAATACGATAAAATCTCCATCATCGCGATTGCAAATCTCAAGAGAAAACCAGGTTATTGGAGAGGACGGTGATAAAAGAACGGAAAAGATAGGAATAGATGGAGGTAGAACGTCGCTTTTTACTCGATCTGCTCGGCCTTCTCGGCCTGCTTCAGGAACATCGAGAGCTCGGTCTTGAGCATGTCGCGCACGGCGACGCGGATGGCCTCCGAGCGGTTCGGGTAGATACGCTCGTTCACGAGGCTGTCGAGCCCTTCGAGGTAGGCTTCCGGGAGGTGGACTGTGATCAGGTGCATGGTTTGTTCACGTTGCTCGGTTTTTGTTGTTGGGTGGGGCGAGGGTATGCCACGCGTGTTTCGCGCGTGTTTCTCTGATCATCTTCTCGAACTACCGGGGCTTTAGGGGCGAATAATATCCGGGACTATACGCGCGTGTCATCGAGAGGCCGGCCGCGATGGCACCGGGCTTGATAAGAGATTTATGCGATGGTTCACTTATAAAAAGCGAACAGCACAAGGCAACGAGAACGCAATCGTGATCGTTTCGCAGTGTACTGGTATCGCAACGAAAGTGTAATGTTCCATGGACAATTCAAAATGGGACGATCACGCTCGACCAGGCGGTCGAGAGAGTCGTGGCCCGCCCAGGCACGAAGGAAGGCCGGCGGCCCACGCGGGATCGGACGATAAGAAGGATATCACCTCTTTCTACCAGATTCAATGGCGCAAGAAGGAACTACCACGCGTCCTTGAAACCATGAAGTTCGTGACGCCCACCGAGGTACAAGCCAAGGCCATCCCCCTCGCCCTCCGCGGCCACAACGTGGTCGCGCAGAGCAAGACGGGGACGGGCAAGACCCTGGCGTTCACGGCACCCATCATCGACAAGATCGACCCGAGCATCAGGGCCGTGCAGGCCGTGGTGCTCGTGCCGACGCGCGAGCTCTGTTTGCAAGACGCGGAGACCATGCGCGCCCTCGGCCGCCCGTTCAAGATCAACGTGCTCGAGATCTACGGCGGCGTCGAATACGGCAAGCAAAAGGACGGCCTCTCCTACGGCGAGATCGGCATCGTCGTGGCGACGCCCGGCCGGCTCATCGACCTCGTCCAGCAGAACTACCTGGACTTCTCGACCGTCCGCACGATCGTGCTCGACGAGGCCGACCGCATGCTCGACATGGGCTTCTTCCCCGACATCGAGTTCCTCTTCAGCAAGATGCCCCGCGACCACGTGCAGATACTCCTGTTCTCCGCGACGATCTTCCAGGAGATCCTCGAGAGCATCCACGCGATCACGCACGGCAAGCACACGATCGTCCGCATCGGGAAGAACGAGGACGAGTTCGTCGTGGACGAGATCGAGCAGGTCAAGTACGTCGTGCTCGACCGCAACCACAAGTACAACATGCTCAAGAAGATCATGCACGAGGAGAAGCCGCAGCACTGCCTCATCTTCACGAACACTATCTCGGGAGTCGAGTTCCTCGAGAAGCGGCTGCACGAGGACTTCCGGTTCCCGATCCTCGCCATGACCGGCAACGTGAGCCAGAAGCGCCGCGAGCGCATCATCAACGACTTCAAGGCGCACAAGATCCACCACCTGATCGCGACCGACGTGGCGTCGCGGGGCCTCGACATCCCCAACATCACGCACGTCATCGTCTACGACGTGCCGCAGTACGCGGAGAACTACATCCACCGCGTCGGGCGCACGGGCCGGCTGAGCCAGGATGACGGCACGATCAGACGCGGCAAGGCGATCATGATCTGCGCGCAGAACGAGCTCATGTCGGTGGCGCGCATCGAGGAGCTCATCCGGAAGGAGATCAAGACGATCCGCGCCCCGGGGGTGTCCGCTGACGGCAGCGCCGCCGGCAACGCCGCCCAGCAGGGCTGGCGAACCGCGACCCGCGTGCCGCACTCGATCGGCGACGCCGACGCCGAGGGCGACGAGGACGACGAGTACTCGGGCTACAACTACCAGCCGCGCAACCCGTTCAGGTACTAGAACGAGAAGCGCGTCCCTCTCAACTCTTTTTCATCATCCGAGGCCGCTGCTCGCTGGTTCAAGTGCACACGGGCACGGTGTGGTTGATGGCCACGAGGGCGGCGGCCAGCTCGGCTTGCGCGGTTGGGGCGAAGTACTGGAACGGGCATGTGGCTGCCGAGTTCCGCCGGATCATGAAGTGGATGTGGGCGCCGTCGCCCTCGCAGAGCAGCGTGCCGAGCGGCGCGCCGGCGGCGACACGCGTCCACGCCGCGACCGCGATGGCTTGTTCCTGCACGCGGGCGGTCGGCTCGTCCGTCGCCCATGATTCGAAGGCGATCTCCATGGTCCACTCGAAGTTCATGGACGCGCCCACGTTGGTCTGCCAGTGGCCGCCCCGGTCGTTGTACCAGCACCGGATCTCCGTGACGAACAGGTCGCACGGCGCCACGATGGGCGTCGATGCGTTGACGTTGAAGTCGAGGCCGTTGTGCCCCGTGCTATTGAAGCTCTGGAACCGGACGAACGTGCTGAAGTCCTGGAGGGGCAACCGCATCGACGGGGCCTGCCCGGGGGGGAGCGGGAACACGGCGAACGCGAAGATGCCGAGGGTCGCTCCGGCGGCGATCCCGATGGCGAGCAAGACACCCGCGACCTTCTTCGATTTTTCCATCTTCGCCACTCAGAACTCGTTGCCGAGCCTCGACAAGTAGCGTACCTGGATGCCCTCGAGCCGGTCACCGAGGAACGTCACCTCTCGGAAGGCGCCGAAGTCCCGCTTCTCTTCCTGGCGGCGGATGCCGAGAGAAGGGGTCTGGAGGACGAACGGCCGGTTTTCTTGCACGAACGCCGGGCTCTCGTTATCCGTGTAGTCGTCCCATCTTATTTCGAGAAGTTTTTTCTTCAAGATATCGTCCATCCCCATGGGTTCCATCTCCTCGGGCTTGCCGGTGAACCGGAAGCGGAATTCGCGCTGGAGGTGCGTGTGCCCGCAGAGCGCGGTCATCCGGTGCTTGAAGAGGAACTTCAGTACCTGGTCGCGGTTCCTCGAGATCGTGCCGATCCCGAAGTCCAGGTCGTACACGACGTTCGTGTCGGCCCGGCCGTGCGCCCTCAGGTTGGCCTCCTTGTAGGACTCCGGGGGGGCATACTTCTTGCCGCGCAAGGCGCTCTGGATGGACTTCCAGATCGCCCCCCTGAGCGCGGGGTTCAAGATCGGCGAGTGGGACACGAAGAGGCTCGTGGAGCCGTCGCCGCACGCCGGCGCGCACGCCTCCAGCACGCGGCGGCAGAAGGTGAGCTGCGTGTCCTTGAAGCCGACGCAGCCGGGGTTGGCCATGAGCAGGCTCTTGATGTTTAGGAAGCTGTCGGCGCCCGAGTTGAGCATGATGAAGAGGCGATCCCCGAGCTTGACGTAATAGTCGTCGAACGGGTTGATGTGCTGGTAGTACGGCTTGAGGCAGTACTTGTCGATGGCCAAGGACTTCTCCACGGACAGCTTGACGGGATCCTTGTACAACATGGCCTCGAAGCGGGTCAGGCCGAAGTACTTGTAGTAGTTCATTGCGGGGAGGGGGTAGCCGTGCACGCGGAGATCGTGGTTGCCGGGGAGCGTGAAGACGGGGACGGCCAGCTCTTCGTGGCGCACGATCTTCGTGGGCTCGCAGCCCGCCCGGTATTCCACCGGGAGGTTGAGCATGATGCGGAGGAAGAGATCCCAGTTCGTATCGCCGAGCGAGTAATCGGTTTTCTGGACGTCCTCCTTCTGGCAATAGTCGAGGATGTCGCCCGTGATTAGCACGAGATCCAGGTGCTCCCGTGCAGCTGCCTGGTTCGCCCAGATGATGAACTGCCGCAGTTTGTTGTTCGGGTTCTGGAAGCGCCGGTTGAGCGGGTTGAACCGCCTGTATTCGGTCTCCCGGAAGATCTCGTCCTGCACGCGCTTCTCGCGGGACGCCCTCCTGAACCGCCCCTTGAAGAAGTCCACGACGCGCTTCATATCGAGGATGTCGCCGAACGGCCCGAGGAACCCGGAGAGGCAGTCCAGCACCTCGTCGTACCGCCGGGCGAGGTGGATGTCCGTGATCTGGGCGACGTGGAACGACGTGTAGTCCTTGTTGCGCAGCACGATGGCATGGTAGCACGTACGCTCCTTGGCCGTCGTGCCGGCCCCGTAGGACTGCACGAGGTCGAACATGAGGAAGGGGTGGCCACGCAGCCAATCGCGGCACTCCGCCGGCGCGCCTGCGAAGTCGAGACTGGCAGTAGTATGGAACAAGGCACGGTTCTTCCCGAAGAAGTCGTGACGAAGGAGATAACTCGGGCGGTCCTGCCGGTTCTGGTAGAGCGACGCCAGGGGCGACGTGCCGAGCAGCAAACACGGGGTCTCCTGCACGGGGGCGAGGCGCAAGGGCAAGGGGGTGCCGCGCCGGAGCCGGCGCGTGCCGGGCACGACCTCGAAGAGCGGCACCGCGACGATGCTGCCGGCGAGCCGCTCGTGCACTTGCGCCGCGCCCAATTGCCGGGGGCCGATGATGTTCACGGTGAACCGGTAGACGTCCTTGGAATCCGCCACCCTGGCCTCCTGGTCGAGGAACGCGGGGATGCCGAGGTTCGGCGAGATGACCGCGGGTTCCGCGTCGGGGATGTCGGCGAACATGCTCTCGATCACGCGGGCACGTGCCCGCATGCATGACGGCCGCGTCCAAGAAAAGGTTTGGCGGAGCGGGGCATCAGAAGCGAAACTCCGTCCCGACGACACCTTGCACGTGTGCATCGCTCCCGAGCATCTTGGCATTGAACGCGAGCCCCGTGCAGTGCATCCCGCAGAGGACGGCCGGGTCGAGCTGCCTCAACGCCTGGATCGTGCGTTCGACGGTCGTTTCCGGGCTCATCTCCAAGTGGAACCCGCCGATCACGGCGTGCACCCGTTCGATGCCCGTGAGCTTCTGCCCGTGGCGGATGGTGTTCAAGATGCCGGTGTGGCCGCAACCCGTGAGGATGACGAGCCCCTTGCCCTTGACGTTCATGTACAAGGCGATCTCGTCCCTGAAGGTGTGCTTCTCCACGTCCGCCTTGCTTTTCAGGAGGTAGAACCCCGGCGTGACCTCGAGCGGGTCGAAGAGCTCCACCTCCCCGCTCGTCGCGGCGCCGGGGCACACGTCCACGGGCTGGCCGGTCTCGATGACCCGCACGCCGTGCTCCGATGCGAGCTTCTCCACCTGCGCCTTGTCCAGCGCCGGCAGCTTCACCTCGTGGGTGACCTTCCCTGCCTTCTTGAGCTCGCGCACGGCCTTCGAGAAGTCGACGAGGGGCACCTCTTCGCCGCTATTCGTCGTCACCATGTGGTTTTGCACGTAGGAAGACGGGTGGATGAACAGCTCGCAGCCGGCCTTGAGTTCCGGTAGTACCTTCACCAAGCTCCCCGTGTGGTCGAAGTGGCCGTGGCTGATGATCACCTTGTCCACGTCGCCCAACTTCAGGTTCATCCGCCCGAGGTTGTGCAAGATGGAAGCGTTGATGCCGCCCGTGTCGAACAGAACCGCGTGCCGCCGATCCCCACGCTTGACCTCGACCCACGCCGCCAGGCCGTGCTCGCCAATGAAGCCGCTGGCGGCCGCGCCGGGCTGGACGACCGCTCCCTCGAAGCGCTTGTCCGTTTGCAGGGTCACGTTCGTCTCGTTCGTGGTCAAGATGCGGATGGTCAACGAGCCGGGCTCGATGGCGTCTGAGATGCTTGTCTGCAAAGTGGTTCCCCGGTTGCATCATTCATCGTGAGGCCTTTTAAGAGTGAAAGGCCCTCTCCAATATTCTACAACCCGATGTATCAAAGCCACATCATCTTGTGTAACTTGACATAAGGCATATATCATTCCGTCGCGATCCTAACCTCATGGAAGAGACGACGACCATCTCCTCGATCCGAATCGGCAAGGGATTGGCTGACAAGCTGGACAGCATCGCCAGGCGAGAAGGCACCAGCAGGGTCGAGATCATCCGGCGCGCCTTGGAAGCGTTTCTCGCGCAGCAGCTCGAACCGCCAGCGAAATCCGCCCAGCAAGTCCTGGATCTCGTGTACAAGCGCGCGGGGAGGAAGCCGGTCTCCTCGCGGGAGACGAGGGAGGTATTCAACGAGGGGTACCGCGAGGAGGGCATCTCGTGAGGGTTGCGTTGGATTCCTCGGTTCTCGTCGGGTATTTCATCGATAGCGACAGCATTCATGCGCACGCGGTTCGGCTGATCGATAAAATACTAGATGGCACGGCCTCGTACGCGTGCGTGAGCAAGATCACGGTCGCCGAGACCGGTTACGTGCTCGAACGAAAGACGAAGGATGAGACCTTCGCATACACCAGCATGCACGCGTTGACGAACGACCTCCGTCTCGACGTGCTGGATCTCACGTGGGAATTCACGATCACCTTGTCACATTTGAAAGCAATCAACCCCGTTTCCTTTTGCGACAACGCGACGATCACGGCGGCAAGGCTCACGAATTCCAGCGCTGTCTTCACCAAGGAGAAGGAAATCCTCGCGAGGGAGAAGGGCAGGTTACAGGGTGCCAGCATCCTGTTCCTAGAGGAACTGGCATGAATCCAGTCGGGAAAAGAATTACGGCTTTTTTAAGATGGCCTTGGTGAGGCGCATGAAGGCCTCGTTGACGTTGTCGCCATTCTTGGCGCTCGTGTGGATGGCGCCGATGGCACCGACATGCTTGGTATGCCGGCGATACCGCCGACATGGCGCTGTCCAGATTATCGTCAACTATTTATCGCCTTTTTTACAAGAGTATCGTGGTTAAAATACCAAGACGTGCCTCTATTGGGGTGATAGTATGGTAGGCATTCACGTTAACGAAAAAGTCGATGATCAAGCCAAGCAGGTATCGCCCGATGGAAAAATGGCCGCGAACCCATTACTCCGATGTTCCATGTGTGGTAAAATGATAAAACCGGGAGAACGGTACACGAAGGGCTTTATGACGGGCAAACTGGCATGTTTCCGGTGCGATGATGGACTCTTAATCCAAGGAGATAGTTTAATCGCGCTCGACGAGTGATCGCGTCCATCTGATCCGCAATCGATGCTACCAAGAGGGAGTGACGCTCATTTTTGTTTTCCGTCGAATTAAAGCTTCAGACGAGGACTTGGCATTTAAAACGGGGCTGCTGGCTTTCGATGAATTGAACGCAGCATCCGGAACGTTGATGGAATACATCGCTCAAGACGAGGTGCAAGGAGGCAAGTATACCACGTTTGTTCTCCTTGAAAAACGAAGCAAAATGAAACATCAAGTATTGGGGTTATGCCGCTTCAGATACATTCATGATAGGAATGAAGCAACCACGGATTTTAAGCAATTTGGTGTTGATAAAAAAATTATCGATGATCTCGAACATTTGATCGATAATGAACGCATGAACATTATTTACTTCAGTAGGATTGGTGTGAAGGTAGATCTCCAAGATAAAAATGTTGGAAAGATTATCAATGATTTTTTTGAATTCTTGATAAAACGGCAGGAAAAAAAGACTGCTGTATACTTGAAAATCAGAAAGGAAATCGATGATTTTCTCGGGAAAATGTATGAAACTGTTGGTGAAGGCGATGACAAAAAATGGGGAAAATACCTGGTGAAAATCAAACTCTTTTTTTAAATTGGAAGTTATTGCAGAGGAAAGAAGAGCCTATTTTTTCTTGAGGATGGCCTAAGTGATCACATTTCCTCCCATATTATTCTTAGATCCCGGCTTTTTAGCGCCTCGAGAATCTCCGAAGCCCATCCCGAGGTGACGTCGCCTTCCTCCCAATCGAACGTGCAATGATACAAATTGAGGCCATCACGCTTGGCGGTTTCGATAAATTTCAGGATATCTTCTGCATTTTCGCGGGTTGAATCGCTGTCTGATTCCAATTGTTCTTTCATATTACCCATGAACTCATCAAACTCGTTCTTGTCAAAGAAGTGGCTCCATGAACGAACCCAACCAGCTTTTTTCGCGCTCCGCGTCAATCGCTGCACGTACTCGTACAAGTCCCCCTTGACTGCGACGATATAGGACGCACTGCTACTGTTGGACACGAATCCCATGCGTATTTTCACGGTCAATCACCTTGAAATGGAAAACGAGATCAAGTGATATAAAAGTCTATAACCACAGATAGATGGTGGTTATTCTTTCGCGTGATCGGCATGCAATACGGGGTGAAGACCAGCGGGGAATGGAAGACTCTCCATAGCGCGAAATACAACTACAAGTTCAACATGAAAAACGGTCTTTTCATCAGGTGGGGGAATACCTTGAAGGAGGACCCGCAGTTCAGCCCGTTCGGGCCAGAAATGGCCGATATCGAGGTTTCCACATCTTGTTCTCGAGGATGCCCGTGGTGCTATAAGAGCAACTTGCCTGCTGGCAAGAACATGTCGATCGATACCTTCAAGGCGCTTTTTCGCAAGCTTCCAGACACGCTCACCCAAATCGCATTTGGCATAGGCGATCTCGATGCGAACCCGGATCTCTGGAACATTTTTCGATATTGCCGGGAAAACCAGGTCATCCCGAACGTCACCATCAATGGAAGTCACTTGACAACGGAACATGCAAAAAAACTCGTGGAGCTATGCGGTTCCGTAGCTGTTAGCCATTACGAGGACGACACGTGCTTCGATGCTGTTGCCCTCCTCGCGAAGTCCGGAGGAAAGCAGATCAACATCCACCAGCTCATGTCCCTGGAAACGACCACCGATTGCTTGGAGCTTGTAAAAAAAACATGCGTGGATCGACGACTCGTCCACCGCTTGAATGCAGTCATCTTCTTGAGTCTAAAAAAAAAGGGGCGGGGAAAGACCCTCCATCCCATGGATGCTGCGAATTTCAAGGAATTGATCGTCGATGCACTTCGTAGAAAGATAAATTTCGGGTTCGATAGCTGCTCGGCGAATCGATTTTTAGGCGTGATTCAAGATCTACCGAACAAGCAGCACTTGTCGATGATGGTTGAGCCATGCGAAGGCTCGTGTTTCAGCTGTTACATCAACGTCGACGGGATTGCCTACCCTTGCTCGTTCCTAGAAGGCCAGCCGAGCATCAAAGGGATCAGCGTGCCTAGGGCACGTGATTTTATCCATGATGTCTGGTTTTCACGGGAATTCTCAGAATTCAGAAAAAAATTGATACATAACAAACGCTCTTGCCCGGAATTCAATGAAGGGTCAAATGATCAAAAATCCTCTGGGAAAATAATATGATAGATGAAAATCTACACTTATTCGGTTACATGAGTTATCATTTTTACACGCGTGGTGCTCGCTATGAAGCAGAAGAACTGTGCCTTTGTATGAATGATCGAAACGCTACCTACGGCGCCATCTATAATAAAAGTTCCCACGATCCCCTCATCTACCAGATCCTCGGGTTCGATACACAACCGAGCGTCGAAAATGCGAAACGCGTGTTCAAGGAAAGAATACTCAATTTAAAGACGCGGAGATGGGAGGGGGCACGGAAGCGCCTTGGTGAATATCTTGACTGGGAAAATTTCCAATTCATTCATGGATTCAAAGATGCTCTTCAGATCAACGGCATTCTTCCCGTGGGAATTACCCAGCTCAGCGTAGAGGGGGGATTCGATGTTACCTTCACGAGGAAGCTTGATTGTCCTTTCATCAGAGTTCAAGAAGGGCTCCATGAAACGCCCGATTTGTTAGTGAAAGTGAAATTGGATGACTTTGAAGCCACGTTCTATGATTCTCCCGTGAATGAAAATGTAATGATGAGCGTGATTGTGGACCATAGTGAAAAAGTCAATATGGAGTGTCGGTTGCTTCCAGACGATTGTTATCAATCTGAGAACAAACCTATGGATGAAAAAACTCGCGAAAAAAAATACATGTTGTCTGTTTTTTCCTTTTTTCTCATCTCGATCTCGGAAGGAATCACGTTTGGTTCGATCCCTGAAATCCGTGTCTGGCTGCGGTTCTGTGAGGCGGGGGACGTGGATAATCCCGAGAGGATGATTGAATCCCATTTTGCACGGTTTGAACGGGAAACGGCCGACAACCAGATCGCCATCTTGGAGGAGGGAATGCCGCGGAAACTCCTCCAAAAGGAGCATTTAGATCGCCTGGTCGATTATTTGGTCTCGAATGTTACAGATGTGAAGCTTCGCGCGTATCTCGTGGAGGTTGTTTGGCACCTTGCTGATTCATTAAAGGATGATCGCGCAAAGGCAGCCCTCGTCTCGCTTTTCAACAAACCTCTCGATCCGTGGAAAACCTTGCTAGAAAAACATCTCGGTCCTTCATTCAAGCCTCAAATTTCTCAGGCTGGATATGATATCGAAGTCCTAATGACCGAGCTTGACCCAAATTGGAACCCGATCAAGTTTTGGTTCGAACAAGGAGGGTGTTCTTGGGAAGATGTTAAAGAAGCTCACGATCAAAATATAGGAGATTTCTTTCTCGTCGAGCTTGCTAACGCCGGGGATCCAGCAGCCGCACGAACTGTCTACGACTCCTATTTTAAGGACGAGAAACGCTTCAAGGACATTATATCCGATAATTATGATCTCTTTTACATTTTTTCCTTTGAACGCTTAACAAAATACGTGGAAACACTTGTTTCTGAGAACAATTGGTTTTTAGCCGTTAGAGTTATCGCTTCTGAAATAATGTCCGATAGATTTGAATGGGATGAGGAATGCTTAGAGGAAAAACCGGAGAACAGGCAATTCCTAGAGTTCTGCAAAAAAAACGTCGATGTTATTTTCGATTCGCTACTCAAGAGCAGTGACATCGCGATCAAAGACGTTGAAAACTTATTTTACATCATCTCCCCCGATTCTCGAAAGTTATTCGAAAAAATTACCTATCAGTTTTTAAAGATGAAAAAAATTGAATATTTCACTTCCCATCTTTGGAACGATGAGAAATTCAGGCATCTGACCCTTGATGCTGGCATAATTGAAGAAGCTCGTTCCAACTGGGGAAAGACTGAGCAATCGATTGTTGAAATTCTTGATAAACGGCTGGCTCCAAGTTCCATTCGGTTTAAGATCAATGATTATTTGTCCGTGATCAAGGAAGACAAGCACGTTAAGATTCTCGTGGATGAAGTTGTTTTTTATTTTCATTTTGAATTGGTCATCAACATTTCCGATGAACTTAGAGAGGAACGAGGCGCTTATATCGACGATGTCGAATCTGTAGACAAAATCAATTATATCTACATGGATCGGATGGGAACGGGGAAGCATGGAGAGAAAGAATATGTGGCTAAGAAAGGGACCTATTCTGTCGATGAAGAATTCTGGGCATTATGTTCGATCCTGCAGGCCTGGGATGAGAACGATTATAATTCAAATTTGGTGTATAAGGATTTTGAATTACACTTACTCAAACGACTGAATGAATATGGAGATCCAAAGGCAATGGCCGTGTATGGACAGATTCTCATCAGGAGAATATTAGATGGATCTCTCGATTACGGCTTTAGGCTTAGAACCAATCATTTCTTTCATGACGTGGACGATAGGTTGTTATTGGAAAAGTTGAAAGAAAGTTTCGATTCATTCAGCGCTGGGCGCTGCATTGCTTTGTACCGGGAATTTAAAAGTGATGAATTGTCTCTAGTACTTCCAAAAAGCGCGAGCTACATTATAGAAAACTGTAATATAAAAGCAAAGAACGGTAGCTTCGATCTGGACGGCTATGGAATTGGTTTCTTCATTGAAGAACTCGGGATCGAATCTTTTGACGACGATATATTAACAAAGTACATAAAATCGCTGATTCGAAAGGATTCTTCGTTTCGCTTTGAAGCAAAGTATCGGAAACAGAGAGGATCCTCCTATCCATCTACGTCAGGACGTGATAAACTCATCGAGTATGCAACAAACCACAAGCTCGATCCAGATATAATTAAACAAGAAATCTTGATTTGTCTAAAAGACGTGAAAGAGCGTACCTATTGGCCTCTTCAAGATCTCCTTTTTTGGGTAAAGGATGATTCCTTTCTTGCCGTCCAAGATTATCTCATAGATACCATTATCCAAGATATCCGAAAATCGCTTCCGAAATTGGAAATGGTTCCATTCTTGAACCCAAGCCTCTCTTTCACTGTCGATGCTGACAAAAAAACAGACCCGATTGAAATGGTCGTTGATAACGCAAGGAACCGCGTTATCATATGCTATGAAGATGGTTCGTTAACGGCCTGGAATCTCGAAAGCAAGAAAAGGGAGCTATCCATCACGACGAATGTTGGGAGATCATATAAACTCCTGATTACTCCCGACGCGAACCACATCATCATCTTGCCAAAGGAACTCGCTTATCCGATGGTAAAAATATCACTTTTTACAGGAGAAATAGTTAAACGTGTGGCCTTTCAAATGGAAAAGAAACCAGATTCTATTGTACAATCATCAAAACGTGATACTTTGAGTGCAGGTGAACAAGATAAATACACTGTTCAGCGACTCAAGGATCGGATGGAATATAGGCAACATGATCGGAAATGGCACGCGAGAGCTCCCCGAGATAACAAGCTCATATGTGTTTCAGAAGCAAATACACTTAAATTATATGACGAAGATTTAAATTGTGTATTCTCGCGATATGTCGATCTATCAATCAATTCACTCGTTCTTATTGAACCAGATAAAATAATCCATCCTCTTTTTTCGGAAGAAGGTTATTATACCGGTAAATTATGCACATCTACCCTTGATGCATTGGAAAAGAACGATGGCTCGACAAGCGTGAAGGTGGAAAACGTTTTTTCATGGGAAGATGAATTGTTTGTCACCCAACAAGGACGTTACGTAATTTGGCCTCATTATGGGGATGGATATTATTCATACAACTTGAAAGAAAACGCGATTTCTAATATCAAACATGGTATTCGAACACGAAGTTCTGATGATCTCGTGCTCTCCTCGGACGATTTGCGCTTATTTCAGGCAGGAATGATAGGTATAATTTGGAATATGCAAAACAAAACCATCGAAAGCCTCTTGCTTGATAACGATATGGAATTTAAAAAAGGAGCGTTCCTTGATAAATCCAACAAGCTTGTCACTATTTCAAGAACAAAAACAGTTAAAATCTGGGAATTGGCAAAATAATCACGTGATAAATGAAATCAAGTAAAAAGCGAGTTATGATTTCTTGAGAATAGCACCAGGTGGGGGATTTATAGAATCAGGATTTCCATTCCCGAAGACCGTGAGCAGTTGTCAGAATTGCTGGTGCGCTCCAACACTCTTGTCCTGCTATGTCCCATAAGGGTTTTTCTATAGGTTTTTCTATGGAAGTCGATTTGAATGATGTCCACATTGAATAGAAACAAGCTCTACAAGGTCATTTTATTTCAGAATAAACGATGTATAAGATTTTTGATGGATATTCAAAAACGAGGGAATATAATTACGCTTTTTTTAGAATAGCCTTGGTGAGGCGCATGAAGGCCTCGTTGACGTTGTCGCCGTTCTTGGCGCTCGTGTCGATCGAACCGATGGCGCCGATATTTTTTGTGCAGCTCTCCACGTCGTCGGCCGAGGCCTCCCGGGGGAGGTCGCACTTGTTGGCGAGGACCATGAGGGGGATGGCCTCGCCCGCGTGGCGCTTCACGTCGGGGGCCCAGAACTTGACGATCTGGTCGAACGTGGACTTCCTGGTCAGGTCACCCACGATCAGTGCCCCAGAGCTCCCTTTGTAATACAACGGACGCATGCTGGTCCAGCGCTCCTGCCCAGCGATATCCCAGACCGTGAGCGTCGCCTCGTCGCCGTTCTCGAACGTGATCTTCTTGATGAAGATGTTCGTGCCGATCGTGGGCCTGTAATCGGCTGAAAATTTCCCCTCCACGAAGGTCTTGATGAGGCTGGTCTTCCCGGCGGCGTGTTCCCCGATGATCACGGCCTTCAACTTGTACTTTTGCGGCATTCTCGTCACGACGTTGGACTCGATGGCGGATTTCGCGATCGCCCGGAACGCGCCTCGTTCTTGCGCGGCGGGCTCGCCCCCGCGCCACTCCGCGGCGCTGGTTCCTTCATCAATATGACACCGGGAACCCATAATAACTTTCTATCAAGCCCTTCGGATCGTGCCATGGCTTGCACTCGTTCGAGCCATCACGGGTGCATAGAAACGGAAAAAAACCGATGTTCTGCAAGCAGGACCCGCCGTCATTTACCGAGGATGGCCTTCGAGATCTTCATGAAGGCCTCGTTCACGCCGTCGCCGTTCTTGGCGCTGGTCTCGGCCACCATGGTCGCACCGATGTCCTTCGCGCACGCGTCGACATCCTCATTCGACGCTTCTCGGGGGAGGTCGGTCTTGTTCGCGATGAGGATGATGGGGATCTTCTCGCCGACGTGCTTAGCCATGTCGGGCAACCAGAACTTGGCGAGCTGCTCGAAGGTACTCTTGCGCGTAATGTCACCTACCAGGATCGCACCGCTTGCACCCTTGTAATAGAGTGGCCTCATTGAAGTCCACCGCTCTTGCCCTGCGATGTCCCAACAGGTCAACGTGATCTCATCCCCCGCCAGTTCCAGCCGCTTGATGAATATGTTCGTCCCTATGGTTGGCCGGTAATCGGCGCTGAACTTCTGCTCGACGAACGCCTTGATGAGGCTCGTCTTCCCGGTCGCGTGCTCGCCGATGATGACGATCTTCAGCTTGAACTTCTGTGTTTGCGACATGCCCGTCACGCTTGGAAATCCTTGGAGTTTGACCGGATCCGGCCGCACCGCTTCGACCGGGCCCGGCAGAACGAAACGAATCGAGTATGATCTTGGTGCTGTGCTTAAAATTCTTTATAACCGACATAAGGCATTAATGTGCAGCTGTATTAGCAACGATAGGTGAGACGCTCATGGCAAACAAAAGCTATCGCGGCTATATCTTGTGCAGGCTAAGTAAGATCGGGAGCGAGTGGGACATCGTGTCCGAACTCCAGAAGCTCAACAAGACGCTCGGCACGGGCTTGAAGATCACGTACGCTTCGCCCATATACGGCGCGTGGGACCTGATCATCGAGGTCAGCTTCGTCAAGCTCGAGGAGCTCGACCAGCTCGTCACGCTCATCCGGACGAACCAGAAGCTCCAGGCCAGCATCGAGGAGACCACGACGTTCGTGAGCAGCCGGCCAGACTTCCCGTGGGATTGACGCATGAAGTGCTCCAAGGCATACGTCTTGATCAAGACGCGGAACGGCGCGGAACAATCATTCTTCTCCCGCCTGCAGGAACTCGGCCTCAAATGCCACGACCGGTACACGCTGTTCGGCTCTGGCTTCAACATCATCGTCGAGCTCGTGCACCAGGACGTCGAGGAGCTGGACGGGTTCATGCACGCCATCCAGCGCGACAAGGTGCTTGCCCCGCTCGTGCTCGATGAGATGCGCCTGATCTCGTATGACAAGGACTTTATCGTTTAAAACGTCTAATCGCGGGCCTGTCGGTTAGCCAGGATCGACCACCTGCCTCCTAAGCAGGTTCCCGTGCGTTCGAATCGCACCAGGCCCGCTCTCTTCCCTCCTCTGTTACATACTCGAATACTGCATGCTCAAATACTTGACGAGCAGCTCGACGATCTCCCTCGCATCGGTGAGCAATTGGGTGGCCTTGGCCTTGTCGACCTTCACCGCCGCGGAGTAGTCCGCTTGTTCTCGGACTTGCTTGATCTGCTGTACCTTGAAGTATATCTCGGCGGGAAGCGCCTTCACGTCGATGAACCGGGCGCGGAATTGGGTCAAGATGTATGCGTGCTTGTGCTCGTCGAGGGTCACCCGCTTCGAACGCAACAGCCCCACGATCGCGTGGAACACCGCATAGTACGCCCGGGATACTGCGTCGTCGATGAATCCTTTCTCCAGCAGCATCGCAGCGCTGTCTAGCTTCTCCCTAGCCTTTGCCACGTGCACCGCCGTTTCGGCAGGCGATGCGGGCGTTGCTTCCTTCTTAGCCACGTGACGCCCCCCGCCCGCGATTACTCGATGGAAATGCCCCCGAGAGCAAGATCCCACGTGCCACGATGCCGGTCTCGAATTCGAACCCCTTTTCGAGGCCCAAAAGGAAATCTGCATCGCTTTCATGGTGCAAGGAGACTTGCTCGTCGATCCCCCGGGTGATGAGGCCGACCTCGCGCACCCGGGCCAGCTCAGCATCGTATGAGGTAGATCCCTTTATAATGACGAGTACGTCAATATCGCTCTCCGGGGTATCCCTTCCAGCAGCAACGGAACCGAACAAAACGATCGCCTCGATCTCGTTTGGATGGTGTATCATCAAGTAGTTCGAGACGACACGCGCGAGCATAATCCTCGAAGCAGTCGTGTCATACGCGAATCGCTTGAGAGCTTCGCGCAGGCCGGCTCGGATGCCATCGTTCCTGTTCAGGAAGATGCCGGCCGAGACCAGGCGGTCGAGTTGGTCTGCCATGGCATCCTCCAGCCGCAATGGGATGATCCGCCCCATGGATATACAATGGTATATCGCATTTATAAGTGTTTGTTGGAGCCCCCTTGCACGGTTTTTCATCTCCAAGACACGTGCTCATCCTCCGCATCGTGCATTGTGAAAGCCACGGCTCACCCGCCCGGCCGCGTGCGGCCATCGAACGACAAGAACCGCCGCTCCGGGATCCCGAGCGCCTCGATGAACTGCCGCGACCGGCGGAGGTCGCCGATGTCCCTCGCCACGTGTGCGTCCGAGCCCGTGCTGAACAGCACGTCGTAGCCCGCGGCGACCTTGAACAGCCGCGTGTAGAACTCGGGGGCGGGCAGGCAGTCGGCATGCAGCGGCCGCGTCCGGGAGAACAGCTCCATCTGGCGCTTGACCGACTGGTTGTTCACCTCGACCGCCACGCCGGCGGCCTGGCACGCCTCGCACACGGGGCCGAACGCGTCGAGCAGGGCCTTGTCGAAGTTGGACGCGCGCATGAACGTGTCGAACGGGTGCGCGAGGACGTCGACATCATGGCGCGTGATCGCCTTCACGTACATGCGCGCGACGTCGGCGTAAAGCGCCTTCAGGGCATGGGGATCCGCGTCGTGCATCGCCCGCACGCGCCTGGCGCTCCCTTGCAGGTCGGACATCGTGATGCCCGTGTCGCCGATCCAGTGGTCGGAGCAGAGCACGAAGTCGGGCTGGCCCTCCACGCCGCCCAGCGGGAGGTGCCCCTCGAAGTCGACGATCGACGCCTCGACGCCCACCAGGACCGGCTTCTCGAACCCGCCAGCGGCGAGCCCGGCGCGCACGCGCTGGTGCTCGGCCACGAATCCACCGTCGCGCCCCGAATGGACGTGGTCGGACACGCAGGAGTAGGGGAACCCGAGGCGGTCGTGTGCCATGGCGATCTCTCGCAGGTCGTACCGCTCGTGGCAGCAAGCCGAGTACCGGGTGTGCACGTGGTGGTCGAAGAGTTGCACGGCGAATGGCCTCCCGGCCAGTGTGTTAGGAACGCGTTGGATAAGACGAGGCGCTATTTCTCGGTATCTACCTCCATCCCATGTGGTATCTCCCCGAAACCCGGTTGCTATAAAACCTTAGTTTTCATCTAACAACATGGTGAGAACGTTGGTCTACATGAGATGTAGAACTGGCGCGTTTCTTGAAAACGCTAGTCTTCATGGCATGTCGAACTGGCGCGTTTCTTGAAAAAAGGGGTTCCAGCGTCTCGGAAAACCCCGATAACACCATGAGGTAACCGTGCGTAACCATGGATCCTAAACGCGATACTCGCAAGCCGTCCAACCTCCACCGCGTGATCAAGTTCTACGAGGAGCACGCCAAGGACTACGACAAGGACTACGAGGAGGACAACTGGCGGCTCTACGACGACCTGACGTGGCACTTCATGGCCCCGTACATCCCGGCCGTCGACCCGGCGGTGGCCGGCACGCGCGGCGCGCCCGTCGCGCTCGACGCGGGCGGCGGCACCGGCAAGTGGTCTATCAAGCTGGCGAAGCTCGGCTTCCGGGTCACGTGCACGGACATATCGCGGCAGATGCTCGACCAGGCGCGCGCCAAGGCCGCGGTCGAGGGCCTGGAGGGGCGCATCGACTTCCGGCTCCTCGACGCGCGGGACATGCCCGGGATCGCCAGCGAATCGTGCGACCTCGTCCTCGCGGTGGGCGACCTGGTCTCCTACGCGCTGGACGACGATCTCGTCGTCGGGGAACTGTTCCGCGTTTGCAAGCCAGGCTGCCATTGCATCGCCTCGGTCGACAACACGTTCTCCTACCTCATCCTCCAGCTCAAGAGCGAGCGGTGGGAGCTCATCGATGACCTGCTGGACAACAAGGTGACCGACTACTCGTCGCCCCACCCCGTCCGCACGTACTTGCCCGCCGACCTGGGGGCGCTGTTCGAGCGGCACGGGTTCGCGGTCGAGCAGGTCGCCGGCAAGCCGGTGATCACGAACACGGTCTCCAAGCGGGTGCGCCGGCTCAAGCTGGAGCAGCACTACGAGGAGCTCCTCGAGCTGGAAAAGCGCTTCGGCGCCGACCCGGCGTTCGTCGGCCACGGCGGGCACCTGCAGATCGCGGCGAGGAAGCCGGCATGAAGGATTGATCGGAGGCAAAGCGACGATGATCTACACGCACTTCCACTTCCACAGCAACTTCTGGTACGCGGAATACACGCACGCGCAGACGCTCCACCAGTTCGTGCGCTTGTACAGGGAGATAATGGACATCTTCAACGAGAACCCGCACGCGACGGTCGGTTGGGACATGGACGTTAGCTTGACCCTGCCGAACTTGAAGCGCTTCTTGCCGTCCTTCGTCGACGACATGAACCGCGGGATCGAGGCGCGGCGGCAGGAGATCGTGATCGGCACATGGGCGAACGCCCTGACGACGCAGATGTCCCGGCCCGAGTTCGACCTCCAGTTCGACCTTTCGAAGGCCGAGCTGGCGTCCACCTTCGGCCACGTGGCGAACTGCTATTTCCCGCAAGACGGCGCGTGGTCGCCGAACCTGCCCCGCTTGCTCAAGGAGAAGGGCGTGGACTACACGATGACCCACCAGAACGTCTTTAACCGGTTCTACAGGGGCAAGTTCACGCAAAAGGAGCGGTTCCAGCCGATCCTCATCGAGGGGCACGACGGGACGACCATCCCGTCCGTGGTGTTTGCCTTCGAGGGCATCATCTCGTCGTCTGACCATTTCTCGAACTTCACCAGGTTGAAGGAGCGGCTGGCGGGTGATCCCGCGCTGGAGGACGAGGACCTCCTGCTCATCAGCTTTTTCGACACCGAGCGCGTCAATCCCAGCAAGCTCCAGGAGTGGATCGCGGCCCAGGACAAGCTCGGCTTCAAGTTCATGCTCCCCGAGGAGTTCTTGAGGCGCCACCCGCCACAGGAGGCTAGGACAACTGCGCGACACTTCGAGGACACAGACTGGCACGCCCCTGTCGAGTTCCATAACGAGATCCCGCCGGACCAGGCCTTGTACACGGAGTTGGAACGCGTCCGGCGGCTGGTCGTCGAATGCGAGTTCTGGCTGGGGAAGGCGAAGGCCGCCGGCATCCCGGGCCTCGAATATTACGAGGGCGAGTTGCTCACCGCGAAGAAGCACGCCCTCAACTGCACGTCCAGCGACAAGTCGCACTGGTTCTCGTGTGAGTACAAGGTCAATGTCGGCCAGCAGATGGTCATGAACGCGAGGGAGAAGGTCGATTGGATCGCCGGCGCGCTCGCCGAGCTCGTCACGACGAGGGAGGGGAAAAAGTCGCCCGTCTCGTTCTACGCGTACCCGGCGCACGACATCAAGCTGCATCACTTCCAAGGCCCTGCCGTTCCCGCGAGCTTTCCCATCCACGTCCCGTACCCGTACATCCTCCAGGCAAATTTTCACCTGTTCCAGGATCCGGGGCTGTACCTCGACGGGAACTTGATACCCGTCTTCCATTCCGACCTTCCCATCCCCTCGGAACCGGGAGCGAACCAGGCGCCCGAGTTCGTCTTCCAGCCGGGCCTCGAACTCGAGGCAGGATCCATGCATTCCTTGAAGCTCGTCAAGAACAAGCCCAAGGGCACGGCATCGAGACCCCGACCCGTGGAGATCGA
The DNA here is from genome assembly GCA_016932935.1 of Promethearchaeota archaeon. Taxonomy (GTDB): domain Archaea; phylum Asgardarchaeota; class Lokiarchaeia; order Sigyniarchaeales; family Sigyniarchaeaceae; genus Sigyniarchaeum. The sequence continues at coordinate 11,066 of JAFGBX010000173.1, read as the reverse complement.
CCACCCCGGCGAGGACGTCGTGAAGATGCGGTCGAGCACGCTGAGCGTTGGCTTGAAGCGCGGCGCGCTCCAATCCATCGAGAGCACCGAGGAACGCCGGGAATTGAGAACCCGAGACGGCTCGCCCGTCGTGGACTCCTACTTCAAGAACACGACCTCGGGATTCTCGTTCGTTGGCGCCGACGATCCTGGTGCAAAGGTGGAGGTCGACATGGAGGAGCAATCGGACTTCCATGCCGGGGTGCTCTTCACGACGACGAAGGAGCCCCATCTCGTCGAATCGACCCGGTTCCGCTTGTACGAGGGCTTCCCCGGGGTGGAGATCGAGAAGATAAGCGTCATCCAGGGGAAGATGGCTGGGGACTTCGTGCCCTTCCACGTGAGTCCGGGCTTCGCCCCGGAAACCGTCGAGCGCGAACTGCTGGGCACCGATCTCGTCAGGAAGCTCCCGAAAAACGAGGACGCGTTCCCGCGCATCAACGAATGGGCTATCGTGAGCGGCGAGGGGAAATCCCTCTTGATCGCCGGGGACTCGCAGGCCCGCGCGGTCAAGTTCCTACCCTTCAACAAGGACGGCACGTTCGACTACGGCCTCATGCGCGGCTACCCCCCGTACCTCCCGACGAACCTGCTCGGGGGGCTCCACCGGTACCGTGTGATCGTGATGCCGTGCGCTCGCACGGCGCCCGCCAAGCAGCTCGCCAAGCAGCTCGCCAAGCTCTACCGCTACGGCCTTACGTCGAACTGGTGGCTCTAGTCTCGTTTCATCATCCTCTGGATCCGCTCGATCACCACTCGTGCTCGATATCGAAGTAACGCGATATCGCCGAAGATAAGCACGATAATAAGGAAAAAGAATGATGGAAGGGAGAAAATGATTGGAACGCTTAAGCTTTCAAAGCCGCGTTGATGTCGTCGGCCGTGAGCTTCTTGCGCTTGTCTTCCTCGGCGATCTTCATGGCCTTCTTGGTAAGCGAGTCGGCGAACTTCTCGAGGAACTCGACGAGCGTGATCACTGCTTCTTCGGCAACCAGGTTCGCGCCCTGGTTCTTCATGAGCCTGCGGATAGGAGCCTTGCTGATGTACTTTTCTTCATCTGCCATTTTGCTTTCACTTCGCGTGTGTGGTATTTGTATTGCTTGGAACGTTGAAGATGGTGAATAATCTTCGAGTAAAAAATTCTCCCTCCGAGATATAAACCTTTTGGCCGGGATCTTCAACAGATTTTTCGACAAAAATGAGAAAAGGCAGATTTAATGAGCGAGAGGTGAGGTAGTGGCTCCAGATTCCCCCGGTTTTTTAAAAGGGCGGGGGCAATCCGTGGGCGAAACGGCTTTTATCTCGGACTCTCATATAGATTTCGACTTGGAACTGGAAAATATTCTGGATATCAACGAACATCTAAGTGATGTCGATAGAGAACGAAAAATATATGCTATTATTTGGCTTTCTCTTCTTGATGTTGACGGACTGGATTGAGAACTCGAGGGTGAGCGTCCCTCCTTTCCAAATACGATTGGCGTTAAGACGCAACACCAGCCGTAAATTTATGGCGTAATAGGCGATGAATGAGTGTGGAGTGGACGATAATGGGCGGGCACTCCCCCGACCGAAAGCTTAGGCTATCTTGACGGGCAGATACTATCGTAAATCAGGCCACTTGGGCGTTGCAAGCACGCGTTCCATAGCGCACCCCCAGGGTTCTTCGTCCTAGGGGCTAGGCGGGCGACAACCGAAGGGCTCGACTTGGTTTAAATGTTGAAGGTCGATCCGTCACCTATGAGGGCACTCGTCGCGTACTTCTCGCTCACCGGCCGGACCAAGCGCGTCGCCGAGGCCATCGCCTCCCAGCTCAGCAACTACGCGGTTGACATCGAAGGGATAACATTCACGGGCACGCGTCGTGACCTCGTTGACGGGACGGTCGACAGCATCGCGGCTGGTAACTGGACACATCTGAGTGCGAAGGAGACGATTTTCGACTTGGAACCATATGACCTCGTGTGCATCGGGATGCCGATCCATGGGGGCCGGCCAGCCGTGGCATTCAATGCCTACGTGAAGAGATGCAAGGGATTTGCTGGCAAGCGGGTATGCACCTTCGTCACTTGCTCGTTCTATCCCGGGAAGTCCTTATCGGCGATGGGTCAGGCACTCGACGGCGTGGGTGCCGTCGCCGGCGACCAGATGGCGTTCAGGGGGCTTTTCAGGATCGGGACGGCGAAGCCGGCCGAGTACGGAAGGAAAGTGAACGGCAGCTAGAAGCCGCCGGATCAAGCCCCGACCAGTCGCAAGAAATTGCCCCCGAGGATCTTCGCTTGGACCTCCTCGTCGGGGAAGACCTTCGAGATGCCCCGCTTGATCATCCCCATGTCGAACCCCCCGCCGGGCCCGCGGGAGCCGAACGGCCCGTCGGTCCCGAACAAGCACCTGTCAGCGCCGAGGGCGCCCACCACGCCGCGCATCGTGCCCTCGTCGACGTAGGCGGTCGAGGAGAGGTCGACGTACACGTTGGGCAGCGCGGCCATCTCCTTCCATGCCTTGGAATATCGCGGGAACGCCGCGTGCGCGAGGACGAGCTTGAGCCCCGGAACCGCGTCGAGCAAGGCGCGGTAGTCACCGTGGGTGCCGAAGCCGAGGTGCAGCAGCATGGGCTTCCCCATGGCCGCGAGCTTCTCCGCGACCGGCAAGAGGTCGACCGGGGCGAACTGGTGCCAGAACGGGTGTGCCTTCACGCCGACGGCACCCGGGTGCCGGATCCACCTCTCGAACTCCTGCAGCTGGTCGTCACCCCTTGGGTTGACGAATACCCAGCCCATAAACCTGTCTGGATGCTTGTCGACGGCGTCGAACACTGGCCGGTTGTCGGGATCCTTGTAGATCTTGACCGAGCCACCTGGAATGATGAAATCCCCCTCGGGCGCGAAGTTGTTGTAGATCTTCCGAACCATCCCTTGGAAGGCCGAGTGGGTGAAGAGGAACCGGCCGACCCTTTCCAGCCCCGGGGACACGTGGATGGTACCGCACATGTTCGCCATGAGGGCGACCTTTTCGATGCCGGCCTCGTCCATCCCCGCCAGCAACTCCCCGGCAGGGAGCTGGGCCTCGTCGATGTGGTGGTGGCAGTCGATGGCCATGCCCGGGACTCTGCGGTGGTGTTATTTAAGGCTTTCAGCGACGATCTCGCCGCTCGCGAGCCGCCTGAACCGACGGAGCGACAAGATGGCGTTCTTGCACGCCAGCAAGCAGTCAAAGCACTCGCCGCCGCTCTTCCGAACGTGTCGGGCACACGCTGCGCGATCCACGGCCGCGCCGGACGTGCCGACGGAGATCGCGTGGACGGGACACGCGTGCCGGCACGCGTTGCACTTGCCGCACGTTTCCAACGCGCCCTCGGAGAGCACGGGGGAGAAGAAGACGAACTCCGAAGTTTCTTCAGGCATCCGAAGCGGCCCCTTGAAGGATGGAAAAGAAAACAATCTCGGCAACCAGCCCTAGCCCGTCCGCTTGATGAGGTGGTAGCCGAACTTGGTCTTCACGGGGCCCTTCACTTCGCCGACCTTCATGGCATAGGTCGCCGTCTCGAATTCCTTGACCATCTGGCCCCGGCCGAAGAAGCCGAGGTCGCCGCCCTTTTTCCGCGACGGGCAAGTGGAGAACTGGAGGGCGAGTTTACCGAAATCCCCGCCAGTCTCGAGCTTCTTCATTATATCGAGTGCCTGGCTCTGCTTCTCGACCAGGATGTGCGATGCACGTACCTTTCCGGTGTTAGACATGGCGTTCTCACTCGAGCGAGTGCTGGGAGGAGTGTTGCGGCGAGTGATTAAGAACCCTCCGGGAAGGGCCGATATGGGGGGCGAGGCGAATCGAAAAGGATGGTGGTGGTTGTCTCACGGCTTCTTCTTCCAGTACCTGATCGTCGCGATGCCGAGGACGACGAACGCCGTCAAGAACACCGCCGCGCCCGTGTACCCGACCAGCGGGCTCTCCTCGTGGTTCCCCGAGAAGACGTTCCCCGAGCTCTGCCCCTCCTCCGTTTTCAAGACCAGGTTCAACACGAAATCGCTGTCGGTAACCATGTTTCCCGAGCTGCTCCTGAGCACGATGCCTTGCACGTTGAACTGGATCGTGTTCTGCGTGATCACGTTGTCCCTGGAATTCAGCAAGCTTATGCCCTCGTTGTTGAGCGACAGGAAGTTGGAAGAGACCGTCGAGCTGTTGGAGTTGGTGATCCCTATGCCAGCCCAGTTGTCCTTGAGGCTGTTCCCGATCACCTCGTTACCGTCGGCCTTCATCAGCCAGATGCCACGACCGACGTTCCGGTGCACCGCGTTTCCCGAGACGCGGTTGTCGCTGCCCGCAGATATGTATATGCCGTTCTTCCCGTTCCGGTCGACCGAGTTCCCGATGACCGTTATGTTGTTGCAGTCGTAGTACAAGTATATGCCACCGCCTTGGTTGTCGACGATCGTGTTCCCCGAGAGTTCCCCGTTGTCCGTGAACTGGAGCCAGATGCCAGAACCGTTCCCCTCCGCGTTGAAGACCGTGCAGTTCCGCACGACGAAGTGCTCAGACGTCTGTTCGATGATGATGCCGGTTCGAGTCCCGTGGCAGTTCATGTACAGGTTCTCGATGACGTAGGGGTCGCCGGCCGTCCCCGCCCCGCTGCACCACGGGTACGTCGATCGAACCGCGCTCCAGTTGCCGTCCACGTGGACGGTATGGGTTATTTCGACGAGGCCGTTCACGGAAGGCTCTCTCGCCCCCTCGCCGATCAGCGCGGAGACCAGCGAGATGGCGCCCCAGGATCCCAACCCGATCATGACGATCAGCAGCATGGCTTTTCGTGGATTCACCCGCAATGGTTGCGCACCTCTATTCTACTACCCGGTAACCGAGAAGTGAGTGCCTAATATAACCTTTGTAGCCCTCGTGCAACCCGGTGGTGGCGATGGGGGAACGGCAGCGCATCGTTAAGAACCCCGAGCGAGGGATGACGATCATGGACTAATGAACACGGGGATTTTCCATGAAGGCAGCAGTCACCGGGGCGAACGGGTTCATCGGATCGTACCTTTGCAGGTGCTTGGCGAGTAAAGGAGCCGAGGTTCACGCCATGGTTCGGAAGACCAGCGACTTGTCCTTGCTCGAGGAGTTAAACCCCGGGCTCAAAGGCATCGTGCTGGAATACGGCGACGTGACGGACGTCGCCTCGTTGAAAAAGGCGTTCTCGGGCATGGACGTCGTGTTCAACACGGCGGGCGTGCTCAAGGGGTTCAAGCAGGTTGACTATGACCGCGTCAACGTGGACGGGTACAAGAACGTCTGCGAGGCGCTGCTCGAGGTCAACCCGCGCCTCCAGCGGCTCGTCATGTTCTCGTCCATGGCCGCGGCCGGGCCGTCCCAGCCGGGCCGCCCGATGCAGGAGGACGACGAGCCTCGCCCTCTCGAGGGTGACCTCTACGGCGTGTCGAAGTGGAGGATGGAGCAGGCGATCAAGCCCTACATGGACAAGCTCCCGATCACCATGGTCCGCCCGCCATTCGTGGCCGGCGGGGGCGACGTGCCGAGCCTCGACCTGTTCAAGGCGGTGAAGAACGGCTTCAAGACGCTCGTGGGGAAGGGGGAGAAGCTCTACAGCCTCCTCGATGTCGATGACTTGTGCGAGGGCGTGTACCTCGTGGCAACCCGCCCCGAGGCAGTCGGGCAGGTCTTCTACTTCGCGTCCGGCGACCCCATCGACTGGGGCGCGGTGCAAGACCTCATAGCGAGGGCGATCTTCAACCGGCAGAAGCCATTGCGGACGCTCGCGCTGTCCCCAAAAGGGGCAATATTCTTCGCCAGCTTGATGGAATTCTTCGGTAAAATCACGGGAAAGACGCCGTTCTTGAATAAATCGAAGATGATCGAGGGTGGCGGATCCGGTTGGGCTGTGAGCGCTGAAAAGGCAAAGAAGTTGCTAGGTTGGCAGCCACGGCAGACCGTCGAATCGACGCTGCAAAACGCTGCCAAGTGGTACGTGGACCACGGCTGGTTGAAATTGTGACGTGACGCCGCGAACGCCCCTCCGGCATCCCAGCCCGCCACGCGCCCGCCGAGTCCCGGGCCAAAGAGTTTCACAAATTCTCTCCCTTCCCCTCCTTGATATGCACCGGATCGAAGTGCGCCTCTCGCGTTGAACCACCACGCTTCGGGGTTGCCAGCCCATGACCGACGCCCTCCTGTTGTACTCGGCCAGCACGTGCCACCGGTGCGATAAGCTCTCGGATTTCCTTGGAAAGATTGGTGTCCAGTATACAAAGGTTTCTGTCGACAAGGATGGAGACCTGGAGGCCGAAGCACTCATGCTCGGCATCTGTTCTTTGCCGGCCTTGAGAAAAGGCGGCGCCACATTGAAGACGAGGGAGATCTTCACCCGCGACGACCAGATCATCGAGGTCAAGGTGAAGCAGTTCCTGGGAATCCAAGGGCGATGACCCGAATCACAACGTAATTAAGGACTTGAAGACGGTCTAGGTCGCGGCGATGATGAGCCCTACGTTGACCGATGGCAACAGATGACGATCCCTTTGCGCCTGAGCCGTCTTCCCTCCCTTCCACGAACTAGCGCCCTCAAGGGGGCAGAACCCTCTTCACCGCGACCTCCACCACGGGATCGGGGCCGCGGCGACGGAGGCCTTCCAATTCATCCTCGTCGAGGAGGCGGGGGTCGATGTCGCTCCACGCCGAGACCCGCACGTCATGCCCGGCGAGCGGCTTCAGCAAGCGCTCCAGCGGTGCGTTCTGCTCGGTGAACGTGTCCGCGAACGAGAGGGCCTCGTTGGCGTCGATGTAAAGCCTGCCGACCATCGTTTCCCCGTCGATGACCAGCTTGACCGTCCGCTCGAGGAAGTCCTCGACGAGGTCGGCCACGGGAATCTCAACCACCTCGGGATTGTCCGGCGTGAGCTGCGCCTTGATGCAAGCGCCTTCCCCCTCCACGAGCACGAGCACGCCCTCCTTGCCGACGAAGTCTCTCGCCAGGTAACCGGGGTAGTTCGGGTTCGGCTGCGGCATCCGGGCGCGCGTCTCCCGTTGCCAGCCCTTGAGCGAGCCGAGCATGCAATCCCGGACGGCGGGTTGGTCCCGCGCGAGGTCATGCTGCTCGCCAACGTCGTCGTCGATGTTGAAGAGCTCGACCTTGCCGTCCTCCAGCCATTCGATGAGCTTCCACGCGCCATCGATGACGCTGGAGGCCGGCCTCGCCCCGTTCCCGTTGTAGTGGGGGTAGTGCCAATAGATGGGGCCGCGATCCCACGCGAGCCCCGGTTCCTGGAGCAGGGCGAAGAAGCTCTTCCCGTCGACGTGCTGCCCCGGCTCGCGGGGGACCCCGCAGCAGTCCAGGAGAGTGGGGTAGAAGTCGGTCGACGTGACTTGCCCGGTGCAGACGGAGCCCGGTCGGATGACCCCCGGCCACTTGATGAGCAGGGGCTCCCGGATGCCGCCCTCGTACATGTACGACTTCCCGTCGCGCAGCGGGGCGTTCGACGTCGGCGCGCGGTCGTCGTTGCTGAGCCCGCCGTTGTCGGAGTAGAAGATCACGATCGTGTTGCCAGCGATACCGAGGCGGTCGAGCGCGTCGAGCACGCGGCCGACGTTCGTGTCCAGGTTCTCGATCATGGCGGCGTAATCGGGGTCGCTCTGCACGACCCGCTCCGGGATGCGCCGGGAAGCTTGCCCCTCGAGGTGGAACATCGACTTGCCCGGCACGAAAGCTGGCTGCCGGTCCAGGCCACTCGCCGCGGCCTTCGCCCGGTATTTCTCCACGAGCGGCTTCGGGGACTGGATGGGACGGTGGACCGCGTAGTGCGACCAGTACATGAAGAACGGCGCATCACCGTTCGACTCCAGCAGCCTGATCGCCTCGTCCGTGAGCCGGTCGGTGAGGTACTCGCCCCTCGGGCCGTCTGGCAGCGTGGGGATGCCCCACGGGCTGAAGTAGCCGTGCCAGGGCGAACCCCAGTGGCAGCCCCCGACGTTCACGTCGAAGCCGTGGTGCTCGGGCCAGTAGGGCTCGTCGCCGAGGTGCCACTTGCCGACGTGGTACGTCTTGTAGCCGCGCTCCTTGAACGCCTTGGCAACGGTCTTTTCCTCCAGGGGAAGGTAATGCAAGTACGGGGCATCGATGACCCTCCCGCGGTTGTGGCCGCCGATCCATTGCGTGATGCCGACGCGGGCGGGGTACTTGCCGGTCATGATCGAGGCACGGGTCGGCGAGCACACGGGGCAGCTGGCATAGGCCCGGGTGAACCGGACGCCGTCGCGGGCGATGCTGTCGATGCGCGGCGTCTCGTAGAACGTGGATCCCTGGCAGGAAAGGTCAACCCAGCCCAGGTCGTCTATGATGATGAGAAGGACGTTGGGGACGGTTCGGTTCATCAGCGCTCGACCGGTAACAAGGTCTGTTGCCTAAAAAGACGACTCGCTCACACCCGCGACGAGATGCGTCGGCACAGATCTGGTTCACGGCTCGATGCCGTGATCCCTCAATAACCGGAGGTACTTCTCGGCGCGCTGCTTCTCCCGTTCAAATCTCGTCGGCAAGCGATCCGGCGAGTCAGAGCGGACTAGCACCAACCTGTACCGGTTATGTGCCCTCTCGTGCAGGTCGCCAAGCTCCTCGATGCCCAACCGGAACGGCACGAGCGACCCGAGTTCGACGAGGTGCTGTTCCAAGACGCGTCCATCCTTGCCGATGCAAGAGTTACGCTGTTCTTTGATTAAATAAGTGCCATCTGGTTGGAGTAGATAAACCCTGACGAAAGGAGGACGATACAACTTCGTCGCGACGTCGAACGGGGTGAACACGACGTATGCCTGTATGCCCAGCACCTTGCAGATATCCAAGTTCTCGCTCAAATCGGCACGCCACGTGCTCTTCGACATGATGTTGATGGCAAGTACGGGCAACTTGTCCTGGTAGTCGCTCGCGCGGTACGAGGACAGCGTGTAAGGAACGGAGAAGTCCAGGAAGAACGAGATGTCGAACTGGACGTCGATCTCGTCGCCCCCTTTCTGGAAGTAATGGTGCAGGTCTAGCAGCGCGTGGTGTTGGGGGAAGTTGGATCCCAGCACGTCGTGCAGGTAGGCGACTTCCAGCGAGTGGGGCTCGCTCTCCCGCCTGCCGATCCGGGGCTGCGATTGGTCGAACGTGTCGGGCTCCATCGAATCGACCCGCGTGGACTTGAACGGCCGGGTCTCGTCTTGGGTCGTGATAACGCGCCTCGTCTGCGGTGCCTATCGCTCCTACAGACATAATGCGAATCAGGCTATTAAAGGATCGAGATCCCGCTGTCTAGTACACCACGAGCTTGACGCCACGGGCCTGCCTTGGTGCCTGCCTTATGGACGAGGACGGCTGCCCGGTGCCAGCGACCCGGAGCCGGAGCATGGCCAACGGGCGACGGAGCCGGGCGACGATGAGATGAACGAACGGCTCAAGGAATGAACAAGGTGAAGTGAGCTGGGATTTCGCTTCGTCGTTGTTCGATGATCCTTCTGCACCTAACCAAGAATTCACCGCTTGGGGATTAAGATGCGAACCTCCTCCGTTTTCATGCAAGACCCTTTGATTAAACACGATAAACGATGTTAGGTCGTAAGACATCCTTTCTACACAGAGGGATTTAACGATGAAGATGAAAAGGTGCGCATTACCGGCTCTATTCTTTGGCATTTTCTTAGTTAGCATGCTGCAGAGCATGCCATCACCCTCCGCGGACTCGTGGAACGGCAATGGTATTTGCGGGAGCGCTCCCGTGATCTCGGACTTCGTAAATGTGAAGAGCGTCAGCATCTCCCCGGCCACGCCGGTCGCGGACTACAACGTCCGCCTGGACCTGAACGCGACGTTCGATTACGCGGCGTGCCAGGCGGACGGCGACGACGTCCAGTTCTTCGACGACTCCGACTCGCCCTTGCCCTTCTGGACAGAGAAATGGGCGAGCGGCGGCGACTCGATCATCTGGGTCAAGCTCCCGGCGGCGGGCACGACGAGCATCAAGATGGCCTACGGGAACGCGACCGTCGGTACCGGCTCGGACGGCGAGGCGACATTCCCGCTCTTCGACGACTTCTCCGGCGCGGCCATAAACGCGTCCAAGTGGACCGTGGAGCAGGACGCGTACAGCTCCGTGACCATCGTCTCGGGCGAGGCCCACATCCAGTCGCTCACCCCGAATCCATGGGGCTCGTATACCGGTTTCGGGTTTGGAGACTGGACGCTCACCCACGGGGCCCCTAATGGCATGCAGTACCACAACGTCGTTTTTCGGAACCCTGACCTCTTGGTAACGAGGCGGGCCGACGTCGACACAGACACCGAGTCCAAGAAGAACATGACCGACGTCCTGCTCGATTACATATGAGCGTTTTCAGGCACTTGCTGGTGCATCCGGGATGCCAGGTCGGCGATCTCGCCTCGCAACTGGGGATGCCGCCCTCCACCGCCTCGAGGATCGTGAAGATCCTCACCGAAGAAGGGTTCCTAGAGATCCGAGCGAAAGAAAACCAGGCCCTAGGAATCTCCATTCTCGAGGATGTCGTGCCGGTGGTTAACAGCTGGGTACGTGGCCATAGCGGGCCATAGCGTGGAGTAATCTCTTTCTCTTTCAATTATTCACGACACACGTGGCTCCAAGCCCGATCCGGATCGAGGCGCGGGTAGTGTGTGGTTCGCACGGGTTCGAGCGAAACAGCAGCCGGGTGGTGATCGTGACACGGCATGCGGCGAGAGCGGCCTGGGATCGCGGGGCCGATCACGGGGAGGAATTTCGGGAGCTCGTTGGACGGGGGCCGGTTGGCGCTGTGAAGGCCGGGGCGCGGTCGGACGATGGGCCGGCCATGGCGGCCGGGAGGCGCGACGTAGAGTTGCGATGCTTGGATCCGAGGGCGCAAGGCGCGTGTAACGACCTCGTTTCATGGAAACGGAGCCAGCAATGGTTCTTTTGCGAGATCGGCGGCGGATCGTGAAACCGGGGCGAAGGGGGTGTGGTTTGCAGCGATGCGGATGGGGGTAGAGGGGGGGC
>JAFGBX010000172.1 GCA_016932935.1 Promethearchaeota archaeon | reverse complement strand
GGGGGACGGCAGCTTCGCTTTGCGTTGTGAATGCAATGAATTCTTTTTCACGACATCAGACGTCCACCTCGTGCAAGGCGTAAGCACGTTCGATGCAGGGGCCGGCACGGGTAAGATCTTGATATAGTTCGATCGCATGTTATGTCACATGCGTTCTCGCCAGCAAGCCCAACACGATGCTGGCTGGAATGGCCTGCAAACGAGGCGGAGCCCATGGACGGGGAGAAATTACGTGCCTTGATCATAAAGAACACGCCGTTGATCGGCGAAGGCACCAACATCGAGATACACGACGTGACTGGCGCAGCGCCGTACCAGGTCGAAGGGGTGAGCTTGTTTCGCAGTGCATACAAGTTCAATTTCGATCCCGTGCCCTATGACAACTGGATCCTGGACGGCGAGGAGCTGCACAAAGGATGGGAGATAATGGACGTTATGAGAAAGCATCGCATATCTCCGAAGTCCAAAGAGGAGGCCTTCTCCATCGCTAAATACGTCTTGTATGCCGATAGGGACGCGATCGATCGCTGGCAAGACATCAAGGACATTGCTTGTGAAGAGAATGGCGGGGTTTACGAGGTGAGACTCGAGATCATCGCTTCACCACGTCCCCGCATCACCTCGGAAAAGCGGCTGGTCACGGTAAAGATCGGTAAAGGTATCTGCGAGGTGTCCCATGGCGACCGGATACCGAAGAAAGGACGGCTAAGAACAAGCACGCACAACACGTGATTGGACTCCTGCAGCATGTGGAGGAAGTCCTGGCAACGACTGACGAATGGATGCAATGCGTGAAAGTCCTTTGAAACCGGGTTCACGTTCTGGGCTTTCCGATGGCGAGCAAGCCCGCCCTGTTCCTCGTCCCGAAGCCGCCGGGCAGGATCTTCTCGTCGAACGCGTCGCACAGGTCGAGGAACTTGGCCTTCAACCCGTCGTCTTGTCGCACCGCTTCCAGCGAGCCCGCGTCGCACAAGGCTGCCAGCGTCCCCAGGCACCTGCACTTGACGACCTCCATCCCCTCGCCTTCTAGCAAGCCCGCCAGTTCTCTGGGAAGGAATGCCTTGAACGCGCCGAAGTAGTCTTGCGTGCATCCCTTGCTCAAGGCCTTGTTATCGTCGTGCTGAGCCTGGTGCCAGGTGCCGTTCTCAAACATCTCGTAGACCGCGTCCACGATCGCCCCCCTGGTTTTGACGCTTCCCTCGGCCCACACGGCGCACATGAGCGCCCGGTGCGAGGCGGTGATCAACACGAACTTCCTAGCGACGCGGCAGGTCTCGGATATCGCCTGCTTGTACAACTCCCCGCAGAACGAGACCGCGCCGTCCATGTTCAGGACGAGGTCGAAGGCACGGCCCGGGAACTGCTTCAAGTCGGTCGCGTTGCCCTCGACGAAGGTCACGTTGTCGAGGCCCTCCGCGTTTCTCCTCGCCACCCTCAGCATCTCTCCCGAGATGTCCAGGTGCGTCACGCGCAGCCCCCGCCTTGCCAACGGTATGGAGAAATGGCCAGTCCCGCCCCCGACGGTCAGGATCGACTCGACCCCGCGGTGTAGGATCCCCTCGATTTCCCTCCAGCGGAGTGCCTTGTTGACCCACTCGTCCCCGCGCTCCTCGTCCTCCTCCGTTGCCTTTGCGTCCCACCACGCCTTCTCCCGCTGGAAGTCGATCCTCATGGTTGGAATGACGAGTCCGAGGTATAAAAAAACACGAATGCTTAAAGCAAAAGGAATGCTCGATCGCCTTGCCGATCGTGGCTCGGGCTCGCGCGGGCGACGTGCTGGTGGTGCGAACGATGGACGGGATCGTGGACGGGATATTCCTCGGCGACGAGGACGACGCGAAAAACCGCGCCAGGCTGGACGAGGTGGGCATCCGGGCCGTCATCAACTGCACGACCCGGGTCGACAACCCATTCGAGGGGCAAGGCCTCGCCTACCTGCGCCTGGGGTTGGAAGAGAGCAGCCACGTCACGCCGGAGGTCGCCGCGCGCGTCCGCGAGTTCGTGCAGGAGCACCGGCCGAGGCACGGGATCCTCGTGCATTGCGCCGAGGGCGTGCAGCGGTCGCCGGCCATCGTGATCTTGATCTTGATACAAGATGGCCTCGCTCTCTTCGACGCGTTCGAGCTCGTCGAGAAGAGATGTCGCTGGCAAATCTTGCCGACGTTCGAGATGCTGTCGTCCATCGCGAGGCTCGACCTCAACGGCGAGCACGTCGACGAAGCGGCGATCAAGCAGTACTACCTGGAGCGCTTCCGCCTCCGCTTCTGATGTTCGCCCGCTCTCGAAAGGCCTATAAGCCCGACGCGGGGATTGTAAGGTCAATGGTCCATCGACCGGGCGGTCGCCGGATCGGATGGCACGCACGAGGAAGAACAACATGGGGAAGGAACCAGTGACCTTCGCACTGCTGGGGGCGGGCACGCGGGGCGAGCTCGACCTCGGGTATTTCTTCGAGAAGCTGCACGGCGACGTCCGCTACGTTGCCGTCGCGGAGCCGGACCCGTACCGCAGGAAGATGTTCGTGGAGCGTTTTAAAATCCCGGACGGGAACGCGTTCAGCGATTGGAAGGAGCTGCTCCAGAAGCCGAAACTCGCGGACGCGGTCATGAACGCGCTCCCCTGCCGGATGCACCGCGAGTCCACGGTCGACGCGCTCAAGGCCGGTTACGACGTCCTCCTCGAGAAGCCGATGGCGCACACCCCGGCGGAGTGCCTCTACCTGGCCGACGTCGCCAGGAAGACCCGGCGGAAGCTCGCCATCTCGTTCGAGAACCGGTACAACGGCATCTACCAGAAGTTCAAGGGCCTGCTCGACCAAGGCAGCATCGGAGAATTGATGGACGTCACGTGCTCCGAACACGTCGGGTACTGGCACTTCATCCTCAGCTACGTCCGGGGCATCCACAGCAGCGCGGAAGACGGCAACTCGTTCATGATCGCCAAGGGCATACACGATACCGACCTGATCACCTGGCTCGTCAAGTCCAGGGCGTCGAAGGTCTCGAGCTTCGGCGACCTGTCGTACTTCAACCCCGAGAACGCGCCGGCCGGGGCCGCGGAACGGTGCACCGACGGGACGTGCTCGGTGCAAGGCGAGTGCATCTTCGACGCGCTCAAGCAGTACTACGAGCCGGGGCGCGCGTCTGTCCCGTTCTCGCTGCTCAGAGGCCAATCCCTAAGGACGTACATCGATTTCTTGAAAAACCCCCGCTTCCGCACGTTCGCGTCCATCATATCGCCCGACCTGGACAAGCGAGTGGTGCTGGACCTGCTCAAGACGGGGCCACACGGGAGGTGCGTGTTCCATGCCGGCAACGGGGTGGTGGATCACCAAACGACGAGCATCGCCTTCGAGAACGGCGTGACCTGCTCGTTCTCGCTGTCGGCCTTCAGCGCGATGTGGGAGCGCACCCTCGACTTCCGGGGCACGAACGGCGAGGTCCTATCGAAGGACTTCTCCGGGAAGCTGGAGCTGCGGACGTTCGCCCCGCCCCGCGTCAAGAGGTGGGGCGTCCCCTACCACGGGATCCACCACGGGGGCGGCGACGAGTCGTTGCTCCTGGACTTCGCCAACGCGGTCAGGAGCGACGACCCGGGCGTGAAGAGCTCGACCGCCGTCGAGAACTGCATCGAGAGCCACTTGATCGCCTTCGCGGCCGACGAGGCCCGGCTGCAGGACAAGGTGATCGACATGGCGGCCTTCAGGCGCCGGGCGGAGGAGGCGGCCGGGTCGCTGCAGGGCGGGAAATCCGGCCAGGGATCTTGAGAAAGGTGATGGAAACAACAACGGGTGCATAAAATGTTTCCCATGGTGAAAGTGAGGACGATCCACGTCAAGGGTGGAAGCCAGGTGCAATGCATTGAGGCGTCGTGGGACTCGGGCCAGTGGGTTGCGATCATCTGTAGCCGCGGCATGGTCGGTTGCGGCGCGTTCGACGTGAAGCTCATGGAGGAGCACGAGCAAGTGATCGCCGTGGCACGCGGCTCCGTTGGGCGCCACCTCGTGTCGGGCGAGGACCTGCTCGGTGCACGGATCTGCGGGGTGACGAAGCTCGCGAGGCAGCTCGGCGTGGAGGAGGGCATGACGGGGCGGGAAGCCGTGGAACTGCTATCGGGCGGTGGCCATCCGAAGGATCACGGGGGTGCCACCTGAGTGCCACGTAAGATCGGCGTCGGTATCGTGGGAACGGGGAACATCGCCTTGCTCCATACGCTCGGATACAAGGACTGCCCGGAAGCGAGGATCGTTGCGCTGTGCGACTTGAACCGGGGTCGTGCCGAGTCGTTCCGGGCCGAGGCCGGCTTGCCGGCGTCCGTGGAGGTATATGACTCGATCAACAAGCTTTACAGCAACGATAAGGTAGATCTCGTCGAGATATTGACCCCCCACGCATCGCACGCGCCCCTGGCAGTCGCCGCCGCAGAGGCGGGTAAGCACGTGTCCGTCCAGAAGCCGCCTGCCATGACCCTGTCATCCTATGATCACATGGTGAACGCGGCGCACAAGGCCGGCGTCCGCTTTCGCGTCTATGAAAACTTCCGGTATCACCCGCCGTATGCACGGGCGTTTCAGCTGGTTCGGGATGGCGTCATCGGGCGCGTGGAAGTGGTCAACGTTCGTATGTTTGGATCGGTCAACTGCGTGGGGGAATACCGCGGTTCCAAGCTGCGGTTCCCTTTGCACACCCTTCTGTGGAAGATTAAGGAAAGCCAGAACTACAAGGCACCTACGTTGTTCGACGATGGCTACCACAAACATTCCATCGTGCAAGGATTTCTCGGTGACGTGCCTGGCAACGAGGCGCGGGTGACGGCCGTGCGAGCGTGGTGCCGCTGGCAGCGTCTCTACAAGCTGGTGCAGCTGGACAGCCCTTCGGTCATCATCTATGAAACCGCCAAGGCGAACTTGTATGGCACGTGGAACGCGAACGTCGTCAAGAACTTGCCCATGCACAGTAATTACTTCGGTTGCGACGAGACGCTGGAAATCACGGGCAGCGATGGCATCATCTATGCCCCCGGGTGCACGGGAAACTTGTTCGTCGGGTGCGAGTGTGGCGGGCCTGGCAAGCCCGGGGTGTACTGGTTCTCGAAAGAGGCGGGCGGGCACGCCCCGCCCTTTCCTGCCGCGGGGACATGGAAGTCGGACACGAGCATGCCAACGGATTGGTCGCAAAGTTTCATCGATTGCACGCGCCACCTCGCCTCGGTCCTCGCTCGCGACGAATGGTTCGACGATCGCGACCCCCGCCCGATCCACGCGGAACAAGGTAGGCAAATCTTGAAAATTAACATCGCGATCATTCGGAGCCTCCGAAATGACGGTGCCAAGGCTACCCTCGCAAGCATCATCGATGGTCCTGGCGTCGATGATAACGAGGGGGTCAATGTTCAAGATGAAGCCAAGGATGACAGCAATGTTCAAGATGCGATCGTCCAGGACGACAAGAATGCCGGTTGAAGACCCCCACGGCGCCCAATTGAATACCTATCCCCACCTTTTTTCTTCCCAGGCCAGTTGTGCTTAGGAAGGTGGAGACTGACATCGTGATGGTCATAATAGGCCCTTTGAACACAAAGGTCGTCATGGCACTTGGTGGATGACAGATAGACAATGCGACTCGTGCGTAACTAATCCTTCTCTTCTCCAAAGTAACACGCTTCGCGGCTCAAGCACCGAACGTTTTCAGCCTCAGCGTGAGCATTAGGATCAAGTTCATCAAGTAAACCGACCGGAAGTTCCCGAGCGAGCCCTTCGCGCATGCCCTCTCGTTGAATCCCGTCACCAGGTCCCCGTCGTGGCCCGTGAATGGCCCGTAGGCAATGATCGGAACTGGATGCCCCGAATGGTCCTTGATCTTCGCGGGGGTGGCATGGTCAGCCGTGATCACGATGGTGTCCTTGGTGTTCATCACGTCCAGGATCTTTTTCAAGTTCTTGTCGATCTCCTCGATGATGCGAACCTTTCCTTCGACGTCGCCATCCTCACCTGCGATGTCGGGATCCTTGACGTGCAGAATGGTGATGTCGTGGTCCTTGAAGATTTCGGCAGCCTTCGCGAACTTCTTCGGTATCGTTTCGTCTTCTGGCATCACGGCTTCGATGCCGAGAAACCGGGCAAGGCCGACGTAGAGCGGGAAACCGGAAACGAATGCAGGGCTCGAAAACTCGTAACGCTTGGGGAACGGCTGGGGGTACCTGATCGTCCCGGCGCCGCGGCTGAGCAAGTGGTTCGCGGGGGCCAATCCCCTTTTTACGCGATCCTTGTTGTACGGGTGCTCTAAAAGCAGCTTTTGCGACTCCGCCGTGAACCAGTTCATGAAGGACGCCGTCTTCCGGGAGAGGGGATCGTCCTTCATGGCCTGGATGACGTGGACCTCCTCGAAGCCTCGTGGGTCGGCGCGGGGATCCGAGCCGTCGATCCAGGACGACGCGTTCTTGATCGTGATGACGCCCCGGTATCCCTTCGTGGCGTGCAACTTCCACGACAGCCCGTCCCACTCGTGGTTCAGGTTATCGTTGAGGTATCTGAACAAGGTGGCCGCGTCCTCGCTCTCTATCCTCCCGGCCCTGCGGTCGAGCACGATCTTCGTCCCCGGATCCACGGTCGCGAAGTTCAAGCGGATGATCACGTCCCCGTCGTCCGTCGGAACGCCCTCGCCGAGTGCCTCCAATGGCCCCCGTCCGACGTAGTTCTCGAGCGGGTTGTACCCGAGCAGTGCCAGGTGCGCGGGCCCGGATCCAAGGGGCGTCCATGGCACGTACGGCCACACCATCCCGTTCTGCCCTCGCTTGCTAAGATCGTCGAGATTAGGCGTGTACGCGTACTCGAGTGGGGTTCTATTGCCCAGGCTCTCGACTGGGACGTCTGCAAGCCCGTCGAGGATGACGAGCATGATGTTATAGGAACTCGGCCTCGGAAACACAATCGTCCCAAACATGTCCATGGCATTGTAACATCCCCACTTTTCTATATAAAATATTCGCTGATATGCATCAATTCCTTCCACCAGAAGACCACTCTGGTGGTGGCCACGATCGACCAAGTTATCTCATGGAAAACCTAACGCCGTTCCCAATGATGTCCTTTTTACCTCGGTCGACGGGATCAATACCATCATGACCCGTGATGTCGCTGCCGCCAGTCGAGCGAAAAACTGGAGCCGCCCCTCCTTGCTCGTCCTGCCGGTCTCATTTTCCTCTGCGATGCTCGTTCTCGGGCTGGTTCTCACGAACGCCCGCTCTGCCACGTTCAGCCTGGACAACTATTTCGTCCACGCCAACTGGCGGCACGGGTTGACGGCGCTGGAGACCATATTCGACCCGATGATGTTCTGGGGCGAGATGGGGTTCAGCGTATGTATCGCATGTGTCATCGCCGCGGCCTGGATCCATCGCGTCCCCCCGGGCGGCGAGCACCTCCGCGTCGGGTTGGGCGGCACCAGGAAGCTGTTCCTCGTGTCCCTGGCGATGACGGTCGGCTTGTTAGCCATCATGGCCTCCCTCCTCTTCATCTCGATCCCCAACCCAGCGACAGCGCTGTCAGGCTGGTGGCCCGCCCAGGCCTCCTACCAGGCCCCTGCGCTGCCGGCCATCCTCGCGGC
>JAFGBX010000171.1 GCA_016932935.1 Promethearchaeota archaeon | reverse complement strand
GAGGAACGCGATGAACAGGCGCTTGATGCTCGCGCCGAGGGAATCCCGGTGGATCGATTCAGACGTGCTTGTACGCCTCCGTTCTTCGTTGCTACACTGGTCGAGGAGAGAGAGCACGGGGATATAAAG
This sequence comes from Promethearchaeota archaeon, assembly GCA_016932935.1. Classification (GTDB taxonomy): domain Archaea; phylum Asgardarchaeota; class Lokiarchaeia; order Sigyniarchaeales; family Sigyniarchaeaceae; genus Sigyniarchaeum. The sequence goes on along the minus strand of JAFGBX010000171.1, from coordinate 6,264 downwards.
GAAACATCGAGCGCGTTAAACCCCTTGGGAGGGATGGCGTGGGCTAAGCGACGGGTCCGGCGGGCCCGGCCGAATCCGAGATGGCCGCCGTCCGTGGGAAAAAGTACATGAAGAAAAAAGGGGGATTGAGGGGGGGTTCCGGCTCACTTCTTGGGCTTCGCCTTCTCCGCGTACTCGGGAGGGGGAACCGGGTTGGCCTGGATCTCGACCAAGTTGAACTTGTCGAGCATCTCGAGGATGCCGTAGACCTTGAGCGGGTGCTGGTACTTCTCGTTCGCATCGTACAGGTTCCGCCAGCAGAACGGGCACTCGGTCGTGACGATCTCTGCCCCGACGGCCTCGGCCTCGTCGAGGCGGAGGGACGAGGTCTTGAGCGAGAAGTCCGGGTACTGCGCCCGCACGCCCCCGCCCGCGCCGCAGCAGAACGACTCCTCCATGTTCCGGTAGAGCTCGACGAACTTGGCGCCGTTGGCCTTGGCGATCGCGTTGAGGATCACTCGGGGGATGTCGAACAGCTCGTGGATCTGCTTCACCTTGCGGCTGTCCAGGAACATGTTCTTCGAGCCGCGCATGAGCTCTTGCTTCTCCTCGAGGAACATGTGGCGGCCGGTGTGGCACGGGTCGTGGTAGGTGAAGGTCTTGCCCTTGAGATCCGGGTGCGCCTTGATCTTGATCTTGCCGCTCTTGATCGCGTTGGCGACGATCTCCATCGCGTGGATGGTCTCGAAGGGCACCGGCTTGCCCGTGTGCTTCTTGTAGTCCAGCGTGAGGGTTCGATAGCAGCCCGCACAACTGAAGATCACACGCTTATACTTGCTGAAAACCTCGAGGTTCTTCTTCATCAGGCCCTTCGCGAAATCGACCTCGCCGATGCGGAAGAACGGCGAGCCGCAGCAGACCTCGTCCTCGCGGATGGCAAAATTGATACCCAAGCTCTTGAGGATGCGTGTCGTGGCCGAGGCGATGTTGGTCTGGTTGTACGCGGCCGTGCAGCCGATGAAGTACGCCTCGTCGGCCTCCTTGCCGATCTGGGTCTTGAGGTCGGGGTCGTTCTTCGCCCAATCCGTGCGTTTGTCCTTGTCCCTGCCGTACGGATTGTTGAGATCCGTCGCGAACTGCTTGATGAGCGCGTGCCGGTCTAGGAGCGGGATGCCGGCGTCGACGAGGGTCGCACGCATGGCCTCGATAATGCCGACCGTGTCGATCCAGTTCTCACACTGGGTGCTACAGTTACCGCACGTGATGCATGGCATCAGAACGTCGCGCACGGCCTCGCTGGGCTTGAGCGTGCCGTCGAGCAGGCCCCGGGCTATCCACATCCTGCCCGAGTTCCAGTAGCCTTCCCAACCGAACTCGATGCCCGACGGGCAAGAGTTGAGCATACCCTCATATAAGACGCCCTTATATTCGCCTGGGCCTGACTTCTCGGGAGAACCACTGTAGCTGAACTTACAAGCCTTGCAGTGAATGCAGCGATAGATATCCTGTTTGAATGGCTCCAATCTTTTAGCGGACATTGTTTCGTTTCACCTTTTCGTTCATGGCAAGCACAAGCGGCCCGGGTGCATGATGTAGTTCGGATCGAACATCTCCTTGACCAGCCGGAGGTACTTGTAGTACGTGCCCGCCATCGCGTAGGTCATGGGGGCGTGGATGTAGGGATCCGGACGGTAGTTGACCCAGCCCTTGGGCAGGAACATCTCGGTCGTCTCGCGGTTGACCGCCTGGACGGCCTCGAACTGCTCGGGGCGGCTGCTGTCGAAGCACACGATGGGCATGCAGATGGCCTGGCGGCCGCGCTCGATCGAGGCGATCCACATGACCGGGGGGAAGTCGTACTTCTCGAGCACCTTGTTGTACAGCTCGGCGAACTCGGCGCAGTCCCGCCACGGCGTGTACCACGTGATGAACAGGAAGCCCGCTTCCCAGAGCGAGTAGGGGATGGCGATCTTGTTGGGCTTCTTGAGCCGGGCACCGACCTGCGCGGGGTGGAGCTCCCACTTCTTGATCGACGCGGGGCTCTTGGCCTTGCCGCCGTTCTTGTACTCGACGGCGATGCGGTCGATCTCGGAGACCACGAAGTCCATTTCCTTCTGGCTCTGCGCCCAGATCTCGAAGTTCATCCACCACGGGGGCACGCCGACCTTCTCGAAGAAGGAGTACTCGGCAGGCACCTTGTCCTTGGGGAAGCGGGTCTGAACGAGCGGCCAGTTCCCGCCTTGCACCATGACGCAGTTGTGGGCGATGCCGAACTCCTTGCGGGACACCTGGTGCGTGAGGTCCTGCATGTCGTACGGGTTGTCCATGGCCCACGCGATGATCGTCTTGTGGTGGCAGTGCGGGAAGATCTTGATCGCCGCCTTCGTGACGACGCCCATCGTGCCCTGGCTCCCCATGAAGCAGGAGAACACCTCGGGCCCGAGGCCCCACCTGTAGTACGGCTTGGCGCCGTTCAGCGCCCACGTGCCCGTGCGGATGATGTCGCCGCGGGGGACGACCACCTCCATGCCCTGCACGCACTCGCCCTGCGGCCCCATGGACGACGTGAGCAGCGAGAACCCGCGCTCGATCGCGTCGCCCATGATCGTGGCCGCCGGGGGCGCGCCGTCGGCGATAGGTGGCGCCCACTCCGGGTGGTACTTCTGGAAGTACGCCCAGATCCCGCCGGCGGTCACGCCGGGCTCGATCACGACGTACCTGTTGTCCTCGTCGACTTCGATGATTCTGTCCATTCGTTGCATGTCGAGCAGCACGCCCGCGGGCTTGATGAGCGGGCATGCGAAGCCGCCAGAGAGCCCGGCCGAGATCGGCGAGACGGCTATCTTGCGGGCGCTGCAATGGACCAAGATCTTCCGGACCTCCTCGACGTACTTGGGCTTCACGACGACGTCGGGCGTCGTCGATTCAAGGCCCATCACTGACCGGCTCAAGTACGATTGCATCATGGCCGGGTTCGAGGAGACGTTCGCTCGCCCGACGACCGACTCGAGGAACTCTAGGTCGTTCTCGGTTGGTTTCGTGTATGCATGTCCCATTGGCTGCATGTACAATCAAATCCGTTTGTCTGTCGATTTTATACCCTGGTCTTATAAGACATGGCAACCCAGGTGGCACGGCCTCTGCGGCCGCGCCCACCTTGCGATGCCAAGATAGGTTTTCTTCGGTTACACGGAATAAAACCTTGTTGATCCATCCGCGCTATTGACTGATCTTTTACGATGACGGTTGGAGGAGTTATGATTTACGAAGAAAAGCCGGTCAAGATCGCTCCCCCCGCGCGGCACGGGGCACCGGCGCGGCTCGTTCCAGCTGCAAGGCCAGGATGACCGCCCGTGTCCCGGTGTGTCGGATCATCATGCCGACTCCGGCAGCCTTCTTAAGATGGATCTACAGGAGCGATCCATCCGATTTCATTCTCTTATAGGGGCAAGAGAATTATAGTAATCGTGGTGTGACGTGTTTAAAAAACTGAACCTGCGGGCCATCATCTTGATGGCCATCATTTCGCTAGCTGTCTTCATTGCATTCAGCGTCGTGATAACCGCGACGAGGACCCTTCCCGTTCCTATTTATAACATTGTCGACTTGGAATTCGCGTGGACTGCCGATCGCGCGAACCAGATCATGCAAACATGGGGGCTCGCCGTCGTAGCGCAGGAGCTCCTCATCACGTATCTCGACTTCGGGTACTTGATCGGTTATGGGGCCATGGCCTTCTGGCTGCTCGTGCTGGGTACGCGCATCGTATCCAAGAACGAGCGCCTCGTGAAGGCTGGCACGATCTTCGCGTGGCTGTCGATCGTTTCCCCGATAATGGACGTCATCGAGAACGTCAACCTCGTCTCCATGATGGCATCATTCCCAGGTTTTCTGGACACGGCAAGCACGCTCGCCGCGTCAGTCTGCGCGTCGATCAAGTTCGGCGTGCTCTTCTTGTCCATCGGCGTGTTCGCAGTAGAGATCCTCTTCGCGCTCATCACTCGACGCCGCTGATCTCTCCAAAAAAACGTGCTGTCCCGTGATGATTTTAATGATAAGATAGTCCTACCCGAAGACAAACGCCATAGTAATGGGGGGGCATCATTTCATGGTCGCGTATGTGAGAGGAGAAGGAGATGACCCTCCTTCTCGTTCGTCGCACGTGCATCGGGCCTGGCTCGGCACTGCCTACTGCACGTCGTGCGTCCTCAACCGCCAGCCGGGCCACCGCGCCGTCCCGCGCCTGAACGCCGCGTTCGCGTCCGCGTAGAGCTTGAACGAGCCGATGTCGTACCACCGGCCGTCGAAGACGAAGCCCTTCACGGCCCGCTTGCCGGTGAGCCACCGGATGAAGAAGCCCGGCGCGTCGGGGTTGCCCGCATCGCCCAGGTACTCGTGGACGAGCCGCAGGTCGGCCCGCTCGAACAGGTAGATCCCCGCCGATATCAGCGTCGACCTGGGCTCCGCCGGCTTCTCCTCGAAGGCCACGATGGTGCCCTCCTCGTCCACCACGGCCACCCCGAACCGCCCCCTGACCTTGTCGACGTCGGCGATGTCGTATAGCGCGACGACGGGCCCACTTGTCTTCTCGCCGAATTTGAGGAGGTCGTTGACGTCGAACTCGAAGAGGTTGTCGCCCGCGATGACGAGGAGGTCCTCGTCGACCGCGCACGTGTCGATGAAGTACTTGAGCCCCCCGATCGCGCCCATCTTCTGCTCCTCTCGGTCGTGGGGCTCGACGACGAGCGACAGCAGCTTCGAGGTCCTCACCCCCGCGATCCACCGCGCGAAGGCGTCCTCGAACCGCCTGTTCGTGGACACGTGCACCTCGCCGATCGCGGGGACGGGCTCGAGCTTCTCCAGGATGTGCTCGATCACCGGTTTCCCGGCGACGGGCAGCAGTGCTTTCGCCTGGTTCTCGGTCAACGGCCACATGCGCTTCGCGAAGCCCCCGGCGAGGATGAGCACCTTCATTTCCCCTCGACCCCCCCGCCTTGTTCTGCGACCCGGTGGCCCTGGCCGAAGACCAACCGGACGTCGTGCTCGGCGTGATCGTCGGCCAGCGGCAGCTCGTCACCCGAGCGGGCCGTCCCGTCGACGACGACGCCCTCCACGGCGCCCGCACCATGCCCGGCTGGATACGTCACGTGGTAGACCGTCTCGCGGAACCGGTAGTGCACCTTGAACTCGCCCCAGCCGGGAGGGATGCACGGGATGAAGCGCAGCCGGTCGCCCTCGAGCTGGATCCCGAGGATCGATTCGATGATGAGCCGGTACAGCCAGCCGGCGGATCCGGTGTACCAAGTCCAGCCACCCTGCCCCTCGTGACCAGGGTGCGTGTAGACGTCGGCGCACGCGACGTACGGCTCGACCTTGTACCGCTCCACCCCCTCCGGCGTGTTGCCGTGGAGGATCGGGTTGATGTAGGAGAGCAGCTCTGCAGCCCGCTCCCGATCCCCGAGCCGCGCGAACGCCATAGCGACCCAGATCGCCGCGTGGGTGTACTGCCCGCCGTTCTCCCGTATGCCTGGCGGGTACCCCTTTATGTACCCCGGTTCCAATTCACCCTCGTTGAATGGCGGGTCGAACAGCTTGACGAGCCGCTTGTCCTTGTCGACGAGCAGCCGGTAGACGGAATCCATGGCTCGTTGCACCCGCCCGGGCTGGCCAGAGCCGGACAGCACGGCCCAGCTCTGGGGGAGCGAGTCGATCTTGCACTCCTGGTTCGTGTTGGAGCCGAGCGGGGTGCCGTCGCCGAAGAATGCCCGCTTGTACCATGCGCCGTCCCACGCGGCCGCATCGACGCGCGCCTCGAGCTCCTCCGCGCGTGCCGTGCATGTCTTCGCGTACGGCTCGTCCCCGTAGAGCGTCGCGACCCACGAGAACTCCTTCAGCGTGGCGATCAGGAAGAACGCGAGCCACACGCTCTCCCCCTTGTCCTTCCCGACCAGGTTCATGCCGTCGTTCCAGTCACCGCAGCCCATGAGGGGGAGCCCGTGCACGCCGAGCTGGAAGCCGCGCTCGATGGCCAGCTTGCAGTGCTCGTACAAGGGAGCCACCAGCGTGGATCGGCCCGGGAGGTCGTAGTACGACTCCTCCCCCTCCGCAAGGGGTCGGCCCTCGATGAACGTCGCGGGGGCATCCAGGATCCCGGAGTCCTTCGTGCGCAGGACGTAGTGCGACGCCGCGAAGGGCAGCCAGAGCAGGTCGTCGGAGAAGGCAGTGCGGACGCCGCGGCCGGAGGGGGGGTGCCACCAGTGCTGGACGTCGCCCTCGACGAACTGG
>JAFGBX010000170.1 GCA_016932935.1 Promethearchaeota archaeon | reverse complement strand
CGCCGAGAGGAAATCAAGCAAGAGGATCTTCTACTGCGAGAATAATATGTACGCCCCGACGTTCGCCAAGGTGAAGGAGATCGTCGACGAGGGTGCCCTCGGTAGGATCTACATGGGGCGCGGCAAGGAGCAGCACAGCGGCCCGCACTCGCAGTGGTTCTACAAGAAGGAACCGTCGGGCGGTGGCGCGCTCGTCGACCTCGGCATCCACGACGTCGCGTGCCTGGTCTGGTACCTCGGCTGCGACGTGAAGCGGGCGTTCTGCCAGACGGCGACCACGCAACCAGACCGCGGGAAATTCGGGACGTGCGAGGTCGAGGACAACGCGGTCGGCATCCTCTACTTCGAGAACGGCGCCCAGGTCGTCATCGAGGAGTCGTGGTGCGCCCCGGGCGGCTACGACATGCGGTTCGAGCTGTTCGGCACCGAGGGCCAGCTCAAGGTCGCGCCCACGTTCAGTAACCTCGTGAGCGTGTACTCGGAGAAGGGCTACGGTTACGCCGTCGAGAAGGCGAGCTCGACCAGGGGCTGGACGTTTCCCGTCCCGGCCGAGGCGTGGAACTTCGGCTACCCTCAAGAAGTGGCCAACTTCGTCGATTGCATAACCAACGAAAAGGAGCCCCTCACGGGCAGCGCGTACGGCCTCAAGATCCTCAACGTCGTCGAGTCCATGTACAAGAGCGCCGCATCCGGGCGTATCGAACCGGTGCCCGCGCTCTGAGGTGAAACGACCAATGCAATACAGGAAGATGGGTGTGCGGATCCCCTGGGAGGCGAGCGCGCTGGGCTTCGGCTGCATGCGGTTCCCCACCAAGAAGATCCTCGGCTTCATCAAGAAGGTCGACGAGGCGGAGGCGATCCGGATCCTCCGATATGCCATCGACAACGGCGTGAACTACGTCGACACGGCTTACGGCTACCACGGGGGCAAGAGCGAGGTCATCGTCGGCAAGGCGCTACAAGGCGGTTACCGCCAGAAGGTGCACCTCGTGACGAAGCTCCCAATGTGGAAGGTGAAGGTGGCCAGCGACGTCGAGAAGTTCTGCCGCGAGCAGCTCAAGAAGCTCCAGACCGACCACCTCGACGTCTACTTGTTCCACGGGCTCAACAAGGGACGGTTCCAACTGGTCAAGGAACTCGGGCTCGTTTTCGAGATGGAGAAGCTCAAGCAGATGGGCTTGATCGAGCACTTCGGCTTCTCGTTCCACGACAACTTCCAGGTCTTCAAGGAGATCGTCGATTACCACGACTGGGAAGCGTGCCAGATCCAGTGGAACTACCTCGACCAGGACACGCAAGCGACGACGAATGGCCTGGAATACGCGGCAGGCAAGGGCGTCGCTGTTGTCATCATGGAACCCCTCAAGGGCGGCCGCCTCGCCAACCCGACGGCCGAGGTGAAAGCGATATTCGACAACGCGCCTGTGCAACGCACCCCGGTGGACTGGGCGCTGCAGTTCGTGTGGAACCGGCCGGAGGTGTCCCTCTTGTTGAGCGGCATGAGCGCCTTCGCCCAGGTCAAGCAGAACCTGGAACACGCGAGCAGCTCCGGCGCCGGGAAGCTGTCGGCGGGCGAGCTGGACGTGCTCAAGCAAGTCAGCGACGTGTTCAGGAAGGCCATCCTCATCCCGTGCACCGCTTGCGAGTACTGCATGCCGTGCCCGAGCGGCGTGGCGATCCCGCGCAACTTCGCGATCCTGAACAGCTACTCGACCCACGAGGATCTCAAGAGGGCCAAGAAGGAATACGCGAAGCTCGCCAAGTCGAAGGACGCGCTGAACGCTGCCAAGGACAACGGCATGGCCGCCTTGTGCTCGAAGTGCATGAAATGCCTGGAGAAGTGCCCGCAGGCCATCGACATCCCCGGCACGCTGGAAAAGGTGAACGCCGTGCTGGGTGGAACCGTGCCGATCGAGCAAGCGTTCCCGAAGGAGGATTGAGGGGCAAGAATACCCTTTCCTTTACTTGAACCTCTGGATCCGCTCCAGTGTCGCCTCGGCGCCAGCCATGATACGGTCGACCAGCTCCTTGACCGTGGGGATGTCGTGGATGCGGCCGGCCACTTGCCCGCCGAGGACGGGCGTCTCGTCGATCTTACCCTTGAACAGGTTCTCGAGCCCGGACACCTCGAGGTCGATGATCTCTTGCGTCGAGCCGGTCGGGTTCCCCTTGTAAAGGTCGGGCGCGCCGCGCACGGTAGCGTCGACGAGCTCCACCGCGCGCTTGTTGCGCACGAAGCGCATGGGCCCGAAGAACCCGCGCGCCACGAGGGTGTCCTCCTCCGTTGCCTTCGTGAGCAGCTCCTTCCAGGAATGCTCGAAGTCGCTTTCCTTCGTGGCGATCATGCGCGTCCCCATCTGGATGCCGATGGCGCCCATGGCGAGGGCCGCGACCAGCGAGCCGCCGTCGCAGAAGCCCCCCGCCGCGACGACGGGCTTATTGACCGCTTGCACGACCTCGGGGACGAGCACCATGGTCGACGTGTCGCGCCATGAGCAATGGGCGCCGCCCTCCCTCCCCGATGCCACGATCACGTCGACGCCGGCCTTCTCGCACCGTCGCGCGGCCCGCACGCTCGGGACGACGTGCGTCCAGACGATGCCGGGCAGCTCCGCCTTGATCGGGATCGACGTGGGCAGCTTCTTGTCGCCGGGGTCGACCGACCACGGGAGCGGGTCCCCCGCTGACGTGACGATGGCGGTGCACTTCTCCTTCACGGCGGGGTCGGCCTTCACGCGGTCGATGACGTACTTGATGAGGCGCGACGCTGTCGGGATGAACTCCTCCGACACGGGGATGTTGATGCCAAACTTGGCATCCGGGACGGCCTCGATCTCCCGGAGCACGATGTCGATGGACTTCTCGAGCAGCTTTTCGGGTGGATCGTCGCCGAAGATCGCCGAGTACTTGAACTCGCCGATGCCCGGCATGTTGAAGCTCCCCATGCCGACGGTCGAGATCAAGCCGAGGCCACCCGCCCTGGCGACGGCCGCGGCGAGCTTGGTCGTGTCGTAGGGGCCCATCCCCGCCTGGATGATCGGATGGCGCGTGTGGTATATGTCATTGAAGGGCGTATGCATAATGAAGGCTAGGTTAGATTGGAAAAAAACCTTAGTTCCACCGATATCGCTTCTCCTAGAAAGCAAGGATTTATTACAATACGGATTGCTTCCTCGCCAGGTGTTATGGATAGGGATGCCTTATCTAAGGAAAAATCGGGCCTTTTATATTCTTGTTTTTCCTATGGAATTTATGGATGAGGACAAGAAGGCGATAAGCGCCATAATCTTGGGTTTAATCTATTCTGCGGCCTGGATCGGGGGATTGCTTGCAATGCGGGCATTCTTTGGGTACTGGCCGGGCGAGCCATCTAGATGCCTGGCGATCGGAACGTGCTTTTGCGAACGCAATCAACCCGACCAGCTCGTCATCACGCCGATTAATGCCTGGACGAATATGTTCTATGTTTGTTTCGGATTCGCTGCGATCTTTATGGCCTTGAGGGGAAGGAATGAGGCCAAGAGCCCGACTCATGACGATAGCCGCCCCGAGCTCCCGAACCCAATGAAATCGCTTTCACCCTACGTCGTATGCTACGCCTTCATCTCGATCACGGTCGGCTTGATGAGCTGGACGATGCATGCTGCCTGGCGCAAGTGGGGAGGGTTCCTCGACGTGTATTCTATGAACCTCTACATAGTATTCGTGTTGCTCTACTCACTCGCTAGGGAGCGCGGTTGGAACTGGCGTGCCTTCATCACGTGTTACATCGTCGCGGAGATCGTGTTCTTCCCCATATACTGGTTCCACTTAATTCATCCGAATTTGCTCTTCGGCATCATCCTCGTGCTGGCGGTGGTCAACGAGTTCCGTGTTCTCCTACAGAGGTACATTCCTCGCCAGCGGCGACGAGAGATACGGCGGCCGCTGCCCCTATTCCTCTTGACAATCGTTAGTTTCGTCGTCGGATTCATCATCTGGAACGTCGTGAGTGGGGAATCTGACGAGCCAGCAGCTCTTTGCGATCCAGATTCCTGGTTCCAAGGGCATTCAGTCTGGCATTTTTTGACGGCCTTGGCAATGCTCATCACGTTCCGGTACATGCAAGGAGAACGCATAGTAGTTCTCACGCAAAGCGGTTCTGGCAAGATCGCTGTTGGCAAATAAACGACCGTACCAAGCCCCACCGAGGAGCGCTCCCGCTGAAGAGGTCGCTCTTATTCAGCGGCGGGCAGTTCGCCCGTCTTGTCCTCATCTTGCTTGTCAAGCTTCCCAGCGACGAGCAAGAGGAACTCGAGCGAGCCCGGATAGCTGCCCCAGAGGTCTCCCCAGTCGTCGACGTAGCCGCGCCCCTCCGACTCGCTCGCCGTGCTCTCGTACTGCGAGACGAGGCGATCGACGGGGCCGTGGTCGAAGCGGGGGTCTTCTAACAAGTTGGCCAGGGCGTGCGGGTTCGACTTGATCGCGAACTCGAGCAGGACCATCGCGCCCGGCAGGTCCCCGAGTACGAAGACGAGCAGGCCGAGGCCGTAGAGCAGGCCGAACATGGCCCGGTTCGAGCCGCCGGAGAACAGCGCCTGGAGCTCGTCCCGCCCGATCGAGTTGGCGAGGCTCGCAGCGTCGTCAAACCGCTCCAGCCCGACGGCGAGGTGGAGGACGAAGTACCTCGCGCCCTTCGGATCGGACGGGTCGACGCCGAGTAGCCGCTTGAAGTGCCCGAGGGCCGCCTCGTCCTTCATCTTGTACCACGAGTAGATGGCGAGCTTAAACAAGCAGCCGATGAACGGCTTGTTCTCCTTGTGGCTGTATGGGATGATGAGGCCTTCACGCCTTCCAGCGGTCGTCTGGAGGAACTGAAAGAACCTTTCAACCCGTTCCGCTAGCATGGAGATGGCCTGGTCATGGAGGTCCTCGGCCTCGAGCAGGCGCGCGTGGGCCTCGATGATGTCGAAGTCTAGTGGGTACCGCTTGAGCAACGCGGGAAGGACGTGCCTCGCGTACGCTAGCCGCCCCCGGCTGATGTCGTCGTGCGCCCGGTCGATGCTCTCCGCGTCGTGCAGGACGAGACGTGCGGGCATGATCTTGACGATGTTCCCCTCGACCTTGATCCTGGGCATGCTCGACCGGAGTACCACCCCTGTGGGCCTCCGCGGCGGGCCGCCGCCCGGCGGCGCAGCGTCGTCCGGCATCGGTGAACAAGGGATCCTAGCTGCCTGGGCATTTATCCGATCTGATTGGGCGGCACCAGTAAATTCTTAAGGGCGAGGGCTGATCATCCCCGAAGAGGATGAACAACATGAGCGCCCCATCCAAGGTCGGAGCAGGAATGCTCATCGCTGGAGGCATTGCCTTCGTCATTTTCGTGCTTTCGGGCCTATTCATCATTGTACCTCTCGACATCATCTTGAACTCGTTGATATGCGTTGGAAATGCATTTGCATTTAAGATCTACAAGGATCAAGAAGATAAACTTGCCTCGACCGCAAGCCTCCTCTTGTTCATCACGGAGGCAGCATGGATCGCCTTCCCGGTCATCTTCCTCGTGCCCGTGGCCCTCCTCCTCCTCGCTATCCACCGAGTGAAGGCGGCACACGACACCCCGGCAAGGATAGCCGGGTCGATACTCGCCTTCGTGGCGATGGGGCTGTCGCTGCCCTTCCTCCCCTTCGTGATAGGGCTCGTCTTCGGCGAGGGCTTCGGTCTATCCGCTGGGGCCTTCATGACGGGAAACATATTCGTGACCTGGCCCATGTTCTTCGTCGGCCGCGACGTGATCCCCGGCATCTTGCTCTTGCTCGGGGAAGGCGGGGGCGGGACCGCCGCACGTGAGCCCACCTACAAGACCTACATCGAAGCCACGAGCAAGTAATCGATGGACGAGGAGGATAATGGGGGCCTCGCTGATTCCCGTTCTCCAACGGATTGGCTCAGAACCACTTCCGCTTCCTGAACGACCGTACCAGCAGCGCGGCGATGAGGAACATCGATATTGCGACGATGATCAGCCCGAGGAACGGCATGGGCAGGGCGCTGTATTCTGGCTCGTTGAGCCAGTTCATGCCGAAGAACCCGACGATGAGGTTGAGCGGCGTGAAGACCACGGAGATGATCGTGAGTGTCTTCACGATGACGTTGAGCTTGTTCGACTGGGTCGACAGGTGGATGTCGAACGCCGTCGACAGTATGTCGCGGAACGTCTCGGTCATGTCGACCAGGTGGACGATCTGCTCGTAGAGGTTGCGGAAGTAGATGCGCAGGGCCTTGGTGACGATCTTCGGCTCCATCATCTCGAGCCGGTTCAGTATCTCCCGTACGGGCCAGATGCTCTTTCGCGTATAGATCAAGGAGCGCTTGATCTGCTGGAGGCTGGTGATCTTCTCGCTCGATGACCCCTCGATCATGTCGTCCTCGAACCTGTCGATGCTCTCCTCGAAGTCCTCCATGATCGAATAGTAGTTGTCGATCGCGAATTCGAGCAACAGGTACAGGAGAAAATCGACGCCCATCTTGCGCACGATGCCGTGCTTTGCCTTTATCCGATCCCGTAACTGTTTGAAGAAGTCCTTACCAGCATCTTGTTGGAAGGTGATAAGGTAGGCCTTCGTGAGCACGACGCTGAATTGCGTCATCTGTATCTCGCACGTCGTGGGGATACGGAGAAAGGTGTTGAACTCGATGAAGATGCTATCCTCCAGGCTCTCGACGATCTTAGGCCGCTGCTCCACGTCCATGACATCCTCGAGGATCACCGGATGTAGGTAGAAGACCTGGCCGACCTTCTCGACCGTGGGCTTATCCTCGACGCCGTTGACGTCGACCCACGTCACGCCCTTGAACGCCTGATCCCCCGGTACCAGCGCGCCAGGCTCCACGACCTCCTCGATGTATTCTGATTCATTGTATCTGGTTCGTGTCAAGATGGCGGGAGGGGCGGGCCTGTGCCCCTGGTCAGCTTCCAAGGATTTTTCTTTAGCCTCGCCGGTGCATGTAGCCGGGTCTGCCATGATCGGGTTGTTTCCTACCAAGGGGGTTTAAATCCCTTCCGGTTCGAAGCCACGCTCTTGCCGTGGAAACCAAGGTAGGAACATCGCGGACACGCAGCCTTTTTTACACCGACGCAGATACCACCAATATGGACAGCATTCCCACCCCGAGGCAGTATCTGCCCTCGTTGAAGAGCGGGATAGCCCTTGCCATTGCCGTGCCGGTTTGCGCGTTCGTGCACGGCCTCTTCTCCGCGTGGTTCGACGTCACTGTCAACGTGTTCGAGCTCGGCCCGGGTGGTATGGGCTTGACTTTCCCCTACAACACCAAGTTCATCGTGAACTTCCTCGCCATGTGTATCGGCTTGGGCCTGGTGTTCTGGCTCTCGCTCAAGGCGGCCCTTCGGAACATCGAAGGAAGGGAACGGGTCAAGTCGATCATCGAGGCCCTTGCCGTCGTCGGGATCATCGTCAACGCGATGGGGGTGGTCTTCCACTGGGGGTTCGACAGGGCGAACAGCTTCTATACCCACGAGTATGGTTATGACGCGACGGACGTCTACCTGTACCTCTACTTCGGCGACGAGTGGCTCGGGCACGGGCTCCAGCAGACGTCGATGCTCGCGTTCTTCGCGCTGCTCGTGGTGTCGGAGCAGCTGGCGCCCCGGTCGAGGAGGATCCACTGGGTCGAGTGGCTCTGGCTCGCCGGCATCATCGGCGTCGTCGCCGTCACGAACGGGTACGCCGCACTCCGCAGCGAGTCGGCGATCCTCATGCTCGTCGCCTCCGTCGTGATGCTCTGCGGGGAGGCCGGATACTGCCTGGGAAAGCGGCCGAGGCTGCTCGAGTCGCCGCTCCTGCTGGGGACGATCGTGGCCAACGCCATCGTCGTCGTGGAGAACGTCGTGTTCATCGCGATGTACGGTCTGTCGCCGTGGTACCCGTGGCTCAGACCATGATAACCAAGCGTGGAACCTTTGGTGCTATGGCTGTTAAAAGGAATACGTCTCGGTCTTCAACCGTGGAAGGATTCTATGCAATTCTTTCTCTGTGGTATGGAAAGGAATTTTCATATTCAAGTCATATTCAAGACATGGCTCTCTACGTTTTTGATTGCATCCATACCAATCGTGCTCGATCTCCAGTTGCTCGTCTCTCTCTGGTACGATGGCTATTAAAATCGGGAAAAAAAGGATATGAAGAGGATTATTGCGCCACGACGACCTTCTTGCCGAAGAGCACGGTCTTGGCGGTGTCGTAGGCGACGTCGTAGTTGAAGAGCTTCATGCCCTTGGTCCCCGCGGCTTGCTTGAGCACGTTGGATTCCGTGACGTACTTCAGGCCGCCGAGGGCGAGGGCACCCGTGCCGAAGACGCCGGGGTAGATCTCCTTGTCCTCGTGCTTGGCTTTCATGCCGTCGACGCCGGCCGGGGGCACCGCGTTGATGTCGACCACGAGCTTCGTGCCTTTGCCGGCGACCGCCTCCATGATCGCCTTGGACACGACTTGCACGCCGGCCGTCGCGACCGACCAGATGATGTCCGCCTCCTGCACGACCGGCAGCTTCTCTTCGTCCGTGACTGCGAAGACGCCCTTGATCGGCACCGCGTCCTGGCCGGCCTCGGCGTTCAGCACCGCGGCGAGGGCCTCGATCGACTCCTTGGAAGCCTTGTCCCACGTCTCCACGATCGAGACGTGGCACTTCTCCTTGGCGGCGATGATGGCCGCGATCTGGCCGACGGGGCCGGCACCGAACACGGCGACCTTCTTGCCCGTGATGCCGTCCCAGCCGTGCTTGCCTGCCATCTCGACGGTCTTGGCGACCGTGGCCGAGGCGGTCGTGTGCGACCCGCGGGGGTCCACGACGACGGGGTGCTCGAACGGCGGGAAGAGCGATTTCCTGATCTGCTCTGCGACCTTGTCCGCCTCCTTGACGTTCGACCCGCCGACGAAGAAGCAGGTGGGCGCGTCGGGCTTGCGGGAGAACATCGCATCTTGTACCAGGCGGGCCACCTTGTCGGCCGTGACCCCAGAGAAGGGGATCACGACGTCGAAGCCCGCGTCGTATGCCATGTTGATGTCGAACGGGGACGCGAACGCGTCCGTGTCGAACATGTAGAGTATCTTCTCTTGCACTGCTTTCGACTTGACCTTTATGGGGCTGACTTCCAGCACTGATGCTTTCAAGAAATCTGTCACCGTCCCTGAGTCTGGCATTGATTTCACTGACTTCTTCATATTGATCTTGACCGTGTCGATACCGAGCTGATCGGCTAGGCTCGCGAACCCGTCGAAGTGGCTCGCGTCGCAGAAGCACATGCCCGCCATGGTCGCCGCGTCCACCTTGCTGGCTTGTTCGAGGATGCCCATCATCATCCACGCCTCCCGGATCTTGCCACGGATGGCGTCGACCTCGGCGTCGATGTCAGCCTTGAGGTACTCGGCGCGCACCATCATGTCCTGCCACGTGGCCTTCTTGCTCTTGTCGCCCGAGGCCTTGATCTTGCCCGCCTCGGCCATGAGGTCGGCGTGCAGCTTCGTCGCGGGCTCGAGCACCGACTCGAGGTACCCTAGGGCGCTCTCGTCGATGTCGACCGCCTCGTGCGGAATCCCCCGCTTCTTGAACACCTCGACCAGGGGATTGTCAAACAGGAACTCGTCTCGGCTCCGCATACCGAGCTCCTCCACGGCGAACCTGGGCTTGTGCTTCTCGATGAGCCCGGTCGTGGCCTTGATGTACGCGTCCGACACGATGCGCAGGTTCCAATCGTCGTCGCCGGCGGGCTTTGTTACATCCCAATTGACGGGGAACTCGGTCTCCACGAGCACGAGCTCGAGCTTCTTCTTCTTCAGGGGTTCGAGTTCGAGTACTTTGAGTGCCATGTGTGTTTTCCTCGTTTGGTTGGTTTGTGTTTTTTTTTATGGTGGTTACGTGTTGTCGTGGTGAACGATACGAGTGGTGGTGGATGGGCTCAGGCGAATACCGCCTGGCTGACCGTCTTCTGCTTCTTCCCGTCGAGGATCGAGACCTTGACGTTGTCGACCGAGGTGAGGGCGGCCTTGAGCACCGGCAGGTACTTCTCCACGCCGAAGTGCAGGACGTAGACCTCGTCCTCGGTGAAGTTGGCCGCGATGTCGAGGATCCGCTTGGTCAGCCACTTGGCCTTGACCTCGCCCTCGAGCTCGGACTCGAGCTCTTGGGCCTCCGACTTCAGGACGTCGATCCAAGACGCCATGTTCTGCGCCATCAGGCTCGCCTTGTCGGCCAGCGCCGCGTACTCCTTCTCGAGGCCGGCGGCCTGCTCGCGCTTGTCGTCGACCTCCTGGCGGAGGTAGCCCGCGGCGAACGCGGGGACGTCGACGCCGTGGCTCTCGATCGGGCACTTCCCGATGACCTTGACCAGCGACTTCGGGTTGAACTTCGACTCGCCTTCCATGTCGACCGTCACGAAGTCGAAGCTGTGTTCGTTCAACACTTCCTCGCACAAGTTGTAACGCTGCTCGTTGAGCAGCGCGTTGTTCTCCTTCTTCGTCAAGACCACGAAGATCGTCTTGTTCTGTGGGGTTTCGATGTTCAGGGTGTTCATGATCGCTCGCTTGGTTTTTTGTTTTGTAGAGTTGGACTCTGAGACAATTATGGTCGAGCGATGAGATATGTACGATGACGCCTTCGTTTTGCGGGAAGTGGATAAATGGAGTTGTCTTCTCGAGATCCTTGCCTCTTGATAGGCATCGGGAGGCTTTAAGCGGTTCCATGCCAGGGTGGAGGGGACGTGGTAACAACGGGAGTTGTCCGTCGTACCACCCCCGGCGCGCGAGAATGATCTACTTTTTTAGGGAGACAAGCCGTTTTGTACACTGGTGAAGGGGCAACTTTTCGAGAAACGGAGCACCCTCTGGCAAAGGTTCCGAAGACGAACATTGTATGATGCATCCCGCGCTTTTCGTTTCGAAGACAAAAACATTTTTTACCGAGACAAGTAAAGTAAATTATCGATAACGACACGTGTCGAGGGATCCGAATGGACATCTACGAGGTGCTCTCCCACCCGATCCGGCGTAAGTTGCTCCTCATCCTCGAACGGGAGGGCTACTTGAAGCACTCCGAGCTCATGGACAAGCTGGCCATCGACAAGACCGGCATCCTCAACTTCCACCTCAAGCAGCTGGATGAACTCGTCAGCAAGGAAACGAAGACGAAGGCCTACTGCTTGTCGGAGATGGGAAAAGCGGTCATCCGCATCATCGACCTCAACGAGCGGCTGCTCAAGGGGGAGGAACTGCCCGCCGAGGTCAACAAGAAGGGAGAGATCAGCCGCGTCGGGGTGATCACGTGTAACTGCACGGGGGAGGTCTCGGACTGCCTCGACATCAACGCGCTTGACGCCTACGCGCGGAAGATCACCGGCGTCGTGTCGACACGCGTGCTGGACAACCTGTGCCAGGAGAAGTACCTTAAGAGCCTCCACCAGTGGTGCCGCGACAACTTCATCAACAAGCTCGTGATAGCCGCGTGCTCCCCGAAGACTCACCAGCACGTGTTCGAGGCCATGTTCGACGGGGTCGTCGACCGGCCGAACATCGAGATCGTGAACATCCGCGAGCAGTGCGCGTGGGTGCATCGCGACGATAGCTACCGGGATGCGACGCTCAAGAAGGCGGAGATCCTCATCGAGGCCGGCGCGGCGCGCGTGGGGCTGCAGCGGGCCATCAAGGTCAAGACCGTGCAGGTCGAGAAGAGCTGCGCGGTCATCGGAGGGGGCATCGCGGGCATGACGCTGGCGCTCAGCCTCGCGCGCGCCGGCATGCAGGTGCACCTCATCGACAAGGCCCCGACCCTCGGCGGCATGGCCGCGAGGTGGAACAAGATCCAGGGGATGGCCGACTGCTCCATCTGCTTCATCTCCGAGATGATCGGGGAGATCAAGAAGCAGAAGAGCATCACGATCCACACGAACACCAAGGTCGACAACATCAGCGGCGAGATAGGGAACTTCACGCTCGACCTCACGCGCGAGCCGCGTTTCGTTGACGTGGATCGATGCACTGGCTGCGGGCGGTGCACGCACATATGCAAGGTCGAGAAGCCTGACCAGTACGAGTACGGCCTCGCAAAGCGCAAGCTCATCTACATCCCGTTCAGCCACGCGTACCCCTTCGCGGCGACCATCGACAAGGAGGACCTCGAGACGTGCAAGGCGTGCCGCATATGCGAGCGCGCTTGCATCAACAAGGCGATCGCGCTCGACCAGGAGCCGGAAAAGCTGCGGCTGAAGGTCGGGGCCAAGGTGATCGCCATCGGTGCGGAACTACACGGCGACCTCGCCAGCTTTCACCACGACCCATCAAACGACGTCGTCACGGCGCCCGAGTTCGAGCGCATCCTGTCCTCGGACGGCCCCACGGGCGGGGAGCTCCTCCGCTTGTCGAACGATGAGCCTCCAAAGGCCGTTGCCTACATCCAAGGAATCGGCCCGCGCTCCGCGTCCGGGCTGGATGGCGTGAACCAGTCGCTGGACAAACTCCTCGCCCGCAAGTACGAGGCTGCCGTCAAGGAGCAGGTGCCAAAGGCCTCCTTCAAGACGTTCCCCGCCCGCACGGCGAAGGTCGAAGTCGGCGGCGGCGAGAAGCGCGTCGTCGACTCGAGCGCCAAGGCGTACAAGGCGGACCTGATCATCCTCGGCACGGAGGTCGTGCCCAACCCGGACCTCAAGGACCTGCGCAAGAAGTTCGACTTCACGCTCGACGACCACGGGTTCATGGGCGAGGAGACGCTCTCCTCGGGCATCTTCGGCGTCGGTGCCGTGCTCGGGCCGCGATCCTACAACGAGGTGGTGTTCGGGGCGAACAAGGTCGCCCTCGACGTGATCGCCCTGCTCTCGAGGGAGACGCTGGTCTCGGACTACACCGGTGCGGAGAACAACCAGGACAAGTGCGGCCTGTGTGGCCTCTGCGCCCGGTCGTGTCCCTACAACGCGATCGTGCTCACGAGCGACCGCGTCGTCGTCGACAAGTTCAAGTGCAAGTCCTGCGGCACTTGCGCGAGCGTGTGCCCCACGGGCGCCATGGAGCTCAACGTCGACTCGACCGACAAGATCCGAAAGTCGATCGAGGTGATGGCTAAGCTCAAGGAGTCGCCGAAGATCCTCGCGTTCTGCTGCAGGTCATGCGGGTACGCGGCGGCCGACGACGCCGGCCTCAAACGGCTCCTGTACTCACCCAGCGTGCTCATCATCCGGGTTCCCTGCTCGGGCCGGGTCGATTCGAACTTCCTCGTTGCTGCCCTCGAGGCCGGCTTCGACGGCGTGATGGTGATCGGGTGCAAGCAGGACGCTTGCCGGTACATCGACGGCTTCTACAAGGCCAAGCAGAAGGTTCGCCTGCTGCAGCAAGTGCTCGGCGAGGACGGGGCGGGCCGCATAATGATCGAGTCCATGAGCGCCGTCGAGGGGAACAAGTTCGCCGAGGTCGTCACCGGTTTTTACAACAAGTTGAAGGAGGGAACCAAACATTAGGCCCAAGTTCACCCTCGCGTCGCTGACCGGCTGCTCGGGCTGTATCTCGAGCCTGTTCTCGATGGAGATTCTCCGGGAGATCCTCAACAAGTTCAACATCGTCCACGCGCCCTTCATCCTCGACCAGGTCAACGTGCCGGAATCCGACATCGCCTTGATCGAGGGCTGCGTGCTCGATGGCAACCAGGCACAAGTCGAGTACTTGAAGTCGATCCGCGAGCGCACCAAGAAGGTCATCGCGCTCGGCACGTGTGCCGCGTTCGGTGGTATCGCCAGCCTCTCGCCCGGGAAGCAAGCCGACCCGGTCGACCGGTTCATCGAGATCGACGGCTTCGTCCCAGGCTGCCCGCCCCCGCCGGGGCTGCTGAACGACTCGGCCATCCGGCTCATGGAGGGGAAACGGATCGTGCTGTCCGACCGGAACTTGTGCTCGTCTTGCGAGCTCCGCGCCGAGAACATGAACGAGTTCACTAGGCCGATCGATGCCATCACTCCGGGTACCACGAACCCCGTAGCGAAGCAAGCGACTTGCTTCCTCAAGGACGGGATCCTCTGCATGGGCCCCGTGACGCGGGAAGGGTGCGAGGCACGCTGCATCAAGAAGGGCGTCCCTTGCGAGGGCTGCATGGGCCCGCCGTCGCAGGAATACACGTCGAACGTGGTCAACTTCTTCAGCATGCTCCCGCTCTCGGCCGAGTTGAGGGATTACACTGGTATGGTCTTCAGGTTCGGGAGGCCGCGCATCAGGAGGGAAACGAAGCAATGAACTCGAACGTCGACCTCTGCACGCGGATCGAGGGTCACGCGTCCATCGAGTACATCGTCTCGAAAAACGAGTTGATGGCGGTCAACTTCAAGACGGACGTCTTCCGTGGCTTCGAAGGGATCTTGAGGGGGAAGCACTACCTCGACGCGCCGCGCATCGCCAGCCGCATCTGCGGCCTGTGCCACGCGTCGCAGGCCATCGCGAGCACGAGGGCGATCGAGGCCATGTTGGGCGTCCAGCCTAGCGCCTCCGCGAGGGCAATGCGCGCAGTCCTCATGTGCGGCGAGCTCGTCAAGAGCCACGTGATGCACTTTTACTTCCAGGGATTCCCCGACATCTCCGCCGTGCTTCACGACAAGCCGCTCGGGCTGGAGGAGCTCGTCCGGAACAACCCGGAGTTCACGCAATCCATGTTCGAGCTGATCAAGCTCGGCAAGGACGTTTGCGAGGCCTTCGGGGGCCGGGAGATACACGCCATTTCGCCCGCGGTCGGGGGCAAGTCGTTCACCGTGTTCCCGAAGGAGATCAACCAGACGCGGAAGCACCTCGAAAAAATCCAGGAGATCTCACGCCCTGTGCTCGACGACCTGCTGGAGGACTTCCATAATGCATCACCTGCCGAGGACTTCGCGTTCAAGAACGTCGCCTTTTTGGCCCTGGCGAACGAGCCGGGTGTCGACGGGATCTACCGCCAGGACGGCAAGATCGCGATCGAGCTCCCGAGCGGCTCCGTGAGGCGCATTGCGCCGGATGGCTTCAAGGAGCTCGTCTGGACGGAGGAGGGGTTGCGGGGGTACGAGACGTCGCTCGACGAGAGCATCGGGCTCCTGGTCGGCCCGATGGCCCGGGCGCGCCTCGGGGCGCTCGAGGTCGACGACCACGAGCTGAAGGATGCCGTCGCCAGGGCGTGGTCCAAGTGGAAGGACAACATGCTCTTCAACTATGCCTTGCAGCTCGTCGACGTCCACGAGAGTGCCTCCATGGCACTCGAAATCCTCAGCAGCCTCTCCGGGGAGACGGCGCGCGACCAGACCATCCCGGACACGCCGCCGAACCCTGCGGGCACCGGCATCGTCGAGGCGCCCCGCGGCACCCTCATCCACCACTACGCGTCGGGCGAGGACAACAGGCTGGGGGAGGTCGATCTCTACATCCCCACGCGGATCAACATCCCGCTCATCGACCGCATGCTCACGACCCGGTGCAGGGCGCTGGCCGACAAGGGCCTCGCCATGGACGAGATCAAGCGGCGGGCCGCCATGATCGTGCGAACGTTCGATCCCTGCATATCGTGCGCGACCCACCTCGTCACCCACCGGCCGTGATAGCTCGCGTTCACACTATCCCTTTTTATCCACGAAAGGAAACCGTCAAGCATGACCGTTATTTCTGGCAAGCTCGTCGTTGACGAGGATAAGAAGTTATGCATCAACATGCAGCTCACGCCGGCGAATCCCGAGCTCGTGGACATACCGATCGATGAGCTCCTCGAGGAGTACCTGGGGAAGACCGTGCACATCGAGATCTTGCCGGTCGAGCCGCGCTGGAAAAGAGGAGGCGCATGACCGTGGGCGAGAAGACGCAAGAGGCGGCCCCCGCCGTGGCGAAGGGCGCGGGGGAGAAGGGCGTGCTCCGCTTCGGGGTGATCGGCTGCGGGGGGCGGGCGGAGGGGCTCACCAAGACGCTGATGAGGGACAAGCGCGGCGACCTCGTCGCGATCTGCGACACCGACCCGGAACAAATCGATCACTACGAGAAGCTCGCAAGATCGAGCTTGGGCCATGGAACCAAGCACTATTCCGATTACAAGGAGCTGCTCGACAACCCGGACATCGACGCGGTCATCATCGCGACGCCAGACCAGTGGCATCACGACATGGCCGTCCACGCGTTCAAGCAGAAGAAGCACGTGTTCCTCGAGAAGCCGGTGGGCATCAACCTCGGGCAGACGGCCGACATCCTGCGGGCGGCCAGGCAGTCAGGCAAGATCCTCGAAGTCGGATACGTGCTGCGGTACACGCCGTTCTACCAGGGGGTAAGGTCGCTCGTGCAGGGCGGGGAGATAGGGAGCCCACTCACCGCGGACGCACTGGAACAGTACTACGGCGCCTTTCACTTCTACCGGGGCTGGTGGAAGTCCAAGGGAAACAACGGGGGCATCATGGTCCAGAAGATCTGTCACGACATGGATCTCTGGTACTGGATATTCGGAAAACCGAGGAGGATCGTCTCGTTCGAGAACCTCATGGACTTCAAGCCCGGCGGCTGGGATTCCGATGCCAAGAGCTGCAACGAGTGCAAGAACCACTGCCCCTACTACATCCCGCCGGAGGGCGTGGCCAGGTCGAAGACAAAGTCGAACGAATGCGTGTATAACGACCCGCACGACATCACGGACAGCTGCAACGTGCTGATCCAGTTCGAGAGCGGCATGACCCTGAGCCAGGGCATGAACTTCTACTGCGCGCGGTCGCGCTCGGACCGGTTCCTCCACGTCGTCGGCTCGACGGGGGAGGTATCCGGCTGGCTGTCCCAGAACATGATACGGTACGACAAACGCCACGGGAAGGGCGACGTCGATGTCAAGTACCTGCAGTTCCACGCGATGGGTGCCGACGGCCACGGTGGTGGAGACGACGTGCAGATCATCGAGTTCTTGAACGGCCTGGTCGAGGGACGCGAGGCGCTCGCCGGCATGGAGAGCGCCTATTGGAGCAGCATCATCATCATGGGCGCGCAGATGTCGGCCGACCAGGGCCGCGTGATCGACGTGAAGGAGCTCACGGCCAAGTACCCGTTCCCATGATTTGGAACGGGACGCCTCCATCGCCGCCCCGCTTCCCCCACGGCGCGCGGGGTG
>JAFGBX010000169.1 GCA_016932935.1 Promethearchaeota archaeon | reverse complement strand
GCTCGTCGAGCAAGCGAGGCACGTGAAGGGCTGCCTGCGCGGCAGGTACGGCATCGCGAAGGGCGTCAACGTCATCCACGCGTCGGAGTCGGCCGACGATGCCAACCGCGAGGTCGACCTCTGGGTTCAAGCGCTCGGCCTGTCGCTCGACAAGGGCGCGGCGACCAGGGCGATGGACGCCTACGTGAAGAAGTGGGACGGCCGCCTCCCCGACAACACGGGGTCGATCCAGAAGGAGGCGGGCGACGTGCTCGAGGCAATCGAGGATCTCAAGGCGGTGCTCAAGACCGAGACCACGGAGGACGACGATACCATCCGCGAGCTCGTCCGCGCCATCTTGCACACGATGATGGGTTAAATTGGCCGTGTTGAGTGTACCTCGTTCCCTCCTTGCCGACTGGAGCCTACCTCATCGTCCACGCGCCAATCCCGCCCAGGTCCCCTGGGCACCCTCTAGCCCCCCCGGGCCGCGCCTGATCCCTCCTTGGTCTGGATGCACGAGATGAGGTATCTGTCGAGGACGGCGACGACGCGCTCCATCGATTCCCAGCAAATAGGCTCAACACGAAAGCTCATTCCCTCGACACGAGACAGGGCAAGTTCGATGCCGCCGAGCATCAATTCGGACACCTCAATGCTCTCCGCGTCGACGAGGGCCAGGCAGGACGGCAGCCGGTCATTCCCGGGGTTCCCTGGAAAAGCAACCATCAACAGGACAACGAGCGTATCGAGAAGCTTGGAAGGAGCACCGCCCCGGGCGTCGATGTACGCGATGATGCCGTCATACCGGGGCATGTACCGGGCGAACCTCTCTTGCACGGATACGGGGGCAGTGACCGGGATGCCCGTCACGCGCACCTCCTTCGAGATCCCCTGGTCCTGGATCGTGAATGGATGCAGGGTCATCCCCCCTGGTTCCCTGGCGCCGGAAAACCTGAAAAATGCCTTGTCGCGGTAGGATCTCAAGAAGTCGGCGAGCTGGAACCCGCCGAAGCCGAGCGCGAGGACCTCGGCCCGATGCGTTCTCGGTTCCACGTCATCCAGCCTCGCTTCGGGGCTCGCCGGCTCCTCACAGCGTGCAAGGGTACCGCCCGTACTCCCGCACGGCGTCGACCATGGCTCGCACGTTGGCCACGGGGACGTCGATGATGCGGTGGGACGTGCCGGCGATGTAGCCCCCACCCGGCATGGCCGCCTTCAGGCACTTCTTCACGTCGGCGACCACGTCCGCGGGCGTGCCGAAGCTCATGGTGTTGGTCGAGTCGAAGCCGCCGATGAACGTCATCTCGTCGCCGTGGCGCTCCTTGACCCGGGCGATGTCGACTCCCGCCGCGGGCTCGAGGCTCTGGATCGCGTCGAGGCCGGCGTCGACCAAGTCTGGCAGGAAGTCCTCGATGAACCCGCAACTGTGCATCTCGGTGAACGCGCCGCGCTTGTGTGCCAGGTTCATGAGCTGGGAGAACTTGGGCTTGATGTACTCGCGCCATTGTTCCACGGCGAGCAGCCCCCGCCCCTTCTGCCCGAGGTCGTCCGCGATGCCGATGAACTCCGCGCCCGCGTCGAGCATCAGCTTCCACGCGTGCTCGGTCGCCTTGAAGAGGTCGTCGATGATGCGCCGCACCAGCGCGGGCTTCTTGCGCATGAAGTGGCAGGCCGCGCCGAGGCCAGTGCCCTCGAAGAACGCCTCCCAGAACGAGCCGCTCTCGGCTATCATGACCTTGACGAAGTCACGCTCCTCGAGCACCTTGAGCTGCCTGCGGAACGCGTCGAACTGCTTCTCCCCCGGGCTGAAGCGCTCGTCCGCCGGGTCGCCGAACCGCTCGTGGAACCGCTCCCGTTCCTCCTCCTTGCGGAAGAACCCGTCGATGTACCACGAGTAGCCTATCCCGTTATGCGTCCGGTGCTCGTGGATGCTCCCGTTCGCGCCGACGAAGACACGTGACAGGTCATGGACGTGCTTCAAGGCGGCCATGATCGGGTGCGAGGTGTCGTTGTCGATAGCGTCGAGCAGCTTCACGGCGGGGTAGCCCACCCTGGTGGGGATGCCCCCGTAGACCGTGTCTTGCCCGCACCAGTGGTCGATCGTGAGGTCGCCGATCTCGGGCAGTATCACGACCTGGTCGTCGGGGATCGTGTCGGCGACGGTTCTCATCCAGTCCTGGTAGAACGTGCCGTTCTCCAAGATGCCCCGGTGGTGCACGAGGACGCGATCCGGCTCCTCGTGCTGGAGCGTCTTGAGCAATCGCTCGCGATTGTTCATGTCTAGACGACGGTTGCCCGCAACGCAATAAAAGTTCATTATCCTGGAGGTCGGATCTAAGGCTCGGTGCATCCCCGACCATCCGAGGCGATCGGACGGGTCGGCGCGAGCAGGTGAAGATCGTGACAGACGGCGTACATCGGCTGGACGGGAAGGCGACACTCATAACCGGGGCGGGATCCGGCATCGGAAAGGCCATCGCCCTTCGCTACGCGAGGGAGGGCGCGAGCGTGGCGGTGAACGACATCAAGGCGGAAGCGGCCGAGGCGACGGCGCGCGAGGTCGAGGCGCTCGGCCGGAAGAGCCTGGTGCTGGCCGCCGACGTGACGAGCAGCGAGCAAGTGCAGCAGATGGTCGAGAAGTACTACGCGACGTTCCCCGTGCTCGACGTGCTCGTCAACAACGCGGGGATCGGCGGCCCGATGGCCAAGGTCGTCTCGACCAAGGAGGAGGACTGGGACAGGGTGCTGGCGGTGAACTTGCGTAGCGTGTTCCTCGTGTGCAAGTATTTCGCCAAAAAAATGATGAAGCGTGATGCCACGGAAGGGATCCTGCGCGGGAAGATCATCAACATGTCGTCGCAGCGGGGAAAGCGCGGCAGGGCGCTGTTCGGGGCGTACTCTGCCTCCAAGTTCGGCGTGGTGAGCCTCACGCAGACGCTGGCGGCCGAGCTCGGCCCCTCGCGCATCGCGGTCAACTGCATCTGCCCCGGCGTCATCAAGACGCCCAT
>JAFGBX010000168.1 GCA_016932935.1 Promethearchaeota archaeon | reverse complement strand
CGGTCGCGAAGTAGTCGTAACCGCGGTTGTCGTGGTAGGTCGGCATGTCCGCGACGGCAGTGGGCACCTTCTTCATCTCGGAAAAGAAGGAATAACTCGCCATGGTGTTGTCGCAAGGGGCCGTGGGAACAGCGATGGCATCTACGTCGAAGAAATCGTCCTTGAGCGCCATCCCGATGACCCCCTTCTGGGCGGAGCAAGTGTGGTAGGGGTGGCCGAAGGAGTTCGCCAGGTCGTAGAACGGCTCGGTGCCCTCCGTGAAGAGGGCCGAGGGGAGGTACGAGAGGGCCTCGAAGCACAGCGGGACGCAGTCGAACGCGTAGAACAGTTCGGAGGGAAACGCGAAGTGCGTGCCGATGAGGGGCAGCCCCTTGCGTGCCTTGGCCATTATGTCCTCCAATGACGACTTGAGGGCCTTCAAGAACGACCTGAAGATGGGCATCTGGTGGCGGGGGATGGCGCCGTCGACCAGCTCCCATGTGTTGGTCACGCCCTCGTGCAGGATCTCGATGGGCTTGATCGGCTTCGGCGCGCGCGGCGCGTTCTTGGCGGTCGTCTCCACGTGTCATCCCCCGATCTTTTCCAGGAAGGCTTCCACCCTCGTCTTGAACCGCCCCGTGTCGCCGAGGGAGTACTCGCGGTCGAGGCTCAAGACGGGGACTCCCTCGTCCTCCAGGACGTGCTGGAGCATCATGTTCGAGCACCCGTGGAGGTCGCAGAACTCGATGCGCTCCAATACCACGCCGTCCACGCGCGCGTCGCGGATCTGGTCTTGGACGAACTGCAGCCGGCCCGCGTGCCCGCCCATGATACGCGGGCACAGGCTCCGCTCGTAGCAAAGCCGCACCAGCTCGTCCAGGGGATCGGCCGGCGGGGGCGCGTTGCCGCCCTCCCGCGCGCCCGGATCCCAGAACGACCGCTCGCCGATGCAGAGCGAGTCCGCCACGACGAGGGCGCCCGCGTGCTCGAGCACCTCGATGAAGTCCGGGTTGTCGACGAAGCTCCCCGCGACCATGAGGCGCGCCCTGACCTTCCTGAAGGCCTGTTGCGCCTCGATGGCGGGCAAGAGCTTGCGTATTTGCTCGTTGGCAAAGTCCTTGCGCACCGAGCCGTTCGCCACGGCGATCCGGATGAAGTCGGTCCCGCTGATCCTGGGCTCGTCTTGCTGGCGCAAGGCTTGGATCTTCTCCAGCAAGCGCGCGTTCTCGCGGTACACGGCGAGGGCGTCCCGCAGCGCCTCGGGCGTGATCGACACGCCGTACGCCTTGGACAGCTGCTGGACGAACCGCTCGATCTCGTCCTTGACCCACGCGCGTCCCTCGTCCGTGAACACGTGGGGGAAGGACAGGAAGAACCGCGGCTCGAATGCAAGCTTCCTTCCGAAGACGTCGTACATGCGCCGGATGTGGTCGCACGTGTTGCCCACGACCAGGCCGTCGAGGAAGGCGTACCGCCCGCCCATGGCCAGGTTCAGGGCCGAGCGGACGAACGTGCAGTTGAACCGGGACAGGATGGCATCGGACAGCGTGTAGTCCTTGTTGCCCGTGCCCCGCATACGGAAGGGGAGCATCCCCGCCGCGTGGATGACCTGCTCTGGCATGTCCGTGCAGTAGAACCCGACGACCCTGCCGCCCTTTGCCTTCCACGCGGCGACGTGGGGGTTCTGGAGCTCCTTCGCGAAATCGATGAATTCTGCCTGCAGCACTGGTCATCCCTCCTCTTCCTTCCCCGATCGCGCCCGCCTCTCCTCGGCGTACATGGGATGGGCGCCGACCATCAGCGCCATGATGACCTTCAAGGCGGTGGTCAAGGCTCCCTTCAGCTTGACCTTGCCGGTCAGAACGTACTTGAACAGGAGCTTGAGCAGCCCTTGCACGTTGGCCTTCGTCTTGATCACGTCGACGAGAAGTGGCACGATAGCATCTCGCGGGACGTTGAATACGATTTGGGCGGCAGTATGGTCGGACTTGCTCATGTACGGGAGGATATGGCAGTTTGAGACCTTCCAAGTGACGCAACGGTCGCCGAGCGACGGGAACACGGCCAGCACCTCGGCGCCGTCGATCTTCCCGAGCGAGAGCATCTGCTTCCGCTGGCCGAATATATCCGTCAAGAGCTGGAACAACCGGCCCAGCGAGGACGCCCTTGCCTCGTCACGGAGGTCCTGGTCAGCGTCGGCGCTCATCAATCCTCACCATAGAAATTTAGAATGATTAGGCAAACCGTCCTTAGCTATTTGAAAATTCGTATCTGATTTCTTTTTATAACCTCTAACCGATGTCATTGATGTATGACAGATTTCAATGAGCCCCAGGACATCCTCGGCATCGGCATCCGGAACTTGCTCGGTTACCGCGATAGCCGCGGGGAGCTCGAGCCGCTCATTGCCAATTGGGAGAAGACCGTCGTGGTCGAGGTCGCCGGCATGTATCCCGTCACGTTGCGTTTTCACGGGAAGGAAATTCGGATCGAGCCCAGCGCCGCGGCCGGGTTCGACTTGAAGGTCACGATGTCGATCGAGACGATGGCCGCCCTCTCGGACGGATCCGGCCCCTTGCTCGAGTTCTTGAAGGGGCGGGTGAAGGTGGAGAAGATGTGGCACCTGGGGACACTGCTGAGGTTCTTGAAGATCATCGTGCCCGCCTTGCGGATCGCGGGGGAGCGTGGCGCCTACCATGGAAAAACTCACAGATCGTAAGCGATCGGAGATCAAGGGACGCCTCGAGGGCATCTTCGGCCCCGAGAACGTCACGGACAAGGTGCACGACCTGTTCCCCTACTCCTACGACGCGACCGAGTGCGAGCCGCATATGCCCGACTTCGTGGTTCTCCCCGAGTACGTGGATCAGGTGGTGGCGGTCGTCAAGCTGGCGAGCGAGTCTGGCGTGCCCCTCGTCCCCTACATCTCGGGCAACAACATCGGGGGGCTGACCATCCCGGAGCGGGGCGGGATCGTCGTCGACTTCTCCAAGCGCATGAACCGGATCTTGCACGTCCACGAGTCGCACATGTACGCGATCCTCGAGCCCGGCGTGACCTTCGGGCAGCTGAAGAAGCACCTGGACGACCACCACCCCGGCCTCCGCTATTCCTATCCCTTCGCGCCGCCCTTCAGCGGCGCCGTGGGCAACGCGATGCTCTCCGGCATGAACAACATGTCTTGCGCGCACGGGTCGATGGGTGACTGGATCAACGGCGTCGAGGTCGTCCTCCACGACGGGACGGTCGCGCGCGTCGGCTCGTGCTTCCTCGGCAAGGAGTTCCGGCCGGACAACTGGCATTCGAGGTACCCCATGCCGGACCTGCTGGGCATGTTCGTCAACTGGCAAGGGATGACGGGCATCGTGACCAAATGCGCGGTCCAGCTCTGGCCGCGGCGGCCCATCGAGACCGCCTACGTCGGCATCGCCTACGGGTTCGAGACCACGGCCGAGCTCATGCGCGAGCTGGGGCGGGCCGAGGTCATCGACGACATCTCGGCGGTGTCCGTCGAGGTGGCGAAGATGTCGGTCGGCATCCCGACCCCGATAAAGATCCCCGAGGAGCCCGACTTCGCCCTGCTCGTCCCCGTCTCGGCGCTCACGCGAAAGCACCTGGAGGCGAAGTACGAGATCATCCAGGACGTCTTCGCCAAGGTGAACCGGAAGCACGGGAACAAGACGTTCATCACTAAATTCGACACATTTGCCTCGCTGGTTGGCGAGGGCGTCCGGGCCTTCTATGATCTGCCTGGTGTGGTCACCCCCCTCGTGGAATACTCTGGACTCACCTGGTTCGGTTCATACGCCCCTCCCGAGCACTTGGGCACGCTTTTCGAGAAGGCAAACGCCATCTTTCACAAGTACAACTTCCCCGCGTTCGTCTATTCCAAGATCATGAAGTCGGGGCATTACGGCATCTTCCGCTCCATCATCCGCTACAAGAAGGACTCCGAGGAGGACAGGGCGCACCGCGCGATGGAGGAGTTCTTCGACCTCGGCGTCGAGCACGGGTGCATCCCCTACAAGGCCCCGGTCTGGATGTGCGAACGGCTCAAGGAACACATCGACCCGAACTGGCTCGAACTGTTCAAGAGGGTCAAGGGCCTCATGGATCCGAAGGGGATCCTCAACCCGGGGAGGTGGGGCGTCTAGATGGAGTTCGCCGATATATCGGGGCTGTCCCAACCGTCCCAAGAAGCGCTGAAGCTGGTTCTAGACCGGTGCATCAAGTGCAACACGTGCAAGTACGCATACAAGGAATTCACGCCGACATGCCCGTCCGGGGAATCGTTCAAGTTCGAGTCCTACTGGGCGTCCGGGCGCATCCGCATTGCCCGTGGCTTGCTCACGAAGCGGCTCGAATGGACCGAGGACATCTTGCACCCGATCTTTGCATGCACCACTTGCGGGGCGTGCAAGGACAGCTGCCAGGCGCCGCAGAAGGATCGGATCGTGGACATCATCGAGGCCCTGCGGGAGTTCGCCGTCAAGTCCGTTGGGGCGCCCGCGAGGCAGGCAAGACTCGATCAACTCGTCGTCGAGCACCATAATCCGTACGGGAACGCCCACTCGGACAACGCAGACATCCGGGCCAAGTACCACCTGAAACCGACGGCGTCCGTGGTCTACTTCATCGGCTGCACGTCGAACTACCGGCAGCAGCGGCTGCGCGACGCGACGCTCTCGGTCCTCCAGAAGCTGGGAGTGGACTTCACGGTCGTGGACGAGCGGTGCTGCGGCTCCCCGCTGATCAGGACCGGGCAGCTCGACTTGGTGCCGGGCCTCATGCGGCACAACGTCGGCGAGATAGCCAAGACTGGGGCGAAGATAGTCGTCACCTCTTGCGCGGGTTGTTACCGCACGATGAAGCAAGACTTTGCCAAGTACGGCGTGGGGATTGGCGTGGAGGTCCTCCACACGACCGAGCTCATCAACCGGGAGCTGGGCAAGGCCGGGACGAAGCGCTTGCAGCAAGGCGGGGGCGCGGGGGCGACCACGGTCACCTACCACGACCCGTGCCACCTCGGGCACCACATCGGGCTGTTCGAGCCCCCGCGCGACTTGCTCGCCAGGATCCCCGGCGTCGAGCTCGTGGAGATGCCGCGCAACCGCACCGCATCCTGGTGCTGCGGGGCTGGCGGCGGCGTCAAGATTGGCTATCCCGACTGGGCACTACGCGTCGCCGGGGAGCGCGTCGAGGAGGCCCGCCGAACCGGGGCGGGCACCCTGGTCTCCACCTGCCCGTTCTGCAAGACCAACCTCTCCGACGCGAACGCCCAGGCCGGCACGGGCCTCGACGTCGTGGACCTGGTCGAGCTCATCGACCGGGCCTTGTGAACGGGGGCTTATCCCCTCCCCAGACACCCACTCCCCACCGAGTCGATCCCAGCATGGAAGACTTCCGGCGGCTCGTCGAGCAAGCGAAACTGGAGGGCAAGGAGTACTCGGCATGGCACATGCCCGCGGAGGAGCCGGCGCGGGTCACGGGGCTGCCGATGCGGGTTGGCCTCGGCGCGTGGAGCGGCGTGCTACCCGAGGACGAGGTCCACGTCCACCTCGGGAACCACGCGATGCCGTCGACGGCATTGTTCCTGATCGCCCCGTTCCAGGAGGCGGTGCACGACGGCCGCATCACACTGGTCGGGCCAGACATACCCCGCCTCCCCGCGGGCTCGGTGCCCTTCGCGCTCGCCGTGGTGGGGTGGGGCGCCGGGTTGACGCCAGACCAGATCAAGGAACTACGCCGGGGCCTCCAGTTGACCGACCAGATCGAGGGGTTCGCGCAGCGATCGGCCCTCCGGGAGGTTCGGTTCACCCTGAGCCGGGACCTCTTCGAGAAGGGGGCGTCCTTCCGCCACATCGGCCAAGCGTTCCTCCATTTCTACCGGACGCAGTACCCCGGGCTTTTACAGGCAGTGGAGGTGGTCTTCCTCACGGCCAGCACGGTGGCGGTCGCCGCGCTGAGACGGATGGCCGAGTCGATCCGAGACGAGATGGCCACGAGCTGGCGGGCGAGGCTCGCCCAGAAGGCCAAGGCCAGGGACGACTGCGAGTTCGAGTGGGAGTGCGAGGAGTGCGAGTACCAGCGCGTCTGCGAGGAGCTGCGGGACATCATCCGGCTGAGGGAGGATTTAAGCAACGGATAGGGAGTGATACGCATGGCGCACACCCACCATAGCACCCCCCGGCAGCCAGCGGTTCTCGCCGTCGTCGGCAAGGGGGGCGTGGGGAAGACGACGTTCGCGTTCCTCCTCGCCCGTGCCCTGATCGCCCGCGGGCGGCACCCGCTGCTCATCGATGCCGACCCGTCGCTGAGCCACCTGGCCCGCGCCCTCGGCGTCGCGCCCGAGCACACGATAGAGGGCGTCCGGGCGGGCTTGATCGGGGTGGCCGCCCGCGGGGATGCCGCGGAGAAGGCGAGGGTCGCGAGGGAGATCGACTCGATCGTCGCCCGCAGCGTGATGAGGAGCCGCGATTACGACCTCCTGGTCCTGGGCCAGCCTACCAGCGCTGGTTGCTTCTGCCCGAGCAACACGCTCTTGCGTTCCGTCATCCACAAGGTGATCGGGCAGTACGACTCCGTCATCATCGACTGCGAGGCGGGGCTCGAGCAGATCCACCGCCAGGTCATCAGCACGGTCGATTACATCGTCATCGTGTCGGATCCATCGACCCGCGGCTTTGCAACAGCCGAGGCGATCCTCGCCTCCGCGCGGCGCTTCACCAACTTCAAACGCGCCGGGCTCGTGGTGAACAGGGTACCCCACGGCGGCGAGACGATGGTGCCGGAATGGGTGGAAAGGGAGGGCGTTCACGTCCTGGGGGCGCTGCCGGATGAACCGGCCTTGCGGGAGCAGGAATCGAGGGGGTCTTCACTGGCCGGGGATTTGGATTTGCCAGCTCTTCGCCCCGCGTTTGAAATAGTTGCCCACAAGATCATCGACTGAATCCATGCACGTGTAACTCCCTCGGCACGAGAATTCTTTCTCTAGTTCAAAAACCCTGGAAGTTCTGCGTGGCATGCCCGTGCCAGGCGACGCGGTCGCCTCGAGAAGGTTGCGGGGGCACGGGCTGATGAATGAAAGTTTTAAAGGGGCTGGGAGTAGAGAGTAGGTTGATTCTCTCCCGACGTTAGGAAACCCGCAATGACAGACATATCCGTCGTGTTCCCAGACCTCGTCGCCGTCCTCATCGCCTTCACATCGACCGGGTTGACCCTCGGCGTCGTGCTGCGGCGGTACCGGTCGATACGGTTGCCGAGCCTCCTCGTCCTGGCGGCCGCCCTCGGTTTCGACGTTCTCGCCACGGTGGGTGAGATAGCCACGTTTCTCGAAGGGAACCTCAGGTACCTGTTCGGTGGCGTGTCGGTCTTCATCTTAGCGGTGTTCTTTGCCAACCTTCATGCCCCGGATTCACTGCCGCGCACGATGATAATATCAACGAACCTGTTGCTGCTCGGCGGCATCGTGATGAGCTTTTACGTGTATCTGCTGCTTCCTGAAGTACCGCTGTTCTTCCCGCTCTTTTTTGCCACCATCGTGTTCAACGGCTTCTTCTTTCTCTTCGTGATCGGTTCGCAGTACCGGAAGAAATCGGCCAACCCCCGCCACCGCATGCAGTTCGCCGTGATGCTGGTCGGGATCCTTCTCAATAACCTCCTCCCCATCTTCGTGTACACCCCGTTGTATGCGCTCCTAGGCGGCGAGCCCACGGTCTTTTTCGGCATCCTCACCATCATCCTCTCGCTGGGAAACGTCTTCATCGCTCTCGGGTATATACTCGGTGGCAGCCTGGTGTTCTTGATCCCCCAGCGCTTGTACGGCTTGTTGGTCGTCGACAACTCGGGGCAGAAGCTCTTCGAGTACCGGTTCGAGGCAAACGCGCAGCTTGGCGACTTCGACCTGTTCTCCGGCGGCTTCTTCGCGGTCGGCATGATCTTCAAGGAGACGCTTCCCACCCAGTCCAGCGTGGCCGAGGTCAAGCTGGGGGATCTCTCCGTCATTGCAGCGAGGGACCAGAAGGAAAAGTTCACAGCCCTTTTGATCGTGGATTACGCGTCCCAGTTTCTAAAAGGCGTTCTGGAGCAGTTCAGCAAGGCGTTCGGGGACGAGTACAGGGGGGTTCTCGAGGCCTGGGACGGCGAGCGGTTGCGGTTCAAGGCGTTCGAGGCGAAGACGCGCGAGATCTTCGGATTGAAATAATCAATACCTTATAGTTAATTTTAAATAAATGTACGACGCTTTTGTACCAGTGCGTTGGAGGGGAAGCAACAATGGAAAGCAAGTCTCAACCTCTTGTCCAAATAAGGCCCGAGATCATCGAATATTTGAGGAAATGTACTAAGAACTCCAACCGAGCAGTTATATGGTTCGCCTTGACGCACCGGGACAAAGCTGTCGATATTAAAACACTCCAGGAGAAAATAAAAGAAGATCTCGGAAAGCCGTTTAAAGACCGCATCCAGATGGGTTACGTCGAACGCAGGACGCCATTCACGCCTGAGGAGCTCTCCTATCTCATCCGGCTCTACCGCGTGCAGGCCGATTCGATATTCCACAATATCCTGAAACCAGCCTCCATTCAGAAGGGTTTCTCGTTCAAGCGTGTCGATGCTAATGGGGTCGCCGCGGAGTGGCAATTACCAAGCGAAGTCGATGGGAATCGAACGATCCTCTACATCCATGGCGGCGGATTCTTTGTCGGTTCCGTGGCCGTTTATAGAAAGGGCACCGCGGCACTAGCTAATCGATTGCAGGCCAGGTTATTATTGACAACGGTTATGAAACACGGACATTAAAGCCTATCTCGGCACTTTAGGTTGAGGGGCGAAACGGATAAATTCGCCGTCGCGATTTCTTATTTCATGCTACCCATCGGTATCACTTGTATCGACCACACGGCCGACGAAATATGGGCGTTCTACAAGAAAGAACACGACGGACGGATGAAGGAGAGATATCACGTCATCGCCATGATGCTGGATGGTAAAAATGCCCGCGAGGCAGCCGATGCACTCCATCTCAGCCGGAACACGACGTGGGAATGGGCGACCGCGTACAACGAGTTGGGGATCGATGGCCTGAAACGGAAGTCCCCCCCGGGCAAGAAGTCATGCCTCACCAGTGAAGAGAAAGAGATCCTGAAAGCGGACATCCTCAAGAACCCGCACGAGTTTGGTTACGATTTCTTGGTCTGGGATGGAAAAGGCGTGGTCCATCACATAGAGAAACGATTCAACAAGCACATCGGCGTCCGCTGGGCGCAGAGGTTAATGAAAAGGCTGGGTTTTACCCGGCAGCGCCCCGAGTTGAAGGCCGCAAAGGCCGATCCTGTGAAACAGGAGAAATTCAAAGCCGATTTAAAAAAAGATCGACGGTATGAAGGAAGGGGACGTCCTCCTCTTCGGGGATGAATGCGGCATTCAAGCCGTACCTTCTCGGATAAAGATGTGGGCCCTGAAAGGCCAGACGCCGACGATACCTAGCCAGGGAGGACGTGAAAAGATAAACGTTATTGGTGCAGTAGAGCCAAGGACAGGGGTCGTGACCTCAATGTTCATCCCCGTGCTTACAGCAGTCGTGTTCCTTGCGTTTTTAAAGTATGTAATACGCACGCATGCCCACGCGCGCAAGATCTATCTTGTTGTCGACAACGCGAAGTCACATCACGCCAAGTTACTCAAGCCATTCTTGAAACTCGTCGCGTGGAAGTTGGAATTGATATTTCTTCCCCCGTATTCACCTGAGCTAAATCCAGCAGAGGATCTTTGGAAATTCTTGAGAGAAAAATGCACGCATAACACGTATTACGAGCATTTCAAGGATAAAGTCGCTGTGGTTAGAGAGTTCCTGGTGAAATGCAAAAATCCATCAGATGAGGTACGATCCCGATGTCATTATAAATAAACCGCTGTCAATAAGCGTCGATTACAGGCTCGCGCCCGAGCATCCGTTTCCGGCTGGCATCGACGATTGCGTCTCGGCATACAAATGGCTTTTATCGAAGGACGTCTCGCCGGCGGACATCATCATCGCCGGGGATTCCGCCGGTGGCGCGCTGACGCTTTCGACACTCCTGAAGCTGAAGCAGGACGGTATCCCGCCCCCGAGGGCAGCTGTGTGCTTTTCACCAGTCACTGATCTAACGTACTCGGGTTCGACATGGATAACCAATGAACGAACGGATCCCGTCGTCCGGTTCATGCCATCAGCGTGCTACATTATGTCGGTCTTGTACGCCGGCGAGGCGGGGCCGAAGAACCCGCTGGTCTCTCCTCTCTTTGGAGATTATAGCGGTCTGCCCCCGATCTTGATACAAGTCTCCAGACACGAGATGCTCTACTCCGATGCCACGAGAGTTGCAGAGCAAGCGGAAAAAGATGGTGGTAATGTGACTCTTCAAGAATGGGACGGCATGCTGCACGTGTTTCCGATATTTGGCATCGGCACGAACTGGCCCGAGGCTTCGGACGCATTGGCAAAGGTGAAGGCGTTCATCGACAAGGCCTTCCAGGGCGCGTAGCCCCGCGCGTGACCAGCAGAACCTTTTCTCCTTCCTTTTGGGACTAGCTAGCTAACCAAGTCGATTTGGCGATCCTCGACAAATTTCTCCTTTTTACATGCCCATCTCGTTTATCAGCCAGATTT
>JAFGBX010000167.1 GCA_016932935.1 Promethearchaeota archaeon | reverse complement strand
TGTTCCCGTTCGGGTTGAAGGCCACGACGATGAAGTAGTGCGTCCCGTTCGGCAAGCCGGAAACCAACCGGGACGTCGAGGTCAGGCCCTGGGCCAGCGTGGTGACGCTCCCGTTGATCTGGGTGATCGGGGCGGTGTGCTGGTAGACCGAGTACGTGTTGGCGCCCGAAGAGGCGCTCCAGGACAACGTCACGTTCCCGTCGGCGTCCGGGGTGCCTGCGTTGGAGGCGAGCGTGAAGGGGCCTGGAGGCAAGAGCGCCACGACCACGTCGATGCAGTTGCTCGTGCGGTTCCCATAGGCGTTGAACGAGACGGCGGCATAGTAATACGTCCCGTTTCCCAACCCCGTGATGGGGTGCGATGTCGCCACGATTCCGGCCACGACGACGGCCAAGCTACCGTTGACCTGGACGATCGGTGACGTGTGGCTGTAGACCGTGTAGTTCTGTGCCCCCGTGGATGCCGTCCAGGACAGCGTGAAGCTGCCGTCGGCGTCCGGCACGGTCGCCGTGGAACTCAGGGTGAACGATCCCGGGGGGAGCAGCGAGACCGTGACGATCGTCGCGCTCGACGTTCTGTTCCCGTTGAGGTTGAACGCGACGGCCACGTAATAATACGTCCCGTTTAGCAAGCCACTCTCTGCGTGACTAAGGCTCGTCATTCCCGAGCCGAGCAGGGCCACGCTCCCGTTGATCTCGACGATCGGCGACGTGTGCCTGTACATGGAATAGTTGGTAGCGTACTGGGAGGCGCCCCAGCTCAGTGTGAACGCGCCGTCGCCGTCCGGGGTGCCCGCATCCGAACCGAGCGCGAACGCGACCGGGCGGAGGCGGTCGACCGTGATGGCGATGCAGTTTGACGTGGAATTGCCTTCCGCGTTGTAGGCGACCACGAGGTAGAAGTACGTGCCGTTGCCCAGCCCGGAGATCCCACGGGCCGTGCCCGTGATCCCGCTGGCCACTAGCGACACGCTCCCGTTGATCTGGGTGATCGGGGCGCTATGCTGGTAGACGGAGTAGTTCTGGGCGCCTCCTGCCGCCGTCCAGGAGAGCGTGAAGCCCCCGTCGATGTCCGGTGATCCGGCGTCCGAGGACAGCGTGAAGGGCAGCGGCGGGCCCGCGGCGACGTAGACCTCGACGCACTTCGACGTCCGGTTCCCGTAGGTGTTGAACGCCACGACCCTGAAGTAATACCGCCCCGTCCCGTACCCGATGAAGTGGCACGTCCGGTTGGTGTTCCCGGACACGATCAAGGTGCAGTTCGCATTGATGGTGGAGAAGAATGACGAGCTCTGGTACACGGAATACGTCGTTACCCCGCTCGCCGCGCTCCACGTCAAGTTGAACGTGCCGTCGCCGTCGGGGTACGTCGCGTCCGTGAGCACGTCGAAGAACCCAGGCATGACCGGGACGCTGGAATAGACCCCCATCTGCAAGCAGTTCGACAGCCGCGTCCCGTACTCGTTGGCCGCGACCACGACGAAGTAGTGGTACCCGGTCTGCAGGCCCCGTATCGGGTAGGACGTCGCGGCCAGCCCGTTGTCCACCTCGATCTGGGTCGTTATCTCCGTGAACGCGCTCGAGCCGTAGTAGACCGAGTAGTTGTCCGCCGATTCCGAGGCACCCCACGACAGCGTGAAGGCCGACGACATGATGAAGCCCGGGTTCGAGTTGAGGATGTTGAACGGGCCCGGCGGGCCGCGCGTGGAGTTCACGAACACGACGTTCGAGCTCCTGTCGCCGACCCAGTTGCGCGATACCACGACGAAGTAGAACGCGTCGGATAGGCCGGCGAAGTGGTAGGAGTTGTTGGTCAACCCCGACTCGACCGCCGTCAAGCTGCCGTTTATCTCGGTGATTGGGTTCTCGTGCCTGTAGAGGGTGAAGTTGTCCGACTCGGTCGACGCCGTCCAGGTGAGGTCGAACGTGCCGTCGAGGTCGGGGTCGTGTGCGTTGGTCGAGAGCACGAAGGCGCCGGGAACTTGGAGCGACACGTTCACCCACACCGAATTGGAGAGTTTCGTGCACCACTCGTTGACGGCCGCCACAGCGAAGTAGTACTGCCCGCCGGGGTGCTTCTGCAGCAAGTGGCTCGTCCCGGTAAGCCCGCTGGCGACGAGGGTGACGCTGGCATTGATCTCCGTGATGGGATCCGCGCTCCGGTACAAGTTATAGCTCTGGGCGAAGTTCGACGCCGTCCAGGAGAGCGTGAAGTGCCCGTCCGTCTCCGGACTCGTCGCGTCGGTCGTCAAGTTGAACAAGGAAGGGCCGAGGTAGAACTTGACGACGGGCATCCCCCCGACCCCCCAGGACTCGCCGGTCAGGTAGGCGAAGCCGGAGCCGTCGAAGGCCATCGCGTTGGCCCATTCCGTGTCGCCGCTGTCCCACGTTTCGGTGCCTTGTGGCACTCCATTTTGGTTGAACCGGGCGAGGTAAAAGTCGTGCCCCGGGGTGGTACCTGCCACGAGGATCGTGCCCGTATCGGTGACGACGACGTCGTTCGCTTGTTCCTCCGAGTCGTCTGGATCCACGTCGTACGTCCACGAGACGTTCCAGACCTGTCCCCCGCTGCTGTTGAACTTGACGAGCGTGCTATTAAAGTCCCTCGTGTAATAATCGAAGTACGTGATCCTGCAATCCGCGATGTAGACGTTCCCGCTGGCATCGAGGTCGATGCCCACAGAGTTGAACTCGCAGTCACCGTCCTTGTCGGCGTACCCCCAGGTGCTGTTCCATTGCTGGTGCAGCGTGCTGTTGAACTTGACGACGAACAAGTCGTCCTTCCCCGCTCCCGTGCTGTTGGTCATGCCCGAGATGAAGATGTTGTTGCCCCCGTCGATCACGACGTCCCAGCCGAAGTCTCGCGCCGCCCCTCCCCAGGTGGCACTCCCCAGGTAGTTCCCGGCACTGTCGTACTTGACGACGATGGCGTCCTCGGTCTCGAAGCCACCCGTATCTCCGACGTAGACGATGTCACCGTTGCTGTCGACCGCGACCCGGTGTGCCTCCTCGTAGGGTGCGCCCCCCCTCGTTCTGGCCCATTGGAACGTCCCGCCAGCGTCGTACTTCACGAGGAGCAGATCCCCGTAGTACACGCCGCACGCGTACACGTTCCCGGACAGATCGACTGCAACACCATAGCCTTTTGCATAATACCCGGCACCATAACTCCTCGACCAAACCACGTTCCCGGAGCTGTCCAGTTTGAGTAAGAGCAATTCCGAGCTCATGCTGCCTCTAAAACCTGTAACATGAACGTACCCAGATTGATCGACGGCCACGTCTTGGCCCTCGCAAGCGGTGCCCTCGTAAGCGCTATACCAGATCAAGTTCCTGTCGACGTCGATCCTGAGGCAGTTGGAGAGGCGGCTCCCGAACTGGTTGTAGGCGACCACCACGTAGTAGCAGGTGCCGTTGGCGACCGATTTCACCATACACGTCCGGTTCGTGTTGCCCGAGACGACGAGCACGCACGATGCGTCGATAACGCTGATGGGTGCATAGCTCCGGTAGACGGAGTAGTTGTGCGCATAGATGGACTGGTTCCACGACAGGGTGAACGTGCCGTCCTGGTCCGGGTCGTCCGCGTTCGACGACAGCGACAGGTACCACGGGGGGTAGCACCTCACGTCGACCGCAACGCAGTTGGTCAGCACGGATCCGGTCGCGTTCCGGCCCTCCACGACGAAGTAGTACGTGCCGTTCGCCATGCCCGCGACGGGGAACGACGTGGACGTGAGCCCCTGCGCGAGCTGGGCGAGGCTCCCGTTGATCTGGGTGATCGGGCCGTCGTGGCGGTAGACGGAATAGTTGTCAGCTTGCGGCGCCGCCTCCCAGAACAGGTCGAAGTTGCCGTCGATGTCCGGGTCGGTGGCGGTCGTGCCCAGCAAGAAGTTCTGGGTGAACTTGATCGTGAAGAGCGCGTAGCCGACCAGCCCCCCATCGTCGGTGCTGCCGGCCATGTAGATGTTGTCCTGGGAGTCGATGGCGATGGCCGCGGGGAAGTCGGTTTCGCCGTGGTTCCAGGTCCAGTTCCAGAGCTCGTTTCCCGACTGGTTGTACTTGACGAGCATCAGGTCGTACCAGGGCTAGATGATCTGGGTGAAGTTGTACGACAGGACGTAGATGTCGCCGTGCGAGTCGCACGCGAGCGACTTGTACGTGTCAGCGTTGCCGCCCATTGCCTTGGACGTGGACCACGCCAGGCCGCCGGTGCTGTTGTACTGGTGTAACACGAAGCTTCCGCCCCAATTGCCGGTACTTACGACGTAAACCTTGTCGCCGGAGCAGTCCACGGACTGGCCGTCCTCCGTCCCCGTGCCGCCCCACGTCCTGTTCCACACGACGCCACCCGTGCTGTTGAACTTGACGAGGGCAACGTCCCTGGTTCCGCTCAACATGGTCACGCCTGCGATATAGATGCTATCCGTAGAGTTAAAACACATGCCCTCCGCGCGCTCGTGCTGGCTGGTTCCCCAGGTCACGTTCAGCAAGAGGTTGCCACTCGGGTCGAGCTTGAGGAGGAGCATGTCGTCGCTGCCAGCGCCCATGGTCTGCGTCTGGCCGCACGCGTAGACGTTGTCGCCCTCCCCGACGGCCACGTCGTACGCGCGATCGGGGGGAGCACCCCCCCACGTCACGTTCCACAGCAGCGTGCCGTCAGGATCCATCTTGCAGACGAACGCTTGGTAGTCAGAGCCGAAACTCCTGGTATACCCGGTAAAGACCACGCTCCCCGTGCTGTCGACGTCGACACCATACCCGTAATCGTAGCTCGCCCCTCCCCAGAACCTTCGCCACACCTCCCGTCCTTGGGAATCGTACTTTGCAACGATGGCATCGTCTTCTCCAAACACGTCGAAGTCAGCATAGCCGACAACGTAGACGTTGCCGTAATCATCTATGGCCACGTCTTTTGCATAGTCGTAGCCAGGCCCATCTATATAACTAGTCCAAAGGACTGTATCGGAGTTATCTAGCTCCCCGTCGCTCAATTGGTTGCCTTCATTCATGACGCCAGGGTTCACGTGTCGCGACGCGAGGATCACGACGAAAACGGTGAGCAGCGTCACCATTAGAGCGTTGGCACCCTTGTGACTGCGGTTTCTCATGTGATTTCGACCCGGTTTGATCCTTGAAAGGTCCGATCTCTTCTCGTTTAACTCCGGGGGACGCGTATTTAAAGCGTGATCAGCCGTTCTTGCACACTGACACTTCCGACCAGGTTGGGCCGCCCGCGCACGAAAAGGAGGGTGCAGGGCGCGACGAGGCCAGACAAGATGCCATTTCAGGCCCGTTGGGTTCGTCCAACGGCGCCCATGCGAGGCCCGCCGCATTCAAGTCGAGGGCCTTGATGATCCCTCCGGTCAGGCGCCGTCCCGCTCGAGGAAGTGGTTCTTGATCATCGTGGTCACTGGCTTGAAGACGCTGAGATCCGCGTTCCATGACCCGATGATCTCCCAGAACGCGTTGTGGATGTCCCTCGCGAGGGCCTTCAACTTCGTCCTCAGGATCTTGAGATCCTTCTCGGCCACCAGGGTCACCGTGAACCGCTTCCCGTATTCGAAAAGTATTTTCTTATCCTCGTGATCGATGATTTGCAGTTTCTGTTCGCTGCCGGTCATTTCCTTGAGGATCGTTGCCACCCCGGATATCCCCCCCGAGAACAGGGTCGGATCCACGGAACTGTTCGAGAGGAACGAGTACGCGTTCATGATGATGCCCCCGTCGGATATGACGTAGAGGTCGTGGATCGTCCTCGCCCACCCCATCTCCTCGGAAGGGGGCAACGACTCCTTCATGAAGTAGAACGGGATGAACGACGAGACGAGGAGGAGCACGATGATCATCATGACGGTCAGGTCGAGCACGGGGATGGCCTGAGGAAGGGTCATCCCCCAGGCGACGACGTATCCCAGGCCGCCGCCCATGCCGAGGGCGGACAGCCCGATGCCCGTGAACCTCGCCATTTCCTCCTCGGGCGCCAGGTCGGCCCACACGGTCGAATCGATGATCATGTAGATGGAGCAGATCAAGCTGTAGAACAGCACGTTGACGAAGGAGACGACGAAAAAGTCCATGAACGGGAATAGCATGAGCGTGGTGGGCAGCAAGACGTTCGCGAAGAAGTAGATGTGCTTGCGGCCGATCTTGTCGGTGAGCTTGCCGAACATCGGGCTCACGACGGCGCAGAACAGCCCGACCGCAGCGAAGTCGAAGTTCACGATGTAGAGGCCCGCGCTCTCCGCCAGTAGGAAC
Source organism: Promethearchaeota archaeon (assembly GCA_016932935.1). Taxonomy (GTDB): domain Archaea; phylum Asgardarchaeota; class Lokiarchaeia; order Sigyniarchaeales; family Sigyniarchaeaceae; genus Sigyniarchaeum. Next base: position 3,855 of record JAFGBX010000167.1, on the reverse strand, counting down.
ACCCCCTCTATGTTCCGGAGGTAGATCGACGTCCCGAGCTCGCCGCGCCTCATCTCCGTGCCCATGATGAAGACGACGATCCCGAGGAACAGGCCGAACACGACCGAACTTGTGTAGAAGATGAACGCGTTCTTCGACACGCTGAAGTCCTTTGGGACGTTGACCAGCTGCTTCCAGGCGGTGTCCTTCCTTCTTGCCTTGAGGTCGACGAACAACACGACCCCGAGGGCGATCTCCACGATGCCCAGGGCAGTGACGTTGGCGTACGTACTGATGCCCGACACGAGGGCTGTCACGGCGACGAGTAACCAGCCGATTCCCAGCCGCCACCCGACCGCGTACCCACGCCGGTTGACCGGGATCGTCGACGCGATGTATGCCGTGCTGAAGGAAACGCAGAAACCGGTGATGACGGCGATGGCGGAGATCAGAGAGAGCGTCGCCACGTAGTCCGAGGTGGTAAGGTTCAAGCAGAGAGCGGTGCCCCCCCATGCCACGAAGAAGAAGCAGCAGAAGCTCCGATCCTTGACTTTGTCCACGATGGATCCAGCGATTAGACAAGACCCCCCGAACGGGAACCAGAACAGCAGCGCGTAGATCTCCCCGAAGCCTGTCTCGCGCAAGATGTTAAGCGTCGGCACGAATCCGAAGGTCAAGGTGAGCATGACGCCGACGGATATCATCGAGAATGACAGCACTTTGCTTGACGTGTCCTTGTTCACGGGTCGGTCACCGGACGGGCGTGGAAAGGTAAACCTCGTTTTCGCCTCTCAAAGATCAGAAGAACCTCCGCAGCAGCCCAAGATAAGCTTTCGGCCGCGGACCATCACAATCCCCTTGCATGCAAACTCGACCGACAGGCCATCGCAGCGCATCGCGCGGTCGCTTTCAAGTTGAAAGGACGTCGTCCAGCGCGCTGATGGACTCCAGGACGACGTCCGGCTCGATCCCGTCTGGGATTGCGTCCCCCTCGCGCGTGACGCCCGTGAGCACGAGGATGCTCGTGACGCCGGCCCTGTTCGACGCGAGCACGTCGGTCTCGGGCCGGTCGCCGATGGAGACCATGCTCCCCGTCGGTATCCCCGTGGCGCGGGCGATCTCGTGGAAGGCCAAGGGGTTCGGCTTGCCGAACGGGCTGCCGTAGTCGGGCGGGTGCTTCGAGCACGTGACGAGCGCCTGGACGATGGCCCCTGCCCCCGGCGCGAGCGTGCCGCCCTCCACCGGCAGGGTCGGGTCGTCGTTGGTCGCCAGGAACGCCGCGCCGCGGGAGATGCAGTTGAGGGCGATGTGGAGCTTGTGGTACGTGAGCTGCCGGTCGAGCCCGACGACGACGAACCCCACCTTGCCGTGTGGGGCGGCGCCGCGGTCGAAGTCCTGTTCCCCCGCGATGGAAAACCCCTGCCGTTGCAGTTCGGCCTTGAGCCCATCCTCACCGATCACGTAGATGATGACATCCTCTGGCTTCGACCCGCTCGACTTGACGTGTTCCACCAGCCACGCGGCCGCGAGCGACGCGCTCGTGAAGACGTCGTCGGTGGCCGACTCGATCCCCATGCCGCGAAGGACGTCCACGTACGCCTCACGCGTCCTCGTGGAGTTGTTCGTGAGGAACAAGGCCCGCTTCCCGGCCCGCTTGACCAGGGCGACCGCCTCCGCCGCCCCCGGCACGGCCTCCTTCCCGCGGTACACCACGCCGTCGAGGTCGAGGATCCACGCTGACTTCGAGTTGAGGAGCTCCTGGAGTTCGCGGGTCATTTTGCTCGGTTCGGCGATCATGGCCTTGACCTCCGTTTAATTTACCGTGGCGGCGAAGCGGGTGCGACGGGTACCGCGCGCATCCGTTATCATGCACGCTTACGGCCAGATCCGTGAATGAAGACGAGTCCTAATACTCATCGCGTTTTTAAGCCGGCCCGCGGGAGTGACATCGCGTTCGGATGGATTCCCGGAATAGCAAGCGTGAGCGATCATGGGCGAAAGGGGCCGCGATGGCGGCCGGGACAGGGATCGCCGGGACGGGCGGCAGCGCGGCGAGCGGGGGCGGCCGAAGGACGACGCGGGCGGGCGGCGGGAGCGTGGCAGCGCAGGCCCGGCCCGGCGCTCGAGGAGGGATCCCGGGTTCGGAGAGCTGCGGCGCCGTTTCGAACCACGCATGGAGCAGCGCGGCGACGGGTTCTACGTCTTCGTCAGCGCGGTCGAGGTGTTCGCGGACGACGTCATCAGGAAGGAATACGTCGAACCAGCCCTGGACAAACTCAACGCGGGGATCGACCTCATCGTCTTCAAGGCCAAGGGCCAGGCCATCAACGTGGCCGTGCGGGCCGCGTTGCTGCTCGAGGCCGTGATGGGCGTCATGCAAAAACACGTCACGATATCCAGCGAGCCCGCGCGCCCTCCACGAGACCGGCCCGACAAGGACGGGGGCCGGGATCGCGACCGGCTGGTTTCCAGTATGGAGATCTCGATGCGGCGCTTTTGAGTCCACCCGAGCTGGGCAGCCTGGCCGTCCCGCCCAGGTGCGCTTTTCGAGGGATATAAATGCCTTATTAATGTACTGGTACATGGATGATCTACCACACGCGTTCATCCGAGTCGACGTAGCGATGAGACCTGGCTTTTTCGACTTCGACGACGAGCCGAAGCAGACCATCGTCCTGGACGTCGCGCGGCCCAAGAACTTCCTCAAGGATCCTCGGGATCTGGGTGGGGTTCTCGTGGAGAGCAAGGCCGTCGACAAGGCAAAATGCAGCATATGCGACAAGAGCCTCCGCTTGGAACTGTTCTACTTCGAGGGAAAGACCCGTCGTTTCATCCGCTGCGAGGGTTGCAACAAGTACTTGTTCGAGATCGAGAAAAAGCGGAAGTAACTCCCCTCGAAATCCCGCAAATCCTCGGTGGCAGCGATGGCCGGGTCCGGCGAGCTCGAGCGCGAGAGGGACGCCCTCGTGCAAAGCATTATATCGCTGGAGGATCAATTCAATAGAGGACGCGCCGTTCCGAAAGCCGAGTACTTGCGGCAGCGGCACGAGCTGGAGCAGCGCCTCGTCCAGGTCATGGACGAGCTGACCCGGCGCAGCGCGTTCCAAGGGTGAGCATAGACGTCTGCAGAATTCTACCCGATCGTCATCGACGTGCCCGACCTCGGCACCGCCGGCGCGCGCCTCCAGCGCTCCGCGGCGCCCCTGACCGTCAAGGCGATCTACCAGCTCATGCAAGGGAAGTTCATCGCCGGCCGGGCCCGGTGGAACGACCAGGCCAACAAGGACGCGATAGTGTTCGAGATCGGAATTCAAAAGGGCAAGGAAGGCCAGCCCGGCAAGCTGCGCCCCGGAGAGATCGGATACTCCTTCCGGCTCGACTCGGTGGTTCTGCAAGTGGGCGAATCGACCGTCGACGCGGTCAGGATCGGCGAGGTCAAGGAGAACCTGGACATGTTCAAGAACTTGAAGAACGGCATGAGCGTCAAGCTCAAGCTCGTGAAATGACCGCGACCAATGCAAGGACGAGTGTGAAAAAGGTATGAGTACAAGCGAATACACGTTCACCGACGAGGAGGGGGCTTACCTCGTCAAGCTCGCCAGGAGGTCACTCGAGACCAAGCTGAAGACGGGCGAGGAGCTGCCCGTGCCCGGCGACTGCCCGCCGAAGCTGAGGGAGATGTCCGGCGTGTTCGTGACGCTCAGGAAGCACGGCCTGCCGGTCGACGAGTCCCTCCGCGGCTGCATCGGGATGATCGAGGCCCGCGAGCCCCTCGTCGCGGGCGTGGTCCACATGGCGCTAGCGGCCGGGCTCGAGGACCCGCGGTTTCCGAACGTGCGGGCGAGCGAGCTCGACCACATATCGTTCGAGGTCACC
>JAFGBX010000166.1 GCA_016932935.1 Promethearchaeota archaeon | reverse complement strand
GATCGCGGCCAGGACGAGGCATCCGGCGACCGTGATGATCAAGAACCAGTCCGCCTTGCGCAATTTTGCCATGTGTCGCTCGTGCTCCGTCTTCTATGGCCGCGCGTCCGTTGAGTTGCGCGTTCCCAATATACTATGGTTCAAGGAAAGGCGGTATCGTGTAATAAAACTTGGTGCATCTAGGGACGTGACGTGCCCCGGGGCCTTGGAGGGGGCCGTGAACCGTCATCGATGCCGCCACCCTGGATGTCCGAGCAGGCGCGCTCCGTCTCGAATGTCGCGCCGATCACGTCGCCGTATGACGTGTCATCGACGGCCTCCCCGGTCTCGAACCCCGCGAACCCGCACGCCTTCCGCGGGGATGGTCAGGAACATGCAACTGCATCACGCGTGGTTCCCAAGGATACCAGTACACCATGCGGCGCGTTCCAGGTCTTGATCGGTGCTTCAGTAGGATAGGACTTCGCCGTAGTCCACGTTGATGATCTGCCCCGTCATCACGCGGGTGGTAGAAAGGAGCCGCACGGCGTCGAGCAGGTCTGCCGGCAGCAGGTGCTTCTTGAGTAACTGGCCGGAGACGAGGCCGTCGGCGACGCGCGCCCGCGGCTTCCCTGTCCTCGCGGCCTTCTCGTCGATCTCCGTCTCGTGGCGCGGGGTGAAAACGTAACCGGGGGAGATGCCGTTCACGAGGACGCCGTAATCCGCCGCCTCGTGCGCGGCGTAGTGGACGAGCTTGGCAAGGCCAGCCTTGGCGATGCCGTAGGGGGCCTTGTTGGCGGCGATCTTCTTGGCCGAGATGCTGACGACGTGGACGATGTTGCCGCCGGCCTCGCCGTTCCCCTTCATGGCCCGGATCGCGTGCTTGGTGAACAGGAACGCCGAGCGCAGGTTCGTCGCCACGACCTGGTCGAACTCGTCTGCCGGGAAGTCCTCGATCCGGTGGCCGAACATGCTCCCCCCGACGCAGTTGACGGCCACGTCGAGCCGCCCGTGCAGCGCCAGGGCATGTTTGAACAAGCCCTCGACGTCCGCCTCCCGCGTCATGTCCCCGGCCACATGAGTGGCGTTCCGCGGCCAGCCGCCGTCCTTCCAGAAGGCCTCCTTCCCGCCGCGGCTCGACGTCACGACGCCCCTCGCGGCCGGCGCGACGCCCTTGAAGATGGCCTGGCCGATGCCGCCGGACACCGCCGTGACCAGCACGATTTTGCCCTCCATGGTTGCTAACCAGTTGGTAGAGGTGGTTTTATGCCTATGGCAGTCTAGGCATATGAGCATGTCTGCAAGGGCGCAGAAGAAGCAGTTCCTCGAGAGGTTCCACGACCTCGTGAAGCACTACGAGCGGATGCACGAGGAGCACGAGTGGAAGCAGACGAGGATCTCCGTGGGCGCCTTCTACCGGATGTTCCTCGACCGGTTCGACGACGCGTTCGTGGACGTCGTCAACCCGCGGATCAAGGAGAAAGCGTCGACACTGCGCGACAAGGCGGAAGAACTCGCAGGATTCGACGAGCGGGCGACCGTCCACGACCTCGCCGAGAAGGCGGTGCAGCGGCTCAACGACCTGGGCATGGAGCTGTACGCGATGCCCGACGTCGAGTACCTCATGGAGTCCAGCGCCGAGGTGGAGCTCAGCGTCTTGCTCGCGTGCTGCCCCGCCTTCGGTTACGAGAAGGATCCCGGTGGGGAAACGGAGAAGCTCTGCTGCGAGGGAACCGTGAAGGCCCTCACGTTCGGGAAGGGGCAAGACCTCCAGGCCGCCGTCCGCATGTACTACGAGAAGCACTGCCGCGAGTGCCAGCAACTCGAGACCATCAAGAAGGAGCTCGCGAAGCATAGGGCTTGAGCGGCATGTATAAATGGTCGGCCATTCAAGGTGTCTCCATGGGCACAAGAAGGCGGGTCGCTGTATCCATCCTCTTCATCATGACCTTCGTATCCATGCCCGTCCTTGACCTGGTGGCCGGGTGGCCAGCCGTTCGAGCGACGGAGTGGGGAGCGGCGTTGTCTGGCTTCTTCGGGGCGATCGAGCGGATCGGGGGATCGGGCGGTTCGATCGGCGCGAACTGGGGCGTGTTTTTGTTGTGGCTAGGCCTGATACTCATCCTCGTTCCGATGGACATCGCCGGGATGGTAAAGGCATTCGATGACTCGGGTGAGGCCACGAGGAGGCGCTCGACGGTGGAAGGCGTGGTCAGGGAAGCCGAGCTGGAGGTGTTCGACGACACGGACGGGACAACCTACAAGCCGGTTATAACGTACCACTTCATCGTCGAGGGAAAGAAATACACCCATGTCGGAGACATCACCAACTGGTGGTCGAACGACAAGGAGGGACAAGAAAAGATCGTTAGCAAGTACCCGCCCGGCGCGAAGATCACGGTCTTCTACGAGCCCGACAACTGCGACAACAATTCCTTGATGAAGTGGGCCCCCTCGAATAAGTTTTGGCTGGTCATTGACGTCTCGCTCTTGCTCATCGGGTATTGTGTTTGCACGCTTGCAGTTGGCATCTTCCTCACCTTGTACATCAAGAGTTTTATAGGGAACCCCTTGAGCCTCCAGGTGATCTCGATCGTTATCTTTGCCGTGATCGTGGTCTCGTTCGTCCTCTTCTCGCGGTACTATTTCAAGAAGGCGCTTGGAGGGCCGAAGCCAACCCGCTGAGGCTGCATCCCACCGCCAGCCAGGACAAATCACCGATAACGAAAGGTCTTTTAAAACGCGTGCGCCCTTGTTTGCCACGACATGACAACTACTTGGGGGTAAGAATATGACATCTGAGAAAATCGTGGACGGCATCTGGTGGACGGGCGTCAACGTCTATACGAACGATTTATTCGAAGGCATTTGGCCCATCCCCTACGGCGTGTCCATCAACTCATACATCGTTAAAGGTGACAAGGTTGCCCTCATCGACCTCGTGAAAGCTGGCGGCGGCGGCTCGTCTGAGAACATCATCGACCAGCTCGCCTCGATCGGCGTGGCAATGAAGGACATCAGCTACATCATCCTGAACCACCTCGAGCCCGACCACACGGGCTTCGTGGCGCACATCAGGGAGCTGTGCCCCACGGCCGAGATACTAACCTCGGAGAGGGGCGTGCCGCTCGTGGAGGCGTTCTACGGCCTGAAGGAGAGGGTTCGTGCGGTGAAGGACGGCGAGGAGCTCGACCTGGGCGGCGGGAAGGTCCTGCAGTTCTTCTACGCGCCCAACGTGCACTGGCCCGAGACCATGGTCACGTACGAGAAGTCGACCAAGGTGCTGTTCCCGTGCGACGCGTTCGGCTCGTTCGGCGCCCTCAAGGGCTGCATCTTCGACGACACGATCAGCGACGACGACCGGCACTTCTTCGAGAACGAGACCTTGCGCTACTACGCGAACATCGTGGCCACGTTCTCGACGTCTGTCATCAACGCGATCAAGAAGCTCGGCGGGCTCGACATCAAGGTCATCGCGCCGTCGCACGGCCTCATCTGGCGGAAGGATCCCAAGAGGATCATCGACGAATACATCCGTTACGCGGGGTACATGAGTGACTACGCCGAGCCGGAGATCACGGTCATCTGGGGCAGCATGTACGGCAACACGGAGACGATCATGCGCGCCGCGCTCCGCGGCATCGCTAAGGAGGGCGTGAAGGTGGCCATCCACAAGGTGCCGGAGACCGACGCGTCGTGGGTGCTCGCGTCCGCGTGGCAGTCGGCGGGGCTCGTCATCGCCATGCCGACCTACGAGTACACCATCTTCCCGCCCGTGGACTACGTCCTCGAGCTCATGAAGCTCAAGCACTTCTGGCACAAGAAGGTGCTACGCATCGGTTCTTACGGCTGGGTCGGCGGGGCGCAGAAGCACTTCGCCGAGAAGACCGAGAAGATGTTCTGGGACCACATCGGCCCGCTCGAGTACCAGGGCGCGCCGAAGGCCGCTGACCTCGAGAAGGCCGAGCAACTCGGCCAGGAGCTCGCAAGGGAGGTCAAAGCGATCCCGGCCAAGAGAAAGCGAGGGGCTGGGGGAGAAGGGTGAGAGAGCCATGGACTTCAGCATGACAGAGGAGCAGAAAAAGCTGCAATTGAAGGCGCGGGACTTCGCGCTCAAGGAGATCCTGCCCGTCACGCGGTTCTTCGATGAGCACGACCAGATGCCCGTGTTCCTGGTGAAGAAGGCCCACGCTGCAGGCCTGATCAACCTGAGCATCCCGAAGGAGTACGGCGGGCAGGGCCTGGGCCTCATGGACGAGGCGATCGTCGTCGAGGAGATCGCCGCCGCCGACCCGGCGATGGGCACGTCGATCTTCGGCAACACGCTGGGCGAGGAGCCACTCATGATGAGCGAAAACGAGGCGGCCAAGCGGAAGTACCTCCCCGAGCTCGTCAAGGAGCCCAAGATCGTGAGCTTCGCCACGTCGGAGCCCATGATGGGGTCGGACGTCGCGGGCATCAGGTGCCTCGCCAAGAAGGACGGCGACGACTACGTCCTCAACGGCACCAAGTACTGGATCACGAACGCGGGCTACGCGGACTACTGCTCGGTCTTCGCGACCGAGGATCCCGCCCTCAAGCACAAGGGCATCGTCGCGCTGTTCGTCGACATGAGGTCGTCGGGCATCACGATCGGCGAGCACATCCCGAAGATGGGCCAGCGCCCGTCGAACACGGTCGCTATCAAGTTCAAGGACTGCCGTGTGCCCGCGGCCAACGTGCTCGCGGGCCCCGGGAAGGGCTTCGCGCTGGGCATGAAGACCTTCAGCCGCACGCGGCCGATCATCGGCAGCTTCGCCGTAGGCGCGGCCCGGTCGGCCATGGAGTTCGCCATCGACTACGTGAAGAAGCGGCGGGCGTTCGGGCAGCCGCTGGGCGACTTCCAGAACACGCAGTTCCGCATCGCCGAGATGTACCAGAAGGTCGAGACCGCGCGGCTGCTCACATACAAGTCGGCGTGGGAAGCGGACACGGGCAAGGATCCGACGATCACGGCGTCGTTGACCAAGTTCTACGCCACGGAGGCCGCGTACGAGGTCGCATACCAGGCGTTGCAGCTGTTCGCGGGCTACGGGTACACCAAGTTCTTCCCGATAGAGAAGTTGCTGCGGGACCTGCGGGTGCTCACGATCTACGAGGGCACGTCCGAGGTGCAGCGCATCGTCGTGTCGCGCTACGCGATGGACGGGTACAAGCCCGTGATGCCCGCGCTGGAAGACCTGCCGACCTTGTGGAGCTCGAAGGCGCCCGACGTGGCGGCCGTGGAGGGCCTCGACGCAGAGCAGACGGTCTGGCGCTGCCGCATCTGCGGGGCGGTCTACTACGGGAACGAACCGCCCGAGGAGTGCGGGTACTGCCGGTTCCCCAAGTCCGCGTTCAAGAAGGTCTGGCCGAAGGCGTGATTGGCCAGGAATTCATTACCAACTAATTTTATATTGCTAAGAGATCGAGGCGGTTGTCGGCGAGCTGACCGATCCGGAAAAAAAAGCTATTTTATTTCTTTACAAGGTTCATGTCGATCGCGTTCGGCGTCTTTGTGTAGTCCGTGACGTCGGTGAATGTGCACTTTGCGCTGCAATTCGGGCAGGCTTCGGGGATCTCCGGGTGCTCGTCGTCCAGCTCGAACACCTTCAAGCATTTCTCGCATTGGAAGAACATAATACCATCCTCGGGGCACGGTCTTGCTTGTCATCTTCGCACGTAGGTGATAAAAATGCATTGGCGTGCATCGATAGGTGGCGTGGCAGCATGGCCCTTGTTTTCAGCCGCGGGCGAGCGCGTGGCGATCCGGGTGCTGGACGGAAAAAAAAGGGGGATTAAAGGCATTTGCACTCGATTACTGCTTATCGAAATCGCTCTTGGCTGCGCCGCAGACCGGGCAAACCCAGTCGTCCGGCACGTCCTTCCAGAGGGTACCTGGCTTGATCCCCGAGTCGGGGTCTCCCTTCGCCTCGTCGTATACCCATCCACAGACCGTGCAGATGTAAGACGCCATGATGTTCACGCGTGAGGTCGTGCAAGACCGTCGTGCCATAATAGCGCCGTGCCTTTTTTGAACCTATCGTGATGGCGGCAAAATAAACCGGATACTTCGATGCCGTTTTCCCACAACCGTAACCCTTATTTGCAGATCGAGCCTCGTTATGCTCGGTTCCAGGAGCCCCTCGTGATGCGTGGTGCGTTCCTGGAAAACACTAACATGTCGACGAGAGGACTTACCATGAGCGAACTGTACAAGACGGCCGACTTCAAGGCCGAGAAACACGTGCCCGTCATCGAAGCACCTGCAAGCGTGAAGAAAGGCGAGTTGATCGTCATCAAGGTCACCGTGGGAAAGGAGATCCCGCACCCGAACAAGACGGAACACCACATCCGTTGGATCAAGGTCATCTTCTGGCCAGAGGGGGCCAAGTTCCCCGTCGAGCTCGGCGGCAGCGAGTTCTCCGCCCACGGCGAGTCGGCCGAGGGCCCAGACAAGGGCGGCGTCTACACGGAGCCACAAGCCATCGTGGCACTCAAGACCGAGAAGCCGGGTAAGATCATCGCCACGAGCTACTGCAACATCCACGGCCTGTGGAGATCCGACCAGGACTTGAAGGTCGAGTGAACCAAGGCCAGAAACCGAAACCGCCAACCCTTCCTTTTTATCTAAGCATCTCACAAAACCGGGAAGAAGGCTACCTAAGTGCTTTAAAGGGCGTGGAGCCACCCATGCATAACACCACACGACCGGTCTCATATGATTGCGCCTCTCAAAACGGAAGAGGCCCCGGACAAGGCCTTCCTTGTTGGCGGGCGCATCGCCACCTGGAAGCTCTTGAGGGGCTTAGCTACGTCCCCGAGACCCGCATGTGCTGCTTTCTTTTCTCTGCAACTCTCGAGGCGACAAGTGGGCACGTGTATCGCCTTGCTTACTTGTGAGTGCGTGTCCTATGCGGCGTGTACGAGCCTCGTGGAGCGAGGCGCTTTCAAGCTCGATTGTATAATAGCGGGCTCGGCTTTCCTTCTTGTACTCCTCATCACCACCGCCGTGCTGTTCAACGTGAGTAGGTGGCGCGCCGCGATCGTATGGGAGGCCGTCGTTCACGTGCCGGCTTCGCTAGTCGCGTTCACTGCGACGCTGGTATTGGTGTGGTTCGCGGCCAACCGAGCCGTCGCGCCTCTCGTCCATCCCTTCATTCCAACATCGATTGGCATCGCTTGCTGCGCATACATCGTCGCCTGGAAGGTTTTTGGCCGTGCAGCGCGCCAGATTCATAGGGGATCCATCCTGGAGGTAATGGTACCCGTCGCCAAGCTCGTGATCGACGTGGCCGAAGTCATCACCTCGGCTAGCGTTTTAGCACTGATTTGCTCGCCGTGCTGAGGTGCTCGCGGGGAGAACCGTACCTTACCGTATTTAAGGGGTTTGTCTTTCTTCCTCTCATCCCGAGTAAATGTGGTAGTCTAACCTCCGTTCGTGGCACCCATGGGTAGAAGGCCAGGCCATAACGCAGCGGCCTGGTTCATTGCCGTCGCTGCGGTGACGCTGTTTCTTGCACAATGCGTAGGGATAGCTTCGGCACGCGTGGAACAAGTACCAGGTTTTATCGTGACGGACACGATCCGCGCGAACGAGGGCGTGGTCTTGTACAACTTCACTGGTAACAATCAATACGCCTTTTCCTCTGACGTGGACGTCCACCTCACGCTCTCGATAGGGATCCCGTTGCGGTTCCAGCACGTGAACGTCACGATCAACGCCAGCTCCGACATGAGCCTGTTCGCCCAGAACTTCGAATACTTCCTTCAATTCGTCGATCCGTGGTTCTATGACGACGGGAAAACGACGCGGTATGATCAGCGTTGGGGTTCCTACCTCTTCTTCCTCTTCAGCGAGACCGGCGGCAGGATCAGCCTTGGCGTGCCGGTCGGTGAGGAATACGGCATATCCGCCACCGACAAGTGGAGCGTGTATGACAACTCCAGCTGGCATGTGCTTCCCACGACGCTCGTCGGCGGGACGTGGCTGGTCACCGACGTCGAGATAAACGAAAGTGCCTGCTTCTTCTCTGTATTCGCCTCGAACGTGACCGCCACGCAGCCCGATGAACCCCCCACGGGTAACGACGAGTTCGTGAAGCAGCAGCAGGCGCTCGCCACGGGGATGATGTCGGCTGGGGCGGTGCTCGCTGCCTTGACCCTGGTCGCGGCGGCGGCCTCGTTCTCGGGCAAGGAATACCGCGAGTTCATCAAGGCAAGAGCCTCCCGCGACGTCGAGGCACGCCACAAGCTCACGATCGACGAGGTGCTGGAGAACGAGAACCGCGTGCTCATCATCGACGCGATCTTGCAAGAGCCCGGCGTGCACTTCAACGAGCTCATGCGGAGGACGGACCTCGCCCCCGGCAACCTCGTCTGGCATCTGGAGGTGCTGTGCGACTACAAGGTCATCGGCAAGAAGAGCGTCGGCCAGTACGTGGTCTATTTCCCCCTTTCATTGGCGAACCCCATCAAGGACATCGACATTACGCTCGTCAAGAGCAAGGTGACCCTCCAGATCCTGAACATCATCGAGGCCGAGCCCGGGATCTACGGGAACATCATAGCGAAGCGCCTCGGACTTGACCACAAGACTGTCAAGTATCACGTCGACAAGCTCGTCGAGGCCAAGCTCGTCGTCGCGGAGAAGGACGGGCGCACGCGCAAGCTCGCGCCCCGGCTGCAAACAACGTTCGATTGAGCAAGGTTTAGCACCACAATCGACTTGCTCGGTCCGCTCGAGTAAGGTTCGCGGCAGCGTGCTTGATGCTCATACACATCATCTAACAAAGACGAGCGGGCCTGATACCGCGGTTGGAACCGTGATCGTAACCGCCATCGCCACGTCCCCTTCATCCAAGCCACGCGTCGAGCACGGATCCCGCGGCCCCGTGCTTCTTTCCCGGTGCCGCCCGTGCCCCCATCGCGTCGAACGGGAACATGCTCCGGAACCCGCGCTCGAGCAGCTCGACATACTTC
>JAFGBX010000165.1 GCA_016932935.1 Promethearchaeota archaeon | reverse complement strand
TCGTCCTGATCAACACGCGTAACATATACTGGCTGTCGGGATCGGCCCAGGCATCGCACCTCGTGATCAACAATGACCAGGATCCCGTCCTACTCGTCCGGCGCAATATCGACCTTGCCCGGGAGCATTCCTGGTTTCCCAAGGAGTGGATCCGACCCCTTGGCAGCACGAGGGACACGCTGGACGCGGTGCTGGCGGCGCTACCCAGCAGTCAAGGGAAGGTGGGGATGGAGCTGAACGGGCTGCCCGCCTCCTATTACTTGTCCTTTACCAAGGGGTTCGGCGCCGGCGTGCAAGTCGAAAACGTTTCGGACGGGCTTAGGTGGCTCCGCATGGTGAAGGACGCCGGCGAGATCGAGAAAGCCACCGCCGCGGCGAAAGTTGCCGAGAAGACGCAAGAAGTCGTCTACGAGATGACCATGAACCGCTTCATCCCCGGCACCACGGAACGCGACATCGCGGCGGAGATGATCCACGTCGCCAAAAAAAACCGATCGGAACATTATTGCATCTACGATAACAACGCGTTTACGAATTACAACAACTTTTTCATCGTCACCAGCGGCGAGGCCTTGTGGAAGCCCAGCACCTTCCCGATAATGAGCGGCGCGGGTTTTTCGCCAGCCATCCCTTACGGCCCGTCCGACAAGGTCTTGAAGGAGGGGGACTTGCTCGTCTGCGACTACGCGGTGCTCGTGGACGGGTACCACGCCGACCATGCCCGGTCGTACGTCATTAACGGCACCTACCCGAAGTATTACAAGGAACGGTACCGCAACTTGAAGTTGGCCTACGACAGGGCAATCGACGCGATGGCGCCCGGCTTGAAAGCTAGCGAATTGTTCAAGGTCGCCGAAACCGAGCTCGCCCGCATCGGAGACCCTGAGCCAGGCGTCAAGATCGAGAGGTACTTCGAAGGGAACGGTCAGTACTACCAGGGATTCGGCCACGGGATCGGCCTGGAACTCGATGAACCCCCGTTCATCTTGAAGGCCGTGGACACGCCGCTCGAAGCGAACATGGCCATCTCCCTGGAGCCGAAGATAATGGTTCCCGGCTGGGGTGCGATAAACTTCGAGGACAATTTCAAAATCGAGGCCGGGAAAAAACCGACTCGGCTCACGAACACGCGGTACCTGGAGTTCTAAACCGCCTACAATTTGTTTTTCAACAAGAAGTCCCCCACTTCTTCACGCGACGGCGTGCGTCCTTTCGAGACCTTCAGCGCCGCGACCGCGGTTCCGAACATTCCGAGATCCTTGAGGTTCCCCCGGCGCTCCTCGTCGCTAGCTTTTTTCAGGTGCTCGACGAGGTTATCGCCTTGCTCGGTTAGCTCGTGGCACTTCAACAAGACGCCTCCCGCGAACGCGTCCCCCGCGCCCGTCCGATCCGCGACCTTGACCTTGAAGACGGGCAAGGTCACCGGCGCGGTAAAATCAGAACTGATGAGCGAGCCCTCGGCACCCAACGTGATGAAACGAATCTTTGCGAAGTGCGAGAGAACTTGATCTGCCTCGTCGATCGTTTGTTTCCCCGATATGTTCAGTGCATCCGCCTTGTTGACGAACAGCATGTCGACCTTGTTTTTAACCACTTGTTTCAAGGTCTCGAGCTTGTCGATGGCCTGGATCTCGACCGTGATGGCGATGGTGATGCCTGCATTCATTTCCTGGAGCATGGACAGGACCGGTTCGAACTTGGCACCCATCGGGGTGAAGAACGCGATGGTCGCGTCCGCGAGATCCTCTTTTTTGAGCTTAATCGACGAGAAGTTCATCTCTTGCTTGAAGTTCGCGGCCGTGAATATCTTGGTCGTCGTCGGGTCATCGATGATCGTCGATATCGGCTGCGTCTTCGGCACCTGGAAGATGCAAGACGTGTCGACGCCCATGGCCGCGAGCTCCGCCTTCATCCACTCCGACCCGGTGCCCGTGACGGAGACGAGCTTGATGGGCACGCCGAGTTTGCCGAACAGCTCGGTCGAGTTGTTCCCGTTCCCGCCGCGCTTGATGCGTGCCTCGCCCGGGTTCTTCTTTGGCAAGTCTGCTATCGCTTCGTGCACGAGCTTCTTGAGCCCGGCCCGATCCGCGGCGATCCCCGTCGCGATCGCGCGCCCCACCCGCTCGGCGACCCTCTCCTCGAGCTGCTTGAAGAACTCGTTCTTGTAGAACAAGTCGCAGTTCATCTCGCCGACGATGACCATCTTCTTGCCGGGCATCCGCGCGGGTCACCTCTCTTGCCAGTACTTGCTGATCCGGTACTCTTTCTCCTTCCCGTCCTCGAACAGCGCCTTCCTTTGCGGGGCGATGATCCGGCACCGCTTCAGGTCGTCCAGACGCTTTGAGGTGATGAGCCAGTAGAGATCCTCCAGGAGCATCTTGGCCATGGTTCCCCGGGTGTTCCCGTCGGCTGACGCGTTGTGGGGCATGAACACGAAGCGCAGCTCCGGATGCTTGAGTTTTATTTGCTTGAACCGTTCCAGCACGTCGACGTGCACCGGCTCGGCCTCGTAGACGTCGGTGGCGAAGTTGATCTTCTTCGCCCCCGAGTCGAGCAGCTCGATGAGGTCGGCGGTGTTGAGGATCCCGCCCCTCGCCGTGTTCACGAGGAGGGAGCCGTCCTTCATCTCGGCCAGGAGCGACTTGTCGATGATGCCTTGGGTGTGTTTATTGAGCGGGATGTGTAAAGAGACGATGTCGGCCTCCTTGAACACGGCCTTCATGTCTGGGCAGAACTCCATCTTGAATTGCTTCTCCGCGTCCTCCCGCCGCACGATGTCGTAGTAGAGGATCCTCACCTTCCACGGCTGGACGCGACGGGCGAGCTCTATGCCGATCTCACCGAGCCCTACGATGCCGAGCACCTGGCCGTCGAGCGACCTGGAGATGTCCCCGTCGAGATCCCAGGGCATGGCCGTCTTGCTCCACTCGCCCGACCAAACCCGATCGTGAAGGACGTTCGTGTTACGCAGTGCCGTCTCGATGAGGGCGACCGTGTAGTCCCCGACGGCGAGGTTGAGCACCCCCGGCGTGTGCGTGATGATGAGGCCCGGCGCCTGGCCCACGTGGTCGAAGCCCATCGTCGCTGTGCAAACGGCGATGACGTTCGATCCGGCGAGCCATTCCACGTCGATCTTGTGCGACAAGTGGCATCCGACGAACAAAGTCCTTGGATCCTGGACTTGTTTCTTGATCTCGGAGGCCTCGGGAAACCGGCCGTTGAACACGTGCACGTCGGCCACTTGACGCAGATCTGACCAGGCCTTGTCGATCCTATTGCGGACGGCCGTCGACAAGAGGGGGTTCCTTGCGATGTCGCCGAAAACGGTGGAGGCTATGAAGACGCGAGGTTTGTCGGTCATGGGTATCCGATCTCGAACGAGGGACGGACGAATTGACCAAGGAAAGGTGGAGGGAGCATAAATATTTTGGAACGGGTGGCCGCGGCGCCCCTCGCCAGCCATCGGTGGTACATCACGCGACGCGTAGGGCGCGATTGATGGCTGGCGCGAGCAGGTGGTAATCCTCGTCGCTCACGATGGTGATGTCCTGGAACCGTGCGAAGTCGGCTGGTGGATGCCTGTTGCTCGTGATGGCTATCCCTTTCATCCCCAGGGCGACCGCCATGTCGATGTCGAACGGGTGGTCGCCGATCATGCATGCGTTCTCGGCGGAAACCCCCAGCTCGTCGAGGATGTAGCGCCCGTGGGCGGGGTTCGGCTTCGTCATGTCCGGCACCATGTCGCGGCCCACCACGAGGGAGAAGTAGCGGGCCAGGTTCGTGCGCGCGAGAACCATCCTGGCGTTCCGCGTGGAGTTGTAGGTGCAGATCGCGGACACGATGCCAGCGCGCTCGATTTCAGCGAGAACGTCTGCGATGCCGTCGATCGGCTCGCTGATCTCTGCAGCTTTATCCTCGTAAGCCTCGACAATCTTGTAGATTTCCGCGCGGATCCCGCTCCAGTCTGGCTGTTCCGCGTTGACTCGTTTCAAGTACTCCTTCGACCGGATGACGAGCTCCGTGGTCATGAACTTGACGTCAAGGACGTCATCGGGTAGGTTTATCTTGCCTTTGAGGAACTGGATGACATCAGACCGGGCCGCTATGGAATCGATGGAGAAGGCCACGATCGTGCCGTCCATGTCGAACATGGCGAGCTTTGTTCCCGCGTCACTCACTTGCCTCAACCCGTGGTCGTCCCTTTCTGTTGGAATGATCCAGCATGATCCTCGCATATATCCTTTCCGCCGCCTCCAGCTCCGCGACGGAGACCTTCTCGTTGGCCACGTGCGCGCTGTCGATCGTGCCCGGGCCCAGGATCACCGTCGGGATGTGGCCATCGTTGTAATATATCCCGGCCTCGGTGTAGCCATTCATCGTAGCGGGCGGCCCGGTCAAGGCGCACACCTCCTGGAGGAAGTCGTTTCCGTCGGGGAGGTAGTACGGTGGCCTCTCGTTGATGACCTCGTGCGATGCCGACGCGCCGGCAGGGAGCGGGCGCCCCCCGGCGGCGGCCAGGATCTCCCTGATCACGCCCCCAGTCGTCTCCCCTGGGTTGACCCGGCGGTCGATGGAGAACGTGCACGAGTCGGGCACCACGTTCACCTTCTGCCCGCCGGAGAGGATGCCGAGGTTTAACGTGGGTCGGCCGAGAACCGGATGGGTTCTGGCTTCCAGAACGCGCTTGAACTCCGCTTCGATCGCCCCGTACATGCTCATGGCCAACTGGATCGCGTTCACCCCGCGCTCCGGCACGGCCCCGTGCGCCGCCTTCCCGCGCACCGTGAACCGCATGAACAGGACACCCTTGTGGCCCCGGACCGGCTGCAGCCCCGTCGGTTCCGGCAGGATGGCCCTTCCGAAGAGGCGGGCGTGCGGGGACGCCACGAAGGCGCTAGCGCCCGCCAACGACGTCTCCTCGTCGACGGTGAAGAGGAGCCCTATCAACGCCTGCCGGTCTCTCGTGACACCATCGATGTTTTTCAAGAACGCCGAGACGAACGCCGCCATGCCGCCCTTCATGTCCACGGCGCCGCGCCCGTGGAGGTACCCTTCGCCGTCGATCCACGGGTCGAGCCTGCCCCCCTCCCACGACGACGGATCCCCGGGGGGCACCACGTCCATGTGCGCGGAGAAGAGCAGCCCGCCCCCGTCGTTCGAGGGGTCAAGCGGTTCCCCCGGGTCGTGGTTCAACACGAGGAGGTCGTGGCGGCCCGGCCCGAGCCTGGTCGGGATTTCGATGCAAGGGCACCCGCACCCCTCGAACAAAGCCTTGAGGTACTCTGCCACGCCCGTTTCCGGGTGCCGTGGCGGGTCGGACGGGATGGCCACGAGCTCGCCAGCCAGCTTGGCAACGTCGAGATCTTCAGACACGAGAGTACCTTGCCTCCAACGAACTTAATTATTCGGTTGCCATTGTACCACCTATGGAACACGCGAAGGCAGCCGGAAGCGCCTCCCCGGTAAACGACCAGCACGTGACCCTCGCTCCGCCGCTGGCCGCGACGCACCCGAAATGGCTTGTCTTCATCTTCTACTGCTCGACCATGGCGACCGTCGCCATGGGGTGGTCGTTCTATTATATGGTGCTCCAGCAATGGTGGCTCGTCTTTTTACTCCCGCTTGAAGTGCTCGGGCTCGCCTACGTGTTCATCATCGCGTCGCTCCTCTTCGTGAAGGTGGCGCTGTCCATCGTCGAGAAGCGGTATCCCGTCGTCGAGGGCAAGTTCGAGAGGGACGGCAAGGAGATGCGCGGCTACCAGACACGGACGTACTTCCGGCAATTCGCCATCTGGCTGACCCGCAATTCCACGTTCCCCTGGATCGACAAGATCGCCTATTCCGCGCTCGGCGTGCACGTGGGGAAGACCGTCGTGCTCCACGAGGCCTGGGTCGACTCCGAGCTGGTCGAAGTGGGTGACTATTGCATGATCGGGATGAACAGCACGGTCATGAGCCACTGCCTCTACCAAGACGCGTACATCGCCCGGCGCACGACCATCGGGAATCAGACGGTCATCGGGGCGTACTCTGTCCTCGCGCCAGGCACTAACATCGGGGAATCCTGCGTGATCGGCGCCAATTCCAGCACGCTGCTCGATGCACAAGTCGAAGCCAACCACTTGTACGCCGGAAACCCGGTGAGGAAAATGAAAAGATTGGATTGAGGGATCGAACCACCATGTCCGCGCCGACCGGGCTGAAGATGGGCCCCATGACGAACTGCATCGTGCCATCGAAATGGCACGCCTTGTTGATGCTGCTGGAGATGTGGTTCTCGATCATACCGGCGATAGCCCTTGAATACGTGTACCTGGGCCTAGCGCTCGATTGGAACCCGATCGGCCTTCCGGCCTTCCAGCAAGTTCTCGGCGTCGTCATGGCCATCGAACCGTGGGGACGCGTCGTCGTCTGGTTGCTGTTCCCCTTCAACTTGCTCGCCGTTCACTACTTGAACGCATTTAGCGCGATAAAAGTGGCCAAGTTCTTCTTGTTCTTCGAGACGCATCGCCACAAGCCTCGCGAGGGCATCTTCCCTCGTGACTTCAAGGATCCGGACTACTACCACTGGCACGCTCGCCGCGCCTTGAAGAAATTCCCGTGCTGGCTGCTACAGCTCACGCCGTTCACGGCCATGAAGGGGCGTTACGTCTACAACCAGCTCGGTCTCGGAACAGTGAAGGTCGGCAAGGCGGCAGGGACGATCGACTCGTGGATCGACACGGAGTTCGTCGAGATCCAGGACGGCGCGGCGATCGGCAGGGCAGCGGCCATCACGAGCCATTACTTCACCCCGACGCACCTGATAGTGAAGAAGGTGGCGATCGGTAAGGGTTGCATCGTCGGTGAGCGCGCCCGGGTGCCGTCTGGGGTGTCGCTTGGCGATCGGTCGACCATCCTCGCGAAGGCCGTCGTCCGCCTGGACGAGCCGGTTCCCCCCGGTGCCATCTTCGGGGGGAACCCGGCGACGCGCGTACCCTGGGATCCCTCCATCGAGAAGAAGGCATAGCTAATCAGCCGCTTTTTGGATCGGCGCCAAGCCAACGCAGGGCCGATTCCTCGTCGGGTTGGATGGTCAACTCCATCCCCCGGTTCCTGGCCACGTCCTCCATGAACTCCGCCTCGTTCGCCGGGATCCGCTCGCTGAAGAGCGCGGCAACACGCATCGCCTTCCCCATGACCAACCTCGCGACCAGGTCGCTGCGCTCGAAGATCCCCCATATCGATCCTGTGGAATCGAGCCCGCGGGCGTCAAAAATGATGCGCCTCTCTCCGGTCTCGTCGAGGATCTTGATTACCTCCTCCACGATGTGCGAAACGACTTCCAGCGGCTCGATCTTGGTGTATAACCACCAGATGACCCCCGTCCGCGGGTCTCG
>JAFGBX010000164.1 GCA_016932935.1 Promethearchaeota archaeon | reverse complement strand
TCGGGCTTTTTATCCGTTCGTGGAACCCCACGCCATAGTTAGAGTTATCGAATAAATCGTCATGCATGTGTTCTTAAAACAATCCGGGCGTCGACGGCGAGGATGGCGTTCTCGTAGGCGAACACGGGGTTGAGATCCATTTCTTGCACTTCGGGGAAGTCAAGGACGAACTTCGAGACTACCATGATCGCGTCGACGATCTTCTGGATGTTGGCTTTCTTCTTACCCCGGAACCCGTCGAGCAGCGGGAAGCCCTTGATCTCGCGTATCATCTCCTCGCAGTCAAACCGGGACACTGGCGCGATGCGGAAGGACACGTCCTTCATGAGCTCGACGAGGATGCCGCCGATGCCGAACATGAGCGCGGGGCCGAACTGCGGGTCGGTCGTCATACCGATGATGACCTCCGTGATGGGCGGTGCCGCCATCTCCTGGACCGACACCTTGGGCGAGGTAGAGCTGGTCTTGATCGCGAGCAGTTCCTTGAGCGCCTTCTTCAAGTCATCGTCGCCCTTGAGGTTAAGCTTGACGGCACCCACATCGCTCTTGTGGGAGATGTCCTCGACCATGAGCTTGGCGACGACGGGATAGCCGATCTTCTTGGCGGCAGCGAGAACGGCGGCCTCGTTCGCGTCGACGAGCTCTTGCTTCGTGACCGGGATGCCGATCTGCTGGAGGACGAGCTTCGACTCGTACTCGGTGAGCGTGTTCCGCTTCTGCTCAAAACACGTCTGGAAAAGTTGCTTGATGTCGACCATGGAGACTGCACCGCGGGGGTCGTGGTACCACACGCCAGATCGCTGGTTCTCGATGCTGGTATAATGGTGAACGGTATTTTATGTTACCCACGGAAAGCATTTAAACGATTAGACAGAGAGGTCTCTAACTCGTTACCGGAGAGATCGCCATGCCAGACCCAGGTTGCACGAACGCGCCGCCGGACGCGAAGGACAAGGCCGAGATGGACGAGAGCGTGCTCGACCAGAAGCGTACGTGTCCGTACTGCTCCAAGGTCATCGAGACGCGTCCCTATTGGTCACACATAGCGACCGAGCACCCTGCCGAGTACGAGAACTCGCAAGGGACGTGGCTGCCGCTGTACAAGGACTACGCGACCGCCGGTATGGAGATCGCGACGATATTGATGGTCATGTCTGAGCTTTTCAACGCGAAGAGCGAGGACATCGAGTCCTTCCTCATGCATTCGCTCTACAAGGAAAAGGTCGCCGCGGGCACGTGCGACGCCGACGCAAAGGCCGAGCTCGCCCAGTTATTCGGATGTGCTATCACCGACATCGAGAAGCGCATCAAGCTCGGCGAGTAAAAAAAGAAGGGGCCGGTTGGTTGGAAGGGGCTCAGTAGTACTCCTCGTTCTCGAACTCCTCTTCCAGGAGGCCCATCTGCTTCAAGAACTTCTTGGCATCATCCGCCATCTTCTTGACCTGCTCGTTCTCGTCGAGCTTGAGCGACTTCAAGATGGAATCTCCCGTGTTGACGAGGCCCTTCACGGCGTTCTTGGACAGCTCCTTGGCCTTGGCCATGATGTCGCCGCCCGGTGCGGCTTCCGCCGCCTTCGGCTCGCTGCCCTTCGACGCGTCGGCGCCCTCCTTTGGCTTCAGGTTCAAGATCTTCGTCGCAAAATCGGTCAATTGATCCAGGTACTTCTGGAAGATGTTTTCCTCGCTTCCGGCGAGCTGATCGCGCTTCCGGTCGTCTTGCGTTACCATGGGTGTTCACCAGTTGGCTACTGACAGTGTGGTACAACCTTCGTGTAGGTAAAAAGGTTGCGCTACACCTGGCAAAATTACCGGAGATACTTGAATGCACGACGTGGTTATTCGCCGGGGGACGAAGGATGAATAATGCTGGAAAGGGGGAAAGCAGCGAGAAAGAAGGGGGCAGTGGGGGTGAACAGCGCCGCGGATCACTTGGTGCCGAGCAAGCCCGCGAGGAAGTCCATGTTCTTGCCGCGCAGCGAGGCGAGGCCCACGATCGCGTCCTCGGCCGAGACGCCCTCGTGGACGATCGAGCCGACCGCGGCGCTCGTCGCGTACGGGTCGTCGAGACCGGGGTAGAGCATGTTGCGCCCGACCATCGCGCCTCTCACGTTCTCGCCCGCTCCCATGCCCTTCTCCATAGCCTCGATGATGTCGGTCGGGTTCCCCGTCGAGTCCCCGCCGAGGATCAGGATGGGGTTGCTCGTGGCCCTAGCGATTTGCTCGTAATTGTTCACGTAGGGGATCTTGAGCCACGTGTTGCGAGAAGAGCCGCCGATCGCCGACGCGACCGAGATCACGCGCAGCATCTCGTTCGTGTCCAGCACGGTGCGGTACCCTTGCGGCGTCTGCTCGACCATCAGCGGCTCGACGAACGCGGGCACGTCGAGCTTGTTGCAGTCGCGCACGAGCTTGCTGCACAGCTCGATGGTCGCTTGCGAGTATCGCGCCTGGGACGTCTTCAAGTCGACGCGGAACATCATCTTGGCGCCGTCAAGCCCGAGATCCTTGATGTCTTCGACCTTGTACGCCGTGAGGCGGTCGTCCATCTCGAACGTCGACCCGCTAAGCCCGCCGCGGTTCGTGCAGCCGATGAGCACCTTGTTGTCGAGCAAGCTGCCCGCGCCGGCCTGCTTGAGCATGTGCTCGAGGATGAACAGGTCGTCGATGATGTCCGGCGTGGTCATCACGCCGTCCACGTTCGGGGCGAGTAAGGCTCGGACGATGCGGCCCACGTACTGCTGCCGGTCGCCCATGCGGTACGGCTCTTCGCCCACGCGCGTGACGAGCCGGGCCGGGTGGTCGGCCGCCAGGATGACGAGCTTGCCGTCGGCCGTGAGCGTCTTGCGCCGGGCGCGCGCCTTGGCCACCTGCCCGATGATCTCGGGGTGGTTCACGCGCATCTCGGTCAGGTCGAAGAACAGCTTCTCGGGGAAGAACCGCCGCGTCTTGAACCGGAAGTCGCCGAGGGCGTAGTTCACCGCCATCTGCTGGCAAGCCTCCTTGAACATTGCCTTGGCGACGTTGATGACGGACTCGGAGAGCTGGCGGCCGCGCGGGAGCAACTCGAAGCCGACGGGCCCGGTGAAGGAAATCTCGTTGAGCGTCTTGACGAACTCCGTGAGCACCGCCGGGGTCACCGCACCTTGCGGGTGGTCCATGCTGACGTGCATGTCGCCGTAGTCCTCGTGCTGCGGGTCGGCGACGCAGTTGGCGATGTGCACGAAGTTCAGGTAGGGGGCGAGCTGTCGAAGCACGTCTGGCGTCTCGTGTTCGAAGCCGTCCTTGAGGAAGAACATGTGGGACAGGTCGTAGAGCAGCCCGAAGTTGTCGCAGTTGTTCTCCCGCTTGACGATGTCGGCCACGTGCACGGCGTCCGTCGTGGGCCCGATGAGCTGGTTCTTGTGCTGGGGCGACTTCCCCTCGAGCCTGTCGAACATGACGAGCGAGACCTTCATGTTGCCGCAATTCTTCTTCGCGTAGTTGCATATCTCGACGAGCGACCGGGTGAGCTGGCGAATGGCCTGCCGCCGGGCGCCGAGGCCAGCCTCCGTCCCGGGATCCTGGCCGCTCCAGAGCTCGAAGCACTTGGCACCGAGCTCGCTCGCCTGGTCGAGGTATTCGATGATGCGGGCAACCGCGTTCTTCCGCTCGACCTCGTCGATGCTGCAGATGTCCGTCGGGGCGATGAGGTTGTCCTCGTTGATGAGCTGGATCACCTGCGCGCAGAACGTGACGTACATCTTCTTGAGCCGGAGCAGGTCGGCGACCTTCTTCCGCACGACCGGGTCCTTGATGAGCGTGATCTCGACGCCCGTGAAGTAGCCGTCGTCGATGATCTTCTGCAGGGTCTCGAGCATGTACTCCTCGGGCGCCTCGCCCAGCTGCGTGCTGCGGCCGAGCCGGGGGCCCGGGTACGCCATGAAGTGCACGATGGACTTGATGTTTTTCTCCAGAGCCATTATGCTTCAACCGTTGATGGTGCTACTGTTATCGTGATTTGGTCTTAAGGTTTGATGTTAACCGTTCTTGTCCGCTCGCCCTTCATTTCGGATGTTCCACGGCCTGCTTGACCCGGGCAAGCCCCTCGGTTATCTGCTCCCTGGATATGCAGTACGACAGCCGCACGTATTCGTCCTTCTCGTCGACGGGGCGCGAGCCGAAGTACGTCCTGGACAGGAGTGCCACGTCGCATGCGTCGAGGATGTAGTCCTGGAAAGCGATTGAGCCATTGAGCCCGAGCTTCTCGCACGCCTTCGTGACGTTGGCGAAGATGTAGAAGGCGCCACGCGGCTTCACCGCGGAGATGCCCTCGATCTCGTTCAGCAGCTTGTAGACGAGGTCGCGCCGCGCCTGGAACTCGCGCACCATCGCCTCCGACTCGCCCTTGGGATCCTTCATGGCGACGAGGCCCGCGTCCTGGATGAACGTCGCCGTGCACGAGACCGTGTTCGTCGCCCACCGCGAGAACGCTTGCGTGACTTGCGGGTTCGCGATGGAATAGCCCAGGCGCCACCCGG
This sequence comes from Promethearchaeota archaeon, assembly GCA_016932935.1. GTDB lineage: Archaea > Asgardarchaeota > Lokiarchaeia > Sigyniarchaeales > Sigyniarchaeaceae > Sigyniarchaeum. Next base: position 21,470 of record JAFGBX010000164.1, on the reverse strand, counting down.
TCATGGCAAAGAACTTCGAGAACCCGTCGAGGATGACCGTGCGCTCTTGTATGCCCGGGATCTCCGCGATCGACCGGTACTTGAGCCCGTCGAACACGATGCTGCCGTAGACCTCGTCCGTGAAGACCCAGAGGTCGTGCTCGAGCGCCATCTCGGCGATCGCGATCAGGTTCTCGTCGTTCAGCACGCTCCCCGTGGGGTTGTTCGGCGTGTTGATCATGATCATCTTGGTCTTCGTCGTGATCAGGTGCCGAAGCTGGTCGACGTCGTAGTTAAAGTTGTTCCGCTCCACGAGCGGCGCCGGCACTGGCTTGCAGCCGAAGGTCTTAACCATAGACTCGTAGATCGGGTAGCCAGGGTTCGGGTAGATGACCTCGTCGCCGGGGTTCGTGCACGAGAGCACGGCGAGGGCGATGACGTATTTCGCCGCGGGTAACACGCATATGTGCTCGGGGCCTACCTTGATGTTCTTGGTCTGGGTCACGTACTCGGCGATGGCCTCGCGCAGTGGCAAGATGCCGCCAGACGGGGTGTAGTGCGTGCGGTTGTTGTTGATCGACTCCACCGCCGCCCGCTTGATGTGATCCGGGGTATTGAAGTCCGGCTCGCCGAGAGCGAAGGAGATGAGCCGCTTCTGGCGCTCCGCGGGGAATCCCTGGATGCGCTCCAGGACGGAGAACGCCGTTTCTGTTCCTAAAAGCTTCATCCGGTCTGCTAGCAGCATTTCAACCACGTGATATTCGGGTTAAGGAGTCGTCCTCCTTTATTAAAATCGATAGTTACTTCCAATTGCTCCCGGTTTGCTTGCAGCATAGAAGCCACACGAACCGCGGGTTCCAGGCATCCTTCCAGAGTCGACGCACGGGACGCGAACAATCAGCTTCGAGAAATGGGGGATGGGATCCTCCGAGGCGCAGCCGAGGATCCCCAGAACCAGAGGCCTAGCTCTCGATCCCGAGGACGCAAATCCCGCCATCGCGGAAAGGTTAATACGACGCACGCCCACATCTAGCAAAGACATCGGCGGTGAGCGCCCCCCATGATATGCCCACACGGACATCCCGACGAGAGCAATTGCCCGGAATGCTCGATGCTGACCAACGTCAAGCCGCTGGCACGCGCGAGCAGCGCATCGTTCACGGAGATGGAGATCCGCCGTATCCCCCCGGCGACAGGGGCCAGCGGCGGTTCGGAGGCACTCGGCGGCGCGTCCGGCCGGGAGATCCCCGCGACCACGCTCCGGATAAAGCGCGTGTCCACCGCCGACCGGGACGGCACCCTGGTGCCTGGGAACTCGGTCAACTTGCACGCGCGCCTCGCCCAGGTGCTCGGCAAGGGCTTCGAGGTCGGCATGCTCGACGAGGGCGTCGAACGGCTCGTCAAGCAAATCCAGAAGCGCGAGGCCAACCCGCGCGCGAAGCTCGACTGAGCCAGGGATGCCGCCCCTGGCGGCAAGGAAGGGAGCCCCATTCTGCCCACCGCCGTTACCCGTTTCTCCCAAGGGCATGTTGTATCTCCCAAAGGCATATATAGCGAATCGGAGATAAGGGAATATGAACAAGTCCGGTAGGGAAGCGCCGTGTCAGACGAAGACAAACAGCCCACCAAGGGCGACGTTGAAAAGGCGAAGGCCGAGCTGCTGAAGCTCTTCGCGAGCCAGAAGGAAGAAATGGAAAAGATGCTCGCCGAGACGAAGGGTTCCAGGGTAACCTCGATGGAGAAGTCCAAGGAGACGATCTCCAAGCACGTGGGGGAGAAGGCGTTCATCGCCTCGAAGCAGAAGGAGTCCATGGCGAAGGCGCCGGCAAAGCTCCTCGACGGCGAGATCAGCGCCATCGTCGACAAGCTGAACAAGGAAATCGGCTTGAAGTCGTTCTTGAGCGCCTCCCAGAAGGAGAAGGTCGAGCAGCTCAAGCGGATAAGCATCTCGCCCGAGGCGTTCAGGGGCATCCAGGAGCAGATCGACTCGACGGTCGCCCGCAAGGCCATGTCCATGGACCACGCGCGCGCCTCGTCGAAGACGCTCGCCGCGTCGAAGGACGAGCGCATCCAGCGGATGAAGGATGCGAGCGAGAAGCTCGAGAAGTCGGACGTGATCAAGGGCAAGGCCATTATGGCCGAGAAGCGGAAGGCCGATGGCGGCACCCCGGAGGAGAAGGAAGAGCGGGTCAAGCGCATGAAGGAGGCCAGCGACGCCCTCGAGAAGTCCGACGCGCTCCAGAGCCGCGCGCTCCGCGCGGACATGCAGAAGGCGAAGGACGCCCAGCTCGGCGTCGACAAGGAGGGGCGTGCCCAGCGCATGAAGGAGGCGGGCGAGACTATCGCGAAGTCGGACGCGCTCACGAGCCGCGCGCTCCGCGCGGACAAGCAGAAGCTGCAAGACGCTGCCCTCGGCGACAAGGAGGAGCGGGCCCAGCGGATAAAGGAAGCCGCGGAGAAGCTCGACTCGGATCCCGCGATGCAAGAGAAACTGAAGAAAAAGTGATATATCTCCTTTTTCGAGACTCCTCTCGTCCCTTTTCGGCGCTCCGTCAAGGCGAGGCGATCACGAGGCTCTCGCGCAGGTAGGGGTTGCCGCGCAGCACGACTTGCTGCTGGCTCGACGTCCCGAGGATCCGCGCCGCCCGGATCGCCACCTTGCCGAAGCCGATCTCGCGCAGGTACTCGGCGAGGAACAAGTCGGTCGCGATGGGCACGTTGCCGTACGCGGAGTTCCCCACGATGCACACGACCGTCCCTCCGTCGCCGAGGAAGCCGTGCAGCCGCGTGAACACCGCCTTCAAGTCCTCGAAGTAGTGCAGGACCATGGCCTTCATCTTGTCCTTCCCCCACGTGTCCTCCCACGGGATCAGGTCGACGACGTAGTCGAGGTCGGGGAGCGTGGACGGGAAGCTCTCCTTCCCGTCGTACTGCTTGTTGAGGTGGGACGAGACGCTACTATCGCGCAGCGTCCTGAGCTGTGGGTAGTCCTTGATGAAGTCGAGCATCCAGAGCTCGATCTTGTAGACTTCAGTATAATCGAAGCAGTTCGCATAGGGTGGCGAGAAGATCGCGAATCTCGCGTGGTCGAGGAAGTCGGTCGCGAGGTCTCCGCCCTCCCGCAGGATGTCCTTGGCCTGGATCCGCCGCGAGTCCGCGTTGACGATGAGGTGGTCGGTCGAGGGGATCCCGCGGGCGACGTCGTCGACCATGAGCCCGTATTGCCTCTCGAGCGTGGGCACGAGGGGGAGCGGCCGCTTGCTCTTGGGGTACTTGAGGCCGTTCCCGTCCTTCCGTGCGTAGCTGCAGCGCTCGAGGATGCAGCCGAGCCCGAGCGCGAGGAAGTCCCGAACGTGCGGATCCGGCTCGGCCCAGATGTCTTGCTTGATCCGGAGCAGGGTGTCGAGCTGCTCGCGGAACAGCTTCTCCGTGATCGTGAGGGCCGGCATCCGTATCTTGATGGGCCGCCGCTCGGCGACCGCCTGGAACAGGGCGTCCACCCTTGCACGGAGCGCCCTCGCGTCGTAATCCCCGTGCATCTTGACCTTGGACAGTCGGGCGAGGAACGGGTTGACCTCGAACCCCGCGCCCTTCACGCGGGCGTTCCGCGCCCCTACGAGCGTGCTGCCCGAGCCGAGGAACGGGTCCAGCACCCAGTCGGTCGGCCTCGCCTTGAACTCCTTGAGCAGGTGCTCGACCATGTAGGACGAGTACCCCTCCTTGAGCTTGAACCAGCGGTCGTAGGGGTGATCCTTCCAGTTCTTGGGGCACACGAGGTCCTTGTAGAACGACGCGTCCACGACGGGGAACGTCTTCTCCAGCTCCGCGTAGAGCTCGTTGGCCTTCCGGACGGCCGACGATGGCTTCGGGACGGCCTGTTGTCGCGTGATGACCATGTGGTATCCCGGCGAACCCCCCATCCCGCCTTATTGAGGGAAAATAACACGGACATAACACACCGAGGATTCGACGTGGTTGGATGGGGGCCCGCGTCGCTGTTCCTAAAACGCGTGGTCATGGCCCGGAACCCGAAGGCGGTGGATGAGAAAAAGGAGGTGTTGAAACAAGAACACCAGCATTCGATCACTTGGCAGCCTTCGAGGGCTTGGCAGGTTTCGAGTCAGGGGCAGTCTTCGCTGCGGCGGGGGCAGTAGACGGGGCGAGCATGATCGCCGCCTCGTCGAGTGAATAATACACGTCTATCGACACCTCTACACCTTCAACCTTGGTGAAGAGTGCATACCACGCGTGCATGGCCATCAAGGTGTTCTCGAGCTTCCCTGGCTTCACCTTCGAGACCGTGAAGATCTCCCCGCCTTGAAGCGTTGGCTTCGACGCGTTCGGTACAACGTTCTCGAACATGCTATCCGGCTCGCCTCCGAACCGCTTCCAATCGAACTTGGGCCCTTCGACTGCGAGGAGCTTCCCAAGTTCCTCCGCCTTGCACATCGGCAACCTCATCTTTGACACGATGTATGTCATTCTGTAAACCTTCTCCTTCCTTGATCATCCACTTGGTGGATGTCGTCTTTCATATCTGTTGGGAATGTATAAAAAAGTTCTATGCCAACGTGTTGCGTGGACGAGGCGGGGTCGAAATGTAAAATATTGTACTCGGACGAATTGGATGTCCCGTTATACTCTGTACGAACCCTTGCAGCCCCAAAAAAAATGGAGCCATTGCTGTTTTCGCAAACTGTGAGTAATTGCGGCGGATTTACCATTTTGCTAGGCGTTCGATCTAGCCTCAACCGATCTAGCCCGAATCGACCCCGATAATAGCTAAAAGCCCTGTAATGGATGGACGGGGTCAAGCAATACATGGAAGGATATAAAACGGGCACGGGCGAAGTCATATTAGATGTGGTATGGCTGGCAACGGACGCCCCGCGAAACCGATCCGTATCGACGGGCAGGAGATATTCGAGGTCGACTGCCTCGACGGGTTCAAGATGCTCGAGGACGAGAGTATCGACCACGTATCAACGTCGCCACCCTACAACCTGGGCGGGTTCCACGCGGATCGCAAGTACCGCAGCTACGCGGGCGACTTCTCCGACGACATGCCCGAGGCCGACTACCGCGCCTTCATCAAGCAAGTCGTCAACGAGTGCCACCGCGTGCTCAAGCCGAACGGCTCGTTCTTCCTCAACATGAAGACCCGCATCATCGACGGCGTGTCCATCCCGCCGTTCTGGATCCTCGAGGACAACCCGTTCCACCTCAAGCAGGAGATCATCTGGCACTTCCCGTCGACGGCCAACGTCGACAAGATACGGTTCTTCCCGCTGTTCGAGTACGTCTTCTGGTTCGTAAAGGACATCGTCCGGTTCAAGGAAAAATGGAACAACGAGTGGGCGATCGTTGGCAACGTGTGGTACATCAGCCACATCACCGACCGCAACGAGACCAAGGCCGGCGAGGACGAAGGCGGGATCCAGCACCCGGCCCCGTTCCCGACCCAGCTCTCGCAAGCCATGGTGCTCTCGACGACCGCGGAGGGAGACACCGTGCTCGACCCGTTCCTCGGCAGCGGGACGACGCTCAAGGTGTGCCGGCACTACAAGCGAAGGGGTATCGGGTTCGAGAAGTTCTTCTCGCATTACGAGCAAGTCGTGCGGCGGCGCATCGCGTCCGACGACTTCCCACCCACGATACTCGAGATCAAGGCGGGCAAGAACCAGAAGCGGCGCGAGGAGCATATGAGCCTCGATAATTTCATTCGATGAATGGAATCCTTGGAGAGAGCCGAAAAAAACTTGAAGGAGAAGTGGTAGAGTTCAAGCCAGCTTGTCAGGGGCTATGACCGAGCCGTGCTTCGCCTTGGCATCGCCCAGCAGCCGCTCCTCGTCGGCGAGTATCTTGAAGACGACCGCGGGGATGAAGGTGCTCTCGTCCTTCGAGTTTGCCCGGATCCACTTGTCCTCGGTCTCGTAGTACACCTTGAGCCGGGCGAGGCGCTCGAGTTGCTTCTCCACGCGGATGCTGAACTGCTTGGTATAGTCGTCCTTGGAATACTCCTTTCCGAGCATTTCCTTGAAAAGCCTGGCGAGGTCGTCGTACTTGGGGATCAGGCCTGTCGGGGTCTTGATGGCATCCACCTCCCCCGCGGCCCGCAGCTCGGCCCACTTGAGCCAGACCACCTTGTCGGTCCGCTCGTTGAGCCACTCGCCCTTCTCGTCCTGGAGGAAGTAGTTGACACGGTAGACCTTCGGTTTTATCCCGAGGCCCGCCCCGAAGTCGAGGTTCATCTTGATGTATTTGCCGAGCGGGACGCTCAGGAAGTCGATGTTCGACATCGGGTTGATCGTGCGCACGCCTGCCTTCCCGACCGTCGCCGCGGTCGTCTCCGACTCGAGGAACGCGCCCTGGAACACGATGCCGTGCTCGAAGTCGAACGACTCCTCGATGGGCACGGACGTGTCGACGTCGCGGCCGCCGTAGATGTACGCGGCCACGGGAGCCCCTTGCTTGTTGTTCAGCATGGCGGCGTCCGCGTTCTCGAGCGCGGAGATGTCGATCGTGAACCGGGCGTTCTTGTGCGATGGTTTCACGTCTGCCCCGTCTGGCCCCTTCATGCCCGCCTTGAATTCGCCCGCGTAGTTGATGCCGGCTGTTGGCGGGGGGCTCTTGTCCATGCCGTTCCAGTAGACGGACATGTCCTCCTTGAGGAGCACGTTGGAGAAGATGATCTCCGTGCCCTTGTCGTGTAACTTCTTGAAGAGAACCGTGTCGTCCTTGGCATTGACGCCCTCGATGATGCCGAAGATGCCCTTCTCGACGTTGACCGCGTACGCCTTGCCGCCCCTGTTGCGGACGTAGGCGATGTCGTCGCCGATGATCTTCTCGCCCGGGATCATGGCTGTCGAGGTCTTCCCGCACATGGACGGGTAAGCACCCGTGAAATAGGAGACGCGTCCATTCGGGCCGAAGACATCCATCACGAACATGTGTTCCGTGAGCCAGCCCTCCCTGGAGCCCCGCTGGATGCCAAGGCGCATTGCGAGCTTCTTCAAGCCGATCGTGTTACCAGCGTACTGCGTATTCGCGGAGAGAACGGTCTCATCCTGGAGGTCGATGTAGATGCGCTTCTTCTCCATGTTCTTGGAGACCTTGAAGGCGAGATCCTTGCCGCCGAGTTTGAGGTTGAAGGTGTACAGCTCGCCCTGGGTGTGGACGAACTTGAAGAATGGCTTGTTTGGGTACTTCTTGAACGACTTGTAAGCCGGGCGATACAAGATGATCTCCGAGTGGGCGACGTACGAAGAGTCCGTGATCTGGACGGAGAGTTGGGCGAACTCGGAATCCGCTGGGCCGAGCACGAAGAACAAAACATAGACCCTCCGCCCCTTCATGGCACCCTTCATGATGCCTAGGACGTCCGCGAGGCCCTCCTCGCGATCCATCGTGTCGATTGCCTGGCCGAGGACGACCCCCTTTGGCAGGAGGAAGCGGGTCTTGCCCTTATCTCGGCCCTGGTCATAATAATTGTCATAGTGCAGCGTGTGCATACCGGGGAGCTGGATCTCCTCGTGGTTATTGAGGGCTTCGGCTCGGATGAAGTCATTGTCCTTATCGGAGCCATCGCTAACGAACACGGAGTCCGGATCCAATAACTCCATGTATTGATTCAAGAAGGAGACGATCGCGTCGTTCTTCAAGGAATACACCTTGTCCAAGGACGCCGCGTCGAGCCGCTTCTCGACTGTCGGGGCGAGTTTGTCTGCCATGTTGAACCCTTCCAGGATGGATGCAAGGATTGGAATGCTGAATCCGAAGCGCTCTTAAAAGGATTCTGTTCGAGTTCTCCTCGCTTCTCTCGTCGACAGATTCGTCCCGCCGAGCCTCTAAGTGCGGTGCTGATGCCTTATTGAAGGTCGAATTCGGGGAAATCGAGACCCCCGTATCGTGCCATGGGCGCCGCCCGTTCATTCCTCGTCGGGGAGCTCGTCCTCCTCGTCGCCCTCGTCCTCGTCGCCATCGCCCTCCTCCTCGTCGGGGATCGAGTCGAGGCTCCATTGCGAGAGGTGTATCGATAGCTCGATGTCGTCGGAACCGGGGCAAGAGATGCGGACGAGCAGCTTGTCCTTTGTCTGTTCCTGGATCGTCGGATACAGGCAGTTCTCCTTGAGGATGTTCGTGAGGTGGTAGATGAAGTTCTCCTTGAGCACGTTCAGCGAGCCGTCGAGCAGCTTCTTGCCGAGCGAGCCGATCGAGTACTTGACCATGCGGCCCTCGCTGCGTTCCTCGATGAGGCCGACCTCGGCCAGGCGCTGGGTGTGCCAGCGAACGGTGTCGTGGTGCACGCCGTCGCGGATCGCCGAGGCGATCTGCTTCTGGTACGCGTTCTCGTTGTTCACGATGAACTGGAAGATCTCCTTGGCCGTCTTGTTGCGCAGGATCGTGTACGCCTTCTCGACCTCCTTGTCGCGGAGGCCCTTCGGGTAGTACACGCGCTTCCCGCCGTGCTTGACCGTGTCGATGAGCCCCGCGTTGATGAGCTTGCGCAGGTGCCACTGGACGGTGGCCGGGCTGGAGGGGTTGGTCGACTCGTCGCCGAAGGCCTTCGTCAGGTCGTAAAAGTACGAGCCCGGCGACTCGACGATGATCTTGAAGATCTCCCTCCGGATCGGGTGGAGTAGCAACGCTTTCCGTTTCGTGACCAAGCAACGACACCCTTTCTACTTCAGAGCTTGATGAACTCGATGCTAACCGTGTTGACGCCGTCGATGGCGGCGAATTTCTTCTTGATCTCGTCGGGGTTCTGGAACTTGTCCGCTTGCTCGAAGAAGCCGTCCCACACGCACTGGGCGTCGGCGAAGCACAGCCCGCTCGTGTACAGGATCTCCACGCCGAGGTCGCCCTTCGTGATGCGGCCGACCTCGTTGAAGAAGAGCGGACTGAGCCCCTTCGAGCGCAACTCGAGGCTGACCTTCACGACGGTATCCGAATCCGTCGGGAAGAGCAATATCTTCTTGCCCGAGTCCGGGATGATGAGCAACGCGTTCTTCTTCTTCACGACGGCCTTCGATGCCGCCGGCAGGGTGATTGGCTTTCCGAGCGAGACAAGCGAGGATAGGGTCGTTTTCTCCAACATCGTTCACTATTCCTAATGTGTTTAATGCAATTAGGGGGCGAATTGCGGGACCCGTAATCGCGGAATGACTATTTATATAAAACATATTGATTATTAAAAAAATGACGCTTTATTAAAAGACAACCAGTGTTTTCTCTCCTAGCAAGCAGGAGAATCGATCCAGGATGCACGCGATGTTGCTTCGAGCCCGTGCGACGCCTACCCCTTCAAGAAAGCGGATCTCGAGAATATACTAACAAACAAATGGCCCAAAGGCACGATAATGGCAACATACCCCGCCGTCAGCTTCGTCTCCGTCATCCCCATCGTGATCTCGATGCTGCTGGGCGTCCGGCAGTACAAGAAGACGGGGCAACTCGGAGCCGTGTACTTCATCGCGACTTGCCTCTTCTTCGCGGCTAGCTTCATCGTCTGGGGCATCTCGGACCTGTTGGACGACGACTCGATCGTGATGAACGTCGCGCCCTTCCTCGGCGCGTGCTCCGCCGCCACGATCGTCCTCCACGCCGATGCGATCTCGCGGGACATGATCGACCCCGTGAAGCTCATCATCGTGACGACCGTCTCCATGGGGGCGGTGGTAGGCGGCGGGTTCTACATCCGCATCGCGTTCATCATCGCCCTCCAGATGTTCTCCCTCGTCGTCTGGGTCTACTACGCCCGGAAGATACACGTCAAGGCACCGGCGGCGATCAAGCCGTGGTCGAGGCTCAACCTCGCGGGGATCGTGCTGTTCGCCATTGGCAGCTTATGGGGCTCCTCGGGCATAGCCGGCTCGTCGGACTCGATCCCCGAGGCCTTGGACGTCGTGATCGACGTTTTCAGGTGGGAGGTCATCCTCGGGATCTCGTTCGTCCTCATCGCCATCGCCTACGCGAAAGAGCCGAACCTGGCAAACGTCCTCCCGTTCGTCGCCATCCGCCTCTCGATCATCGACATCAAGGCGGGCATCGCGCTATACAACCACGACTGGGCACGGCGGGATGACTTGATCCACGAAGACTTGTTCTCCAGCATGCTCAGCGGCATCAGCATGATCTTGAACGAGAGCGTGCGCAAGGGGAACATCCGGGAGATCGTCCTCGACAAGGCCCGGTTGCTCTTGAAACGCTCGGACGAGTATTCCATCGCTTTCGTGTTGATCACGTCCCACCCGACGAAAGCGCTGCGAAACGCGCTGGAAGTGTTCGCGTCCCGGTTCAACGCCCGATACGGGATCTTGCTGAAAGAACAGAACAAGGACATCGAGATCGGCAAGTACCGCAATACGACCGACATCGTGCACGAATGCTTCCCGTTCGCCGTGGAATATACGTCGGACGAGGGCGCGCAGCGGGCGCCCGAACCGGCCTCACCGTGATGCCGCAATCGTCCCGATCCCCGGGAGGAACGCCCCGAGGCCGCGGGCCCGCTTCCTCGCCTCCAGTTCCTCTATGACCCCCTTGAGGAAGGCGATTGCGATGTCCTCGTAGCAAACACCCCGGCCCGGGTACTCGTAGCTCCACGCGCGCCAGTGCGGGCGCCTGTACCCGACCTTGAACTTGATCCCGCTCATGCTCGTGTGGTAGGTGTCCTCGTCGAGCTTGGCGACGCGCTGGTCCGCGACGATGTACCAGTGGTACCTCGTGCCCACCGCTGCCCCGCTGCCGGCTGGCGCGTGGCGGGTGCGGTGCTTGTCGCAGTCGAACGTGAACGTCCACTTGTCCGGCGAGACCTTGGTCTCGCTCCACCTGCCGTCCTTGTAGTCCCAGTCGTGGTGGCCCCCGACGGCCATGCCCGTGTACGTGCGGCCGCCGTGTTCCTTCACGATGTCGTAGTGCCGCTTCGATGTGTCCTTCGCCATGGTGGTTCAACCTCGCGGGTGGTTTTCCCCGGGCACGAGTTAAGGGCGACGGGTGCATCGAATTTCTGGTGGCACGGCACCACGTCCCACGCGACGGTCGTCGCCGGGAGGCGGGGAAAAGTGTCGGGAGCCCGACGCGCCCCATGCCGCGAGACGGGACGGGATCGGCTCATGGCTGAAGGCACAAACCGTCGGGACGGCAAACGCTTTAAATCCTTCCCAGGCGACCGATTAGCGATCGAACATGGACGAACCAACAACCATCTTGCCAGTCTTCCTGGCCAAGCCCGTGCCGTCCTGGCCGTGCCCGCACATCGACCTGGCAAAGGAAATGGAAGACATCTACTCGGCCCTCGCCGTCGTCGCGGCGCAGCACGCGCCGTACTGCACGTTCTTGAAGGGGGGCATGCTGTTCAAGGACGCCAGGACGCTGGACAACGACTTGCCGGCGCAGGTAAGAACCATGAAGCCGGACGGGCTGCTCGTGTTCAATACGACGAGCGGCGTGAGCTCCTTGATCGACGCCACGGTCGGCTGGGGCGACGAGTTCGGGATTCCCGTCATCTTGTTCTCCCAGCCATACAGCGGGCACGACTGGCAGATATATTCCCGCCTCAAGAACGTGGGGGTCGCGTTTGACGTGCTCGCGACGAGCGACTTCACCGAGATCGCGAGCCGGGTCAACCTCGTACGTGCGGTCAAGGCGCTCAGGCGGGAGAAGTTGCTGGTCGTCCGGCCCCCGAGTTCCGCCAAGGGGGGTTGGGGCGAGCAAGCAAAGCGGAAACTGGGCATCGACGTCGAGATAACCGATTACAAGCGGCTCCTCGAACGGTACGAACAGCAAGACGAGCAGAGCGTCAAGGCTATCGCGAACAACTGGATCCAAAAGGCCGAGAGGGTCGTCGAGCCGTCGGAGGCCGAGATCCAGAGGAGCGCCAGGCTCTACCTGGCGTGCAAGGACGTGATGCGGGAGGCGAAGGCGACCGCCATCACGATAGACTGCCTCGGCGGGTTTGCCCGTAACGACCTCCCGGCTTACCCGTGCCTCGGTTTCGCCCAGCTCAACGACGAGGGGGCCATGGGCGTCTGCGAGGCCGACGTGAAGACGGCCATCGCGGAGATACTGGTGAAGGATTTGGCAGGACGCCCGGGGTTCGTGAGTGACCCGCTGTTCGACACGAGCAAGGACCTCCTCATCCACGCGCATTGCGTGAGCGCCACGCGCCTGGACGGCCCCGGCGGCCCGGCATCGCCCTACGCCATCCGGAGCCACATGGAGGACGACAAGGGCGCCTCGCTGCAAGTGCGGATGGAGGTCGGCAGGGAGGTGACAATGCTGAACTTCCTGGACGCCTCGCTCGACCAGATGCTGTGCTCGACCGGGACGGTCGTCGACGTGCCCGACTCCGAGCGCGGTTGCCGGACGAAGGTGGCAACGAGGGTCAAGAACTGCAGGCACATGCTGGAGAACTGGGAAGGGGGGCTGCACCGGGTCATCGTGTACGGCGACCTCGTCGAGGACCTGCGGAACCTCGGCAAGCTGCTCCACTTCGGGATCAAGCGGGAGGACGAGCCGGGCCCCTGAACGGGGCCGCGAGCGGATGAGCGGGATCGCCAGGTCGGTCTTGTTTTTACCCGAGAATCCCTGGCCTCCGATACACGCCGCCTCGCTAGTCCTGGAGCTCGTCCCTGATTATCTGGCTCACCATGTTGAATTTTATGGCGTCCGGGAGCGGCCCGTTGACCTTCAGTCTGCCGGCCATGTACGCGCTCGCCCCGTCTACCTTGCCCGAGAAGAGGCCGACGGCGGTCTCCTCGTCCATCTCCAGCGTCACGTCTGCGTTTTCTTTGAGGCCGGTCTTCACCTCGACCTCGCCGTTGTCGAACGAGATCCACGCGTCCAGCTTGTCCTTGACCTTGAACTGAACGCTCTTCACCCACCCGTCGATCTCGTCCTGGATCTCCTCCGATTCCTTTGCGACCTCTTTGATCACGGTGAGGTATTTCGGAATGTCGTCCACGGTGATCGTGTCCTTCTCGATCTTGTCCCGGAGCTCCCTCGCGAGTTCCTTGTCAACCATGTCCATTTACCTCGTGTACCTCTCCCTCATTGATCGCCCTAAGTGAATAAAATTCTTGTGCCCGCACGCGTGCCCTGCGAAAGTAATGCCCGAGAGCAGGCACTACGAGGGGATCTTCCGAAAAAGGGGGGGAGATAGAACACGCCTTCAATTCTTGTACTCGAAGGTGCCCTGCAGCCTGATGTCGCTCGACGAGCCGCCGACCAGCACCTTGAACGCCCCGTCCTCGGCAACCCAGGCGCCTTTCGCCTCGTCGTAGAAGGCGAGATCCGTTCTCGTGATCGTGAACGCCACGCGTTCTGCCTGGCCTGGCGCGAGCGCGACGCGCTTGAAGCCCTTGAGCTCCTTGGCGGGCCGCGGCACGCTCGCCTGGACGTCTTGTACGTAGAGTTGTACGACCTCCGCGCCCGCCCGGGTTCCCGAGTTGGTCACGGTCAAGCTCACCTCGATGGTGCCATCACCAGAAAGAGATCCTGCGCCTATCTTCAAGCCGTCATAGGCGAACGTGGTGTACGAGAGCCCGTGCCCGAACGGGAAGCGCGGCTCGACGCGGTTCGTGTCGTGATGCCGGTACCCGATGAAGATACCCTCCTCGTACAGGGCGATCTGCCGGAAGCGGCGCTTGTCTAGGCCCTTCGGTTCCTTGAGCAAATGATACGTGCCGGGATAAGTCCGGAATGCTTTATGAGCCGGGATGTCCTTCAGTCGTTTCGGCCAGGAGACGGGTAGCCGGCCCGACGGGTTCACGTCGCCGAAGATGATGTCGGCGACCACCGTACCGAGCTCGCAGCCGCCGTACCAGGCCTCGAGCACGGCCGGGGCGTTGTCGATGAACCCCTCCACGCCGAACGGGCTGCCGTTGACGAGCACGACGACCGTCTTCTTGTTCTGCTTGATCGTCTTGTTGACCAGCCTCACGTCGGTGACCCCGAGGGGGTACCGGAGCTTGTCTGAGCCCTCGTGGTCGCCGCCCTTGAAGTCGTGGGTGTGGCCGAGCCCGACGCACACGATAGCAACGTCGGCCACGGCTGGATCCTCGATGACTTCCGCTTTGCCCGCCATCTTCTTCTCGATGCCCTGCCGCACGGTCACCTCGTGGTGCGCGCCGACTGCCGAGCTGCCACCTCGCTTCCCAAAAGTGTTGACCGCGTGCTTGCCGACCACCGCGACTCTCTTCACGGTGCCCGCGTCGATGGGCAGGAGCCCGTCGTTCTTCAGCAGCACCATGCCTTCCTCCGCGACCTTGCGTGCGACTAGCACGTGCTCGTCGGTGTTGATGCTACCCTTCGGAAGGGAGGTGGGATCGTCGAACAACCCGACGAGGAACATCGCGCGCAGGAAGCGCCGCACGTTTCCGTCGAAGGCCTGCTCCGGGAAGTCCCCAGCTGCCTTCATTGCCTGCATCTGTTCTATCTTGTAGCGGTCCCGCGAGCCCATCTCGACGCCGAGACCCGCCTCGACGAGCGTCTTGATGCCCTTGCAGTACCTCGTCGCACCCCAGTCGGAAACGACGACGCCCTTGAACCCCCAGTCGTCCAGGAGCGTCCTTCGCAAGACGTCTGGATCCTCGGACACGTAAGTGCCGTTGATCTCGTTGTAACTGGTCATCAAGCCCCACGCATCGCCTTCTTGCACGGCAATCTTGAACGCGGGGAAGTAGATCTCCTCCATAACCCGTCGGCTCACCACCGCGCTGACCTTGAACCGGTTCCATTCCTGGTTGTTGACGGCATAGTGCTTGACGCACGTGGCGATCCGCTGGCCCTGGATCCCGCGTATCGCAGCCGCCGCGATCTTCCCCGACAAGAGCGGGTCCTCGGAGTGGTACTCGAACGTGCGGCCGTTCATCGGCGTGCGGCACATGTTGATGGCGGGGCCGAGCAGCATGTGCCACTTAATGGCGCGCATCTCCTCGCCGATTGCCTTCCCGAACTCCTCGATGACGGCCGGATCCCACGTGGAAGCCATCTGGATGCCCGTCGGGAAGTAGGTCGACGAGCCATCCTTGGCCTTCTCGCCGCCCTCGTCGATGACCGGCAGCCCGTCGTCGCCATAGAGAACGGAGCCGCCGAGGCCGCGCGTCGCGTACGGCGCGATACCGTGCGGCCCGTCGGCCATGCGGAAGTAGGGGATGCCGAGCCGCAGTACCGGCGCCGGGCTGTTGTTCTTCCAGCCCGCGCTCAAGATGCATTTTTCCTCGAACGTAAGACGCCCGAGAAGGTCATCAACGCGCCGCTCCAGGCCGAGGGCCGGGTCCATGAAGGGGAGACCCTTCAAACCGCCCTCGGGCTCCTTCAATAACGCTTCTCGGATGATGACCTCGCTCGGGCTCGGTGCTGCTGGTTTTTTCCTTCCCAAGATGCTTCACGCGCGTTTCGTTCGTGATTCCATCATTACACCATTATTTCTGGTGGTTTTTCAGCTTCTCTACAAGGCCGGCATCCGTGATCTAGAAGACCGTGCCGTGCTTCGTGCCGGGCGGAAACGACAGCTTGTCATCGACGTTGTCCCAACGCAAGCCATCTTTGCTCCGCGCCGCGCCGTATCGCTGGCTCCGGAAATACTCGTAAAAGATCCACCATTCCTTGCCCCTTGCATCCCAGAACACGCTTGGCCCTTCAGCCCACATCCTCAGATCATTCGACACCCCGGATCCATAGGAGGAGATCGATACGGGGTCGTCGACGACAGACCATGCACTCGAGAGCGACTCGGACCACGCCGCGAGCACGTGTTTTCTGGCGGGCTCGTCGGGGAAATAGGCGTTGTTGCCGCGCTCGTCCTTGAACGCCATCAGGTACCGGCTTCCATCGTGGTCGATCGAGGCGTCTATGCAATTGAAGCCCGGATCGAAGAACAACGCGGTCTTCGTGTATGCCTTGAAGTCCTTCGTGCGACACGCGTAGATGCGATGGTTCTGGTAGTCGGTCGGCTTGTTCGGATGCTCGGGGAACGCATCAGGAACCGTGCTGCTCCAGAAGATCACGTATTCGCCGGCCTCCCGGTCATAGCATGCCTCCGGTGCCCACGCGTTCTTCGCGCCCGGGAAGTCGTGCATCACGGGCAGGAGGTCTTGCTCTGACCACGAGATCAGGTCCCTACTGGACGCGTGGACGATATTCGGCGATGTCCATCCATCGGTGCACAACAGGTGAAACGTGCCGTCCTCCGCCCTCATGATGAAGGGATCGCGCCAATACAAGGCTCCGACGTTCGATTCCAGCACCGGCTCCTCGTCGGTGACCTCGATCCACGAGAGCAGGTCGCTCGAGATTGCCAGGTGCAAGGCCGGGGCCATCTCCCGGAAGAAGCTGAAGCAATACATGATGCCCACCGGCGACGTCGTGGATAATTAGCTTTCCTTCCACCTCCAAATATCGGGTGGCACGATCGCACTTGGTTGCCGGGAGGCGCGTTCCGGTGCAGCCGGTTCCCGTCCAACGTGGAAAAATAGGGAAAGTGGACTACGCGGCCGTCTTTTTCTTGTGCTTTCTGACGATGACAATAATGATTATGACGATCAAGGCGCCGCCACCAATCCCGATGAACCATTCGACGGGGATGTAGTCCCACTACATCAAAAGGGGGGGAATTCGAGGTGACCCGCGGCATGCGTAGAGGCGGCATCCCTCACTTGAAGGTGTTCACGTCCGGCGGGTACTTCAGCTTGACCCGGTCCGAGGTGACCTCGCGCTTCGCGCCGATCTCGCCCGATTGGCCGGCGATGTTGTACTTCACCACGAGCTCGTGCTCGCCGACGATGTTCATACCCGGCGGGTATTCCGACTCGGGGTAGTCGTAGATGACAACGACCTTCCCGCCAACGGGGATGGTGATCCCGGCCGCGTCCGCGAGGTTGGCCATCCTCACGCCCTTGCCCTCGTACCGCAGCTCGAGCTTGTTGAAGTCGAACTTCAGGTCGACGCCGTCCAGCGTCACGGTGATGAGCGAGCTGAGGTCGTCGACGCCGGCGAGCTTCGCGAGCTCCTTCGGATCCTTCGGGATGTCGGCGGGGAGTGCCAAGGGGCTGATCACGTTCACGATGTAGAAGCCGATGGCGTCCGCCTTCCCGTCGCCGTTCTTGTCGACCGTGAAGAAGGCGTTAGCCGGAATCAATCGCTTCAAGATGTACTTTGGAATGTATGACATGTATGTGCCTCAATGAGTGGTTGGTGTTTCGTCATTCAATTGGGTTGAGGAGTATAAATTCGCGATCCCGCTCGTGAAGCAACGTTGCTACGTCCCGCCGCCCCACGACCGCAAGAGGAACGAGTAGAGCGCTGCCAGGTCGACGGGCTTGGCGAACGCCGCGTCGAAGCCCACGCCCGGCGGGTTCAACTTCGCCGAGGTGTCCATGAGGGCCACGATGATGCCACTATAGCGCTGCTTCAGCACCCTGCACAGCTTCCAGCCGTCCATCAGCGGCATCGCACCCGTCGTGAGCACGAGATTGACGGGGTCGGCCGTGTTGATCGACCTCTTCACCAGCTCGAGCGCCTCGATGCCGTTATACACGGTCTGGAGCGTTGTCGACGGGAACCGCGCCTTGAAGAAGTGCTTGAGCATCGACACGTTCTTCATGTCGTTATCGGCGCAAACGACGTTGAACGCGACCGCGGCGGGGTCGACGCTCCCGGCATCGGCCTGGGCCGCCTCGGACTCCCCGCGCGCGTCTTGTGGCAAAACCGGGAGCTCGTTGATCGGCTCGCCGCACGCGAAGCAGCCGCCCTGGATCTCCTTGACCGCGGCCGCACACTTGAGATGGAAGCGAGCCCCGCAGTGATGGCATTCATAGTTGATGCCCGAGATCGTGCCCTTGCAGACGATGCACGACGGCTTCGGGGAGGGGATGATCATTGGCGATTCTGGGTCTTGTACCACGGTGCTTCACCGCGTATCATGCGTCGGCGACGTTGGAGATCGAGCGATTTCAAACACGTTCGCGAGTCGACCCGTCTCACATCTATATGTCCGACTATGTCCAGGCGGGTAGAAAAGGCTAACCATTCGTGACCCTCACACGAATGCGTTAACGAATTAATAACGATGGTTTTATGCTGCCCCTCGAACTCTAGCTCGTCCTTTCTCCTTCGATTCATAGCTCAAAGTCGATGCACAATGGGTGGCCTATTCGGCGTTGCAAGCCGCGGCGATTGCGTCCAAGACATCTTCTACGGGACGGACTACCATTCGCACCTGGGGACGTTTCGCGGCGGCCTGGTCTGCATCAACTCGGCCGGGTTCAAGCGGTACATCCACGACATCACGAACAGCCAGTTCCGGTCGAAGTTCGAGGACGACGTCGCCAAGATGCACGGGCACAAGGGGATAGGCGTCATCAGCGACACGGACGACCAGCCGCTGATCATCGGATCGCACCTCGGCACGTTCGCCATCGCGACCGTCGGGCGCATCAACAACCTCGACCAGCTCGCAACCGACCTGTTCCGGAAGGGCTCGCACTTCTCCGAGATGTCGGGGGACACGATCAACCCAACGGAGATGGTCGCCAAGCTCATCTGCCAGGGCGAGACGTTCGTCGACGGGATCAAGCGGGCGCAGGATCTCATCGACGGCTCGTGCACGCTGCTCTTGCTGGCGAAGGACGGCGTCTATGCCGCGCGCGACCGGCTCGGCCGCACACCGCTGATCATCGGTAAGAAGCTGGGCTCGTACGCCGTCGCCATGGAGACGTGCGCCTTCCCGAACATCGGTTACGAGCACGTGCGAGACCTCGGCCCCGGCGAGATCGTCAGGATCACGGAGGATGGCGTCGAGCAGCTCAAGGGACCAGGTGCCCGGCTCCAGATCTGCGCGTTCTTGTGGGTCTACTACGGGTACCCGTCGTCGAATTACGAGGGGATCAACACGGAGGCCGTCCGCTACAAGTGCGGCGCGTGCCTCGCCCGCCACGAGAAGGGGATCGGGATCGACCTGGTCACTGGCATCCCCGACTCGGGCACGGCGCACGGGATCGGGTACTCGAACGAGGCGAAGGTGCCGTTCATGCGGCCGTTCGTGAAGTACACGCCGACGTGGCCGCGCAGCTTCATGCCGCATGACCAGAACCACCGCAACCTCGTCGCCCGAATGAAGCTCTTGCCGATACAGGAATTCATCGAGGGGAAGCGCATGCTGTTCTGCGAGGACTCGATCGTGCGAGGGACGCAGCTGCGGGACACGATCCAGCAGCTCTACACGCTCGGTGCGAGGGAGGTGCACATGCGCCCGGCGTGCCCGCCGCTCGTGTACGGCTGCAAGTTTTTGAACTTCTCCAGGTCCAAGTCGGAGCTGGACTTGGCCGCCAGGCAAGCCATCAAGGAGCTCGGGGGCGAAGGGGGCGACTTGAAGGAATTCGCCGACCCGGACTCGGACAAGTACAAGGCAATGGTCGAGAACATCCGCAAGCAGCTGCACCTCACGTCGCTGAAGTACCAGCGGCTCGATGACCTCGTGCGTGCCATCGGGCTGCCGAAGGAGCTGCTCTGCACGTACTGCTGGGACGGGGCAGAATGAACCGGGTGCGGCAAAAGCAAGCGATTGGATCAAGCCGGTCGGTGTCGAGTCTTCATCCGGGTAGTGAGGTCCTGGATTATCTTGTCGACGTCGCCGACCTTCAGCACCTTCAAGCGCTCCTTCAAGCTCCCGTTGATGATCCTGGGCAGGTCATCCGCCTTCATGAGGTACATTGCATCGTCGCCCAACTCAGCCGCTACGCACAGGATGAAGAGCCCCTTGCAGGCGTTGGGCGGCTTGTCGATGTGCTTCGAAAGCAGTTCACCGATGAAGTCGACCTCTCTCACGAAAAGATCCTTCGAGATCGGTTCTGTGGCCGTCCTTGGCATCGAAGGCGTGAACCACATGTTCCGGAGCACGCCCAAAGCCCTCTCGACCCATTGATCGACCAGGGCGCGCGCGTCGGCCGAATCGCCGCCGTCCCAGACCTTGCCGGTGAACTCGTTCCACGCCGGTGCCGACCAGCCCTCGTGGTTGCGCTTGCCACGCTTGCCCATGGACGTTGATGTGTCACGCCACGATTAAAGGCTATCCCTTCCCCGGATTCGGGGAGCCCCTCGAACAGACCTGGGTGCCCCCGGGGGGAGCAAGCAGTGAGGTGGGAGGTCGCGATGGAGGTAGGTATTTATAGGAACGATCGGTAAGTCATCCAAGTCATCGCCGGAAAGGTGAAAGAGTGGCATCCTCCAGCATAGCCCTGGCCGCAGCGATACTGGCATTCGCTGCTGGCGTAATCGCGGCATGCATGTCGGCGCTCCTGTTCAAGCGGAACAGGATACAGCCCCAGAAGGCAACGATATACGTCGCTCTAGCCACTGCCTCGTGGTCGATGCTCTTCCTCCTTGCCTCTCAGATATATCTGTTCGCCGGGATGAGTCTCGGCCTGGCGTACGTGCTCCAAGTGATAATGTACGGTTCGATGATTTCAGCAGTGACCTTCCTCTTCATGTTTGCCAGGAAGGCTTTCTTCGCGGGAAAGACGAGGATATACGTGGTATATATCATTTTGGGAATCATCCTTGTCGTGATACTGGGGGCGACCGATTCGAGCTACGTGGAACCATTTCCGGACAGCATAGGCGGGGATTATCCCGCCATCATTCTGAAGACCGAACATGGCCTTATCCTGGCCGCATACGTCTTGCCCACCCTGGTTGGGATCGCAGTATCGGCCTTCAAGGTCGCTTCCCGGCTCGAAGACAGGCTCTACTCCCGCGGGTTCCAAGTGATAGGGTTGGGGCTGGTCATCTCCCTGATAACGATACTGTGCGACACGGTCGCCACGCTCGTCATCTCGAGTACCATCGGATATGCCATCGCTCTTTACGCCCAATGGGTCTTGAACGTGTTTGCCGCGGCCTTCTTGTACGTGGGATGGACGATGCCCGGCTGGTTCCAGCGGATATATGGCGGCAAGGCGCGGAACGCGTGAGCGCGGATTTGGGCGTTCCCAGGAAGTCACGTTATGGGAATCCTTCACAATTTACACGACCGTGTGCAACTGATGCGACCAGGCCTCCTCCGCCAGGTAATGTCGATCCAAACATGGTGCAGAATTTACTATCATATAGTTCTTTAATGACGGTTTTCCTTCTTACCACAGCCGCGTTTCTCCAAGTGATAAGAGTACAGTAGGCGCGAGTCTCACGAATTCACCGAACGTCAAGAACTCGACCAGTAAATCCACGATTTTCACGCCGGGAGACGAATGGCTGGAGCAAGAAGCCAAGCATTTGGTATAAGATTTGGAACAAAAAGGTAGAACACAATGGCCAATGGCACGGTGAAGTGGTTTAACAGCAAGAAAGGTTTCGGCTTTAT
Organism: Promethearchaeota archaeon; assembly: GCA_016932935.1. Lineage (GTDB taxonomy): Archaea > Asgardarchaeota > Lokiarchaeia > Sigyniarchaeales > Sigyniarchaeaceae > Sigyniarchaeum. Next base: position 133 of record JAFGBX010000164.1, on the reverse strand, counting down.
AACCCCCTCAGATCAAGTCGAGGGCGGAAAGGACGTGTTCGTGCACTTTTCGAACATCAAGGTCGAGGAAGGCGCGTTCGCAACGCTGAACGACGGGGACGAAGTATCGTTCGAGATAGCCGAGGGCAAGAAG
>JAFGBX010000163.1 GCA_016932935.1 Promethearchaeota archaeon | reverse complement strand
GAGAAGGGTGCCTACACGGTCATCGGGGGTGGCGAGTTCGGTGAAGCCGCCGAGAAGTCGGGAAAAGCGGACAAGATCTCGTGGATCAGCACGGGCGGCGGCGCCATGCTCGAGTTCTTGTCCGGGAAGTGGCTCCCGCTGTTCGTCGCCCTGGAGCGGTCTTACAACAAGGTAAAATGAACATCTAGCACCGTCCGAGGTTGACCCTCTGTATCTTTATTCTAAATGAACTTTGTCCAGCATCGACACGAGCTGATAAGTTCAGGTTCTCGAACCCGCCACACTACTGCACGTGCCTTGGGACGCGTCGGTGACTGCGAACCAGAGCGGGCTCTTATCGACAGAGAGACGGTTGTAATTGACCGTGATCTCTTCTCCCTTCTTGATGTTCTTGATCGCGGTGAAGATGATGGCCTTGCGGTCGTAGTCGTGCTTGTACTGCGCGTTGGGGCTGTAGCTGTGGTTCATGAACTCGCACGGGCTCATGGCTATGGCCAGCGTGTCCACGTCGGGTTTGCACGGGTCTCCCCAGTCGAAAATGTAGTCGTAAAGCCTCGTTTTCTCGATCTCCTGGAACTCCTTCGCCGTCAGGATGATCACGTGGGCGATCTCGATTGTTTCGCCGGTTCGTATGTCGCGCGTCGCGACGGCCCCCCGACCTTTCTCCGCGCTGATCTGCTTGATCTCGAACATAACCGACCGAGAGCTCCTTGCATTTTTGGGCGGTATCCCGCGGACGGGATCGATCTCGCTAAGCTCGAGCTACCCGCGGCGAGTATTTAACGTTTCTCTGGAAAGCGTTGAAATTATCAACCAATTTATCGAGATTGTCCAATACAGAGCCGAGGGCCATATTGCTGGGCGGGATTCTGGAGGAGGAACCGGCCGGGGATTGCTCCGAACCCGTCGCCCGCCAAGAACGGCCGCGTTGCGCGGGGCTATGAAACGATGACATCGACGCGATTACGCCGCCTCTTTTCCCGCATCGTGCCCGCGAGGGGAAATCATGAACGATTGGTTCACCATCGTCGATCTCCACGCCGCTATCTTTGTAAAGTGGAAATTTTATATAGTTCTAAACGTAGTTTTTAAAAAATAACCGAAGAAACCGATCAGCATGATCATCGTCAAGGCGAACAACCAGGTTCACCGGATCTATATGGTCGACGCGCACAGTCACGTCGGTTACGACGTGGATTCCGTGAACAATCCGAACCCCATGGCACCCTTCGGCACCATCGACTTCTACAAGAAGACCTACCTGGAGGTCATCAAGATGACCGGCGGGGCGGAATGGAAGTTCAACTCGCGCGGCATTAACTACGAGTTTAGGATAGTCCCGAACCCCCCGGTGTACGAGATCTTCAAGCAAGCGGCGGAGCGGGTCGACCAGTACAAGCAGATGCTGGAGAAGCTGGAGAACTCCTGGATGTTCGACTACGGGGTGTGCTTCCCGTTCCAGGACAAGTACCGGGCAGAGAACCCCGAGGCGCTGTACAGGGCGAGCAACGAGCGCATCTCGCAGGTGGTCACCAAGTTCCCCGTCTCCCTCAAGATGATCGGCTACTGCCGCGTCCACCCCGACGAGGGCCAGAAGGCGCTGGACGAGATCGCACATTCGGTGAACGTGAAGGGCCTCCGTGGCTTGAAACTCCACCCTCGCTCGGAACAATGGCTCGACCACGTCAACAGTCAGGCCGCGGTGAACGTGCTCGTGCAAGCGGCCAAGTTCTCCTTGCCGGTCATATTCGACACCCGCGGCAAGGAATCGATCTACGCGATACACGACCTCACCAAAGCGACGAAGGCATACCTCGAACGCAGCGCCCCCGCGCTCGTGCCCCACCTCAAGGTGATCGTCGGCCACTGCGCCGCGGGCAACTTCGACGACGCCCGGACCTACAAGGCGATCTCGGACACGAACAACTACGGCGAGCTGTCCATGATCCGCTCGCCGGAATTCGACCAATTCATAGTCGACTTCATGAAGAAGAGCCCGGCGGGCAAGAGCTGGTCCCAGCACATCCTGTTCGGCAGCGACTTCCCGTACTTTTTCGAGCGTCACGCCAAGGACATCATTAGCTTCCTGCTCTCCAAGCAATTCTTCGACGCCGGAGGCACGGTCGAGGACATCAAGAACATCCTCGGCGCGAACTTGCTCCGCCTGCTGCCGGATTACAGCATCCCCCAGAGGCAGACCACGGCCATTCCCAACCCGGTCGCGATACACGCCACGGGCGGCAGCGTGAAGGCGCTGGAAAGCGTCTCGCAAGTCATCGTCGAAGCCATCGACGACCCGACCGTCGACATCACCCGCATCGTGCCTATGTACAGAGACGGCTACGGCAACTACCGGAACGAGTACTTGCTCGGCACCCGGTTCACCGTGAACAACGAGCAGAAGGACGTGCTCATGGCTTGCATCAACCTGGTCGGCGATGATGTCTACGCGCTCGGGCCGCTCGGCACCGACAGCACGTGGAACAAGTTCGGCTTCTCGTACTTCGACCTCGAAGGGATGAACGCGCTGAAAGGCTTCACGAGCATCAATCCAGTGGGCAAGCCTGAGGACGCATGGAAGCTCATCAAGACCATGTTCGCGGAGCCCAAGGGCGGGCAGAAGAAGCTCCAGCCGCTGCGCCCGCCCACGAAGCCCATGAAGGGCGGGGCCGTTCCCGCTGGGGCGAGGCCGGTCAAGCCGATGAAGCCCGCCGGCGCGTGATTGAGCGCCCCTCCACTTCCGCTTTCATTCCGGCGCGGTATGAATGGGCGCGAGCAGGGTTGGGAAAAAAGCAGCCTGGCGAGGAGCTCCTCGCACGATCGCCTAATCCCTGATGGTCTCAAGTAGCGAGACGATCCGGTAAATCTGCGTCCGCACGTGCACCGGACAGTTGGGATCGACGGATACATCTTCCAGGCGCGAGATCGCGTTGCTGGCGCGCACCGCGGCGGTGCCTTTGCCCTTGTGAAGGTCGGTCAAGGCATCGTCCGCGCATTTTCGTATGTTCCTCGGTACTGTGTTGTTGTCGCTAATTTTCTTGAGCATGAAATCGATCTGCTGCACGGCTTGGCTGTTGTCTTCGGCCATGGCAAAAGTCACCTTAGAAGGTTCCTCGAGAATGTACAGAATGAGAGGAGTGAATCCCCCAAGAAAAGCGGATCGGTTTTCACCCAGAACCCGGATCGAATAGAGAGCATAAGAAAAAGGTCGGGAGCGACGCGCTCCCTTACTTCGCGTCCCACTTGCCTTCCTTGCGCAGCTTCGCCGCGATCTCGGTGGCCTTCTGCTTCAAGGTGACGTAGTCCGTCTTGGCGACGCGGTTCAGCGGGATCTGGCCGGGCTCTACGATCTCCCAGTGGCTCGGGCGCTTGTAGGCCGCCATCTCTTGCGCGACCTGCTCGAGCTCCGCCACGGTCACGGACTGGCCCGGGGCCTTCTCGGCGAACGCCATCGCGCCCTCCGTGAAGACCTCGTGGGGGACGCCCACGATCGCGACGTTCGCCACCTTCCCCTTCATCTTCTGGACGATGAAATCCTCGATCTCTGGGGGATACACCTGGTACCCCTTGGGCTTGATCACGAACTTGGCCCGGCCCGCGAAGTGGAGCCCGTTCTCGTCGTACGTGCCGAGGTCACCCGTGTAGAGCCAACCATCCGTGGATATCGTCTTGCGGGTGTTCTCCTCGTCGTTTAAGTACCCGAGGAAGGTCTGCGGCCCCTTGAAGCAGATCTCCCCCACTTCGCCCTTCTTCTTCTCCTCCCCGGCCGACCCGTCCGGTCTCATCGGGTTCCTGATCGAGATCGGGTAGAGCGGGGCGTCGTAGCCGATGCTCGCGAGGATGTCGTCGACCGTGCCGTCGAGCGGCGTGTAGGTCACGAAGCCGGACGTCTCGGTCAGGCCGAGGCCACTGCCGAACTTCGGCGCCATCTTGGAGAGTTTCTCCAGGAAGTCTTTGGTGACGGCTTGGCCGCCGTAGAGGGCGAACTCCAGCGACGACAAGTCGTAGTCCTTGTAGTTCGGGAGCCGCCACTGCATCGCGAAGAGCGCGGGGATCTGGCCGATCGCCTTGGCCTTGTACTTCTGGACGGCGTCGAGGGACTTCGCGGCGTCGAAGATGTGCAGGATCACGGCGACGCCGCCGGCGTAGATCGTCGTGGCGAGCTGCTCCGTGACGCAGCCGACGTGGCTCGGTGGCAAGTTCACGATCATGACCATGTCCTTCTTCATCCCGAACCCGATTGAGAGGCAGATGTTTTGGACGATGATGCCCTCGTGGCATAGCAGCGCCGGCTTCGGGCGGCCGGTCGACCCCGTCGTGAAGATGATCAGGCAGGGGTCGCGCGTCCCGACATTCTTCTGCGCCGCCTTCACCTTCCCGAGCAAGAGGCCCTGGACGATGAAGACCTTCTTGATGTCGGCACTCCAGTCCTTCACGAACGTGGCGCCGTCGATGATGCCGTCCTCCTTGTTGCCCTGGAACTGGATCCAGTGCTTGCACGTCTCGCCGTGCTTCTTCTTGATCTCCTCGACCATCGGCCGGAAGTCGTTCACCGGCGTCTTGCCGAGGAAGAAGTACGCCTTCGGCTT
>JAFGBX010000025.1 GCA_016932935.1 Promethearchaeota archaeon | reverse complement strand
CTCGCTGCGGTTCGGGTAGAGGTTGCTGGCGACGAGCGTGTCGAGCATTTCGAGGTACTTTTCGGGGAGGAACAGGGTTATCATCTTCATGGGTAGGTCGGCCTCATAGCTGTGTTGGGGTTTATGGTCGTGGTTGGCGCGGGGTACGGGGTGCATGCGGCGGCGATGGCGGTGGAGGAGGCGCTGGGACTGGCGCGGGTGGCGCGGGGCGTGGCCGTGGCCGGCATGACGGCCATGGCGGACGCAGCAGGCTCCGCCTTGTCGACGAGCGGGATGCCGAGTACATCTTGCTCGATCGTCGCCACGACGACCGAGGGAAGGTGGCGGGTGAAGCGCGCGAGGGCCGGGAACCGGGCCTGGAGGTCGTGGATGACGTCGATGACCAGGTCGTCGTGGTTCGCAGGAACACCGCCGGTGATGCACGTCGCGAGGTGATCCATGACGCGGCGGCGGCAGGCCTGAACAATGACGTCGGCGAGCGGGCCATGCGTGTCGAGGAACCACTTGTCGAGGGAATCGTCGAGCCAGGTGTCGATGCCGATGACCTCGCAGACCTTGTCGATCCAATAGGCCATGCTGGCGGCGACCGACGGGTGGGACGGCCCGCGGCGCCTCGTGGGCTCCCCCCTGGCCGTGCCGGCGATGAGGTCGGCGACCTGGTGGCACGCGACGTGCGCGATGGCCTTGTGGAGCTCGGCGGGTGCCTTTTCGTTGTGAAGACGACCGCTACCCAGGCCATAGCGAACCGTGTACTCGATGCAGCGCTGCATGTCCTTGCCGCCTATGCCCATGGTGCCGTAGGCGGTGGCAGCGCGGGCGAGCAGTGCCTGCAAGCCCTTGGTGGAGATGAGGTCGGTGATCGACACCCGGTTATTCGCACCCGTTGCATCCTTGTTAAGCAAGCCGCCTTAGCAGCACGACCCGACAAAAATCTGCGCGATCGAAAGTCGCGGTTTGTCGAGGCGATGGCGCCCAGGAGGGCTTGTAACGCTTTTGATAACGAGAATTGCTGATCGTTATCATAACTAATATCAGCAGTCTGCTATAAAAATGTTTCCTAACCGTTACCCTACTGTTATTATAACAAGGCTGGATACGGTTATCAAACGCGTGATCGACCGGGCCCGGTCTTTTTTCATTCTTCGAGCACGGATCGCGATCTCGATCGCACGAATCCCGCCGCACGCATCGTTCCAGCAACTGCTCGTGCCATTCGTGTCTCCCAGCACTGAAACTCGTTGCGGCGATCATCGTGCCGATCAAGGTGAAGACGTGCCCGATCAAGCAGGCCAGCACGACGAAGCCGGCACCCACGAGCCTCTGCTCCGGGGTGCACGCGTACATGACCATCCCCAGATCGTCAGAAGCACCAGATCCTCGATCCCCGTGTGCTGGATGGATAATCGTTCCAGATTGACTAATCGATCCGAGCCGACGATCTCCACGGCCTATCCCTTTCGGAGGATTTCTACCTCCGGGGGTAGATTTTTTACCGTTGTCCTTTAAAAAGGCTGGTTTGCTCGAATGTCTTGAACGAGCGTGATCGAATGAACAGCTTGATAATCTATGCCATCAACGAGAAGGAATTGCTCGCTGCTCCATTGAAGGATTACTTTCAGCCGCGCCGGCCAGACTGCGATTGGGCGAAAAAGAATCCAGAAGAGTTCTCGTTCACTGCCAACGCGGTCGATTTCATCACGCGCCTTCTTCCTGAAGGCATCACGCAAGAAAGCGGCATCGTCGGAAATCTGGGCACGTTTGATTCCATCTGCCAACTCGCGCAAGGGGGCAAAGAAGGTTATATTCGTGATTTCCTCATGACCTATATCACGTCCGAAAGCCCCTATATAATCGCGTCGGAAGAGCAAGAGGGCAGTGCTGGAATCCTCACCATGGAACTGGAGCCCTACGCCTCCCCCGAGCACGTCCGCTGGTTCGGTCAGATGCCTCACATGCCTTTCAAGACAATCGTTGCAAGGAAGGACTTCGTTTTTTTCATCGGCGAGGCATCCAAGCTCCTCGATCGCCTGAAGGATCACATCGCCAGCAGCGACGAACCGTCATTCGTGGTGGATATCCTCGACGAATGCAAGCCTCTCTTTTCGTTCATTCAGAAGATGGCTAAGAACGACGACATCGGTTATCTCATCATTGACACGTGTTAAAAAAAAGAAATTATGAAAAAAACGATATGGACATCGAAGCGCCTGATCCGGGTAAAAAGAATTTTGCACTACTCGGAGACAATAAATGCCGCGCACCGAATCCACGATGTGATTCCATGAACAGCCTCATCATCTACGCCATCAACGAGGAGAAGCTGCTCGCCGCTCCCTTGAAATACTACTTGCGACCGCATTTCGTCGGACACATTACCGAGGAAAACGTCCCGAATCGCTATTTGTTCGATGAAGAAGCGGTCGACCTCGTCACGAGCCTGCTACCTAAAAACATCACCTGCGAAAATGGCATCATCAAGGATCTGGGATCATTCGATACTATTTGCACACTCGCGCAAGAGGATCCGACTGGAATTATAGAGGATATGCTCAAAACCTACGTCGACCGCGATAGCCCTTACATATTTGCATCGGAAGAGCAAGACGGCAGCGCGGGAATCTTGACAACGGAGCTGGAGACTTTTGCTTCGCCAGCACTAGTGCGTTGGTTCAGCAAGGTACCCCACAAACCATTCAAGACGATCGTAGCGAGGAAGGATTTTGAATTTCTCCTCGCCGAAGCAACTAAAATCCTCGAAAGCCTGGAAGGTACCATTGCGAGCAGCGAGGATCCATCTTATACGAATTCCATCTTCGATGATAGTGAACTCCTCTTGGCATTCATGCAAAAAATGGTCAAGATTGCGGCCGTCGATTATCTTTTAATTGATACGTTTTAACAAAAAGAAATCAATCAAGAAGATCCCACAAGTGTGAATAGTGCTCGAATACTTGGCTTTTCAGAGGACCAGGAGAGCATTCGTCGGCGTATGAAGGATATTGATTCCCTGGGTTCTGTAATTCGTATAGCATGACCTCGAACGAACCCCCGTTATTAAGAATGCTTTGGATCGTAGTGATATCACGCCCTCTATACATCTCAGATTCACGTGCCTCGACTGTCATTGGTTTTCCAATATCGCCGTACACGTAAAATACATCATAATTCGCAGGATTCTTTGCATCTCTTATCTTTTGAATGATTTCGAATGCCTTCTTGTATATCCTTTTTAAAGGCCCAATAAAATCATTCTCACCTTCCATTCCAGATAATGACGAGCGAGATCCTTGCCAGCCCGTTGAAGAGTGAAAATCCCTAGGCAACTTCTGCATCCCTTTTATACAGTCCTCGAATAGGATCCGGTCGACCTCGAACGGGAATTTCGCGCAGCTATACATCGCCCTGGCTTCCTCTATCTCCCAGTCTTGTTCAGGCTTGAAGTTGAGTGCAGCAACGCCGGCCATATACGGATTTTTGCGCTTTTTCGCAGGCGATATCTTTGCTTGCTCCATGATGCGAACGAGCTCATGTTTATTAGGGAATCTGAACGGTCTATTAAAACATGTAAAAAAGCCCAAATAAAACTTCTTATGAGCGAACCAATAAGACCGAAATTCCGAGGATTCCTATGTTCCGAAATAAAGAGGCAAAAACGATATGATGATTTTTAGCATTATGAACCTAAATAATGAAATATGTCGTGATTATGGAAAAATATACGGTAGTAAAATGCCTCGCCAGCTTACGAAGCCAGAGGTCCTCCGGCGCATCGCCATGCGCGCCCTCCTCGACTCCGTCCCCGGTATGACCCACGCCCGCCTCGTAACCTTGTGCCACGCCAGTTACACGACCGTGCACGACGCCGCCACTTGCTCTATCAAGGATTGGCTCGCCGTGCTCGAATCGGCGCCCGACCCGTCTGCAAAAGATCGCTGGCCCACGCCGCGGCGCGCTGCCGTACCGAAACGCAGAATCAAGCTTAGCGCCCAGCAGCCCCCCCTACCCCCACGAAGGCCCGGCGACCGCCGCCGCGCCCGGCTCGTCCGCCCCGACGCTGTCGACCAGGTGATGCCGCCCGATGAACTTTCCGACGTGGACATCGAGCCATCAGATGCAAGTATGTGAATCGAACACATCCTTCATAAACCCCATAATGGAATATCCGCAATATGATATCCACACAAGATCTTGAATGTGAAACTCACGTCTTTTCCCCTTCGGAGGAAGGCGGGTGGTGCATCAATCCCGACGCGCTGAATCGCTGCCGGTCTCAGGAAGTATCCTTTCCAAGAAGCCGGCAATCCGCCTCTTGCACTCGTCCTGCCGTTCAAACAAGGCCGTGTGCGTCTCGCCCTCCACGAGCTCCAGGACGCCGTGAGGCAGCAACCTTGCCAGCACGCGGTACCCGGATTCTGGAAAAAGCTGGTCGTCTGTCCCGCCGAGGACCAGCGCGGGCTTGCCGATCGCAGGTAAGAATTCCCTCACCTTGTCCCTGATGGCCAACGTGGGCTCGTATGCTCGCACGAGGTACGTGGACGGGTTGATGCGGGCTTTGAAAATAGGCCACGCGATCGTGATGCCGACCTTCATCCAGAAGGCATAGCGCTTGCGCTTGAAGAGATCGATGAAAGAGTAGAACAATGCACGCGACACGCCCTTGCGCGAGCGACGCATCCAATCCGTGATCATGTCCAGCCCGCCGGCGGACATCTCGTGTGCTGCCGAGGCAATTATCAACCCTTTTACCAGCCTGGGCTTCACAACGCCGAGAGCAAGGGTCACGAGGCCCCCGAACGACAGGCCGAGCACGACATCAGGCGAGAAGCGCCCCTTGATTGCCTTGCCGATGTTAATCGCGATATCGATCGCCGTTTTCCCTTCAGGGATGTCCCCGTACCCGACAATCAAGACCCGGTAACCAGGCGGGAAGATCGGGACGTAGAACCGCAAAAACATCCACGAGAACTTCCTTATCCCGAAAAGGATTTCCTCGCTGCCAGGCAGGACCAGCGCGAGCCGCTCTCCCTTCCCTGCCAGGATGTACGGGTAGCGGCCATCAAGCATTCCGGATTCGCATTTCACGCGGCATCACGTAGTAATCGGTGGTATGCCAATAAATACATCATTCCTCACCATAAATCAATCCTCGCCGTGTTGAACCTTAAAGGCACGGGCAGCGCGGCAAGGGGCACGCTTCTAGCAAACGTGATGCGCGGCCATGGGCGACTTGGAGGGCTATATGCCTCTCCAATAGAATGGCAAGAGTTCCCGCAACGTCTTGACCACTCCATCCGCCACGAGTACCTCCGCTGCCAAGTTCCTTTCGTCCAACTGGCTGATAAATTCCCGGCAGCGTCCACATGGAGCTATAATCGCGCCGTCACATCCCACGGCCACCATTTTTTTCACGTGGCTTTCGCCAGCGGTTATCATGGCCGCTGCAGCAGCAAGTTCCGCACAAAAACCCATTGAGCAGGCCGTATCGATGCACACGCCAGTATACACGTTGCCTTCCTCGCTTAACAAAGCTGCCCCAACGCCACCAGCTTCCGCGACATCGGAGAGTTTCCGGGGATTGAGCACGGATTTTGCTTTCTGATATAATGCTTCAAACTCCATCATGACAATCGCACTTCTGGCGGCGATAGCATCGATATCATTCATCTTTTGTCTTGGGACGAGCGGTGCTTCGAGGATTCCTCTTTCCTCGCTGTTCCAGAACCTTACGTGCCCTCAAGGCAAGATCTCGAAACGAGTCGTCCACGCGTTCGCCCGTGAAAGCAGACGTGAGAAACACGCCACATGACAACTCTTGAGCCAATTTACCGATTTCTTCATCGCCAACAGCACGTTGGCCGGACATGTCAAGTTTATTTCCGATAATTTGGCACGGAACCCTGCCAAGAACCGAAGTTGCATCATCGTGCCAAGCCTTGACGTTTTTAAACGTTTCATGGTTCGTCAAGTCAAACACGATGATGATGCCTTGTGCACCCCTGTAAAAATTCTTCCGGGCCTTATTAAACTTCGATTGACCCGCGATGTCCCAGAACACGAGCTCTATGTTCTCGCGCTCGAAATTCAGAACCTTGTCACTCAAGTTCGTGCCAATCGTGGGTAGATACGACTGGTGGAAAGCGTTATCGGTGAATCGGAGAATGAGTGACGTCTTCCCGACCGCCGGATCGCCGATCACGATGATCTTATACACGGAATCCAGTTCTTTCTTGTTATCTGAGTGGGAGGATTCATCGGGGAACTCGATTTCACCACGACGCCCCAATTCCCGCGAGCGCAGTTCCTCTAACCGGTTCGTGATGGTCCTGAAGAAAGCATCAATCAGGGGTTGCTTCACGGGATGCTTATTTTCCTCGAGATCAACAATTTCTTTTGCGCATTCGTCGAAATCTTTTTCGAGATCGATTAAATACTTGTAAAAAATGGCATCACCTGCCTCTCCGATGACGAGCGAAAGGGTCGATATTCCCCGAAAGCCACGTAAATTAGGATCTTTATATGTAAGGCAACGCACGACGATCTTGACAGCATCATCCGGTATGGGCAATATGGCGAGCTTCTCGGGCACGCTATCCGATCCAGAGATTATATTCATCGACTTGATCGCATACTTGTCGACAAGATCCTTATCCAATGACGGGTGCCAAACAGCGGGAATGGGGCCTATGCGCTGATCAAACTTGGAATACACGGCAGCTTGGATGATTCTTATACCCGATAACTCGTTCATATTCTCTCATCATTCTTCTTATCGTTGAAGCCCATTAAAGTCATTTTCCCGGCGGAATTGGGCACGTGTAAGGAACGTTCCGTTCGGCCCCTCGATGTTCGGTGATAGGCGACTCGATCCAAAGATGGAGCCCCTGGCCCACGCGAGGAAGATCCTTACAGGAAGTGTTATGACATTAACTAACTCCGGGTCGGGCGCCAGCAGTTCCACCTCCGATCGTAGATCCAGCGCTTCGAGGACGTGTGGAATAACCGGCCCGAATCGGTCAGGTGAAAAGGGCCCCGGAACCGTCGCCCTTGTCGTTTGGCATGAAGTACCTGCCGATATCGGCCTTCCGGTCTTCCATCTCCTTGATAACGGCGAGAATCGGCTTGCTTTGCACCTCGACTTGCACGCATATCTCCTTCAAGTGCGCGACGGACATGCCCTTGGTCTTGTCGAGTATCTCACGCGTCACCTTGTCCTTCCCGAGCACCGTCTCGAGGTACTTCCGTCGGACTGGCTCGTCGGGCTGGTCGATCCGGATGATCCGGTCGAACCGGGACGGGCGGTCGACGAGGTTGATCGGGATGCGCTCCGGGAAGTTGGTCGTCGCGAGCATGAGCATGTTGTCCCACGAGTCTTGCCCGTCGAGGAACGTCAAGATCTGCGGCAGCGCGTCGAGGTGCGGCATGTCGTCGATGGAACGTGGCTGCAGGAAAGCGGTCACTTCCTCGATCACGAAGATCGTGAGCTTGTCCTGGAGGATCTCCCGGAAGTCCTGGAAGTTGTGCAAGAAGATCTCGTCGCTATCGAGGAAGATGACGTGGGCAACGTCCTTGTATTTGTCGACGATGTGGTTGACCAGCATCGTCTTTCCTGTCCCAGGTGGGCCATACAAGAGGATGCCGCGCTTGTGCAGCAGGTTGAGAGATTTGAACCTGGCCGATGCCGCCGTGAACGCCGCGATGTCGTCAAGGAGGTCCCGAGTGGTCTCCGAGAGCAGGTCTATGTACTTGTCCTGGTTGATCTTCATAGGGCACAGCTTCACGCCCCAGCGCGAGTACTCGGCCCGGTAGATGCCGAACGGGATGTCGCCACTCTTCGCGGCGTCCTTGTTTCCCAGGAGCTCTAGCTTTTTCGCCTCATCCTCCTCGTCGGCATACCACCTCGCGATGATCGTGTCATTATCCACCACGATCACGTCCTGGCCCCAGTCGAGCCAATCACGCCGCTCCAACGAGGAATAGAAGTCGACGAACTCCTTGGCCGTGAAGACCTTGACCGTGTACTCGAACCGCTTGCTGTCAGGAACGGAGACCGCAATCCAGTTCCCGTCGGGCATCTTGACTATTTTCTTCGCCGTCGTTCTCACCCGGGCCCCGTTACTCACGAGGCGATGTTCAACTCAGAACACGATCCAGCGGTACCTACAAGACTGGTGGTGCCCTTCCTCGTATAAAAAGCAGTCGGGGGGCACGTCGACGATTTCAACGAGGGTACAACCGATGCGCTCGCACGTCTTGCGCGATGCGATGTTCTCGGGGTCGCATGCGATCCATATCACGTCCATGTGGTAATCCGCCGCGATGTGCCTCACCAGCATGCAAGCCTTCGCCGCGTAGTGGTGCCCGCGCTGGGACTCCCGGATAGCAAAGCCGCACTGGCCGTTATACTTGACGAGGAAGTCGTTGTATCCCATGGCCAGGCTCACCCGGCCTATCTTCTCGGGGTTGTCGTGCAGCGACACCTTGAAGTAATAGGTCGGGGGCCAGTCCATGCCCTTGTTGTGCTTGGGGGGGAACTCGATCTCCACGGACACGTCGATCTCGCCGTCCGAAAGCGTCGGATACTTCCTGAACTCGAAGTCGTCCATGGATCGCTCGCCTTGCCGCAACACAATGGTCGCACGGTCTATCCCAACTGACGATGGAGGGACAGCATTCTGAACGCGTTCGTGGGGAAAAAACCTTCGATCTGTTTTTGTGCATGGGGATAGAAATAGGATAGGACATTCGTTGATGGGCCTCCAGATAACTCCTGCTGAGTGGAAGCGGCGTCCGGATCTCGACATCCATGGCGAGTACCCCGTGCTCCAGCTCACCACGAAGGGCGGAGTGAACGTCTGCCAGTACTTCACGCACCGCAGCTGGACGAGGGACGACAAGTGGATCGTGTTCGCGTCGAACAGGACGGGGGGCGTGGAGTTGCACGCGGCGAGCATCGAGACGGGGGACGTCGCCTTGCTCACCCGCGGCGCCAACGTGTTCCTGCACGGCTGGGCCATCACCCCCGACGACCGTGCCGTCCTCTATGTGGGGGGGACAAGGCTGGACGAGTTCCACCTGGTCGACCTGGACGGGGGCGAGGATCGTCTCATAGCCGCTTTCCCCCCGCACTTCACTGGGTTCTTCCCGTCCATCATCGACGTGGCGCCCGACGGCGACACGTTCTACATGTGCACCAACACGAGGCCCACGCTGTGCCCGTCGAACCTGCTGGTCGGGTCGATACGGCGAGGCAGCGTCTCGCCCTTCTTTCCAGAGGCGGAGGAGACCGCGTACTTCTTCGACCACCAGATGCTGTGCCCCGCGAACCCGTCCCTCCTGCAGGTGAACAAGACCCCTCGCGACCGGCTCGGCCGAGGCGACGCTCCCCAGCGCATGTGGCTGCTCGACGTCGGGACCAGGGAGATGCGGCCGCTGTACAAGCAAAAGCGAAGCTCCTTTCGTAAGTTCGAGCGAGTTGGCCACGAGGCCTGGCTTCCCGACGGGAAGCACCTCTGCTTCGTCGTCCGGCGCGACAAGGTCATGATAGTGTCTATCGAGGGTGCGTTCGGCAGCGAGTTCTGCTGGTGCGCGGGCAAGGGGCCGAACTTCTGGCACGTCTCCGCCAACCCGGCCCGGCCGATGCTGGCGGCCGACACCATGTGGAGGGACACTGGCATCTGGCTGGTCGAGCTCGTCGAGGGCTCCCGAGGGAGCTTGTTCAACCTCTGCCACTCAAGGTCAGCATGGCAGGATCCGTCCTTCTCGAGCCTGACCAGGGCCTTCCCATATGCCATCCAAGGCCACCCCCACCCGGGCTGGAGTCCCTCGGGCCGGTTCTTGCACTTCACGACGTACTCGCCGGCCGACAAGGCCGTGCACGTTTGCGTCGTCGACGTGGAGTCGAGCCCGTTCGCAGCGAACCGACCGCTCGCCCTCCCAGAGGGAACCAGCGGAGAGTATTTATGGCCTCGTCCGGAGATGTGAGATGGATCTAGAAACGCCAGCCGGTCGGTATGGTGGACAGAAAAATGCTCTCCCCAGAGCTCGAGGCATGCCTTGGTGATGACGAGGTGAGGATCTTGGTCGCGGTAGGCCAGGGTTGCGTCGACATGGAGTCCATACACGTCGTAACCGGGATCCCCATCCATTGCGTCGAACGAAAGCTGGGGGCTTTGATCGAGATCGGGTTCATCACGGAGGGAAGCGACGGGTACAAGATCGGAGGTATAATCGCCATGCAGGCCCCACCATTGCAAGACAAGGACTTCCATCGTTCGACCAGGGAGGGGGCCGCCAAGAGGGAAAAACGGGTTCTCGTGGTCGACGACGAGCCCGACATCCGCCTCTTGATACGCATGGTGCTGGAGAGGCACGGCTACGTCGTGTTGGAGGCCAGCAACGGGCAGAAAGCCCTTGACGTGCTCGAGTCACAGGGTAAGGGGGGCGTCACGTGCGTCATCACCGACTACTTGATGCCGCACATGAACGGCCTGCAGTTGTGCGACGAGCTGCGCAAGCACCCCGAAGTCCAGTACACCATCTTCTTGATGACAGCGTACCTGGACAGGGCGAGCTTCGACGCGACGCGGTGCTTCGACGAGAAGTTCATGAAGCCGCTCGACTTCGGGGAACTCGTGTCGCGGCTCGCGAGCCACGTGGCCTAGGCCCGGCGGCCTTCCCACGACCCCCGACGAGGTGTCGCTCCCCTGCCCGCACCACCCGCCGCGTCGGCCATTCGACCTATTTTTATAAACCAGGCGGCCGTTGGTAACGCATGGAAAACCCGGCACGCGCCTTCGTGATCTCCCACAGCCACTGGGACAGGGAGTGGTACCTCACGTTCAGGCTGTTCCAGAACAAGCTCGCCATCTTGATGGACTACCTGCTCGACATCATCGACACGGAGCCGACGTTCAAGAAGTTCGTCACGGACTGCCAGGTCGCGATGCTGGTGGATTACCTCGAGGTCAATCCCGGGGCAAGGGACCGGCTGAGGGCGGCGCTCGCCGCGGGCCAGATCGTCGCGGGCCCGTACTACGTCCCACCGAACGAATGGCTGATCAACGGGGAGGGCTACGTCCGGAACCTCCAACTCGCAAGGAACGTGCTCGAAGAACTCGGGATGCCCGAACCAAGCTGCAAGGCGGGCTATTCCCCAGATTCAGCGTGCTCCGACTTCGGGCACCCGCTGCAAGTCCCGCAGATCTGGAGGCTCTGCGGCCTCACGTCCTTCGTGGGTCGCCTCGCCGCCCGATCGTCCGACTTCTGGTGGGAGTCGCCGGACGGCTCGAGGATCCACGCGTGCAAGCTCGTCGCTGGCTATTCCAACGCTGCCGACCTGAGCGAGGACATGGACAAGGGGGCAAGGGCACTCATCAAGGCGGCGAAGGAAACCCTCTCAAGGTACTTGACCCCGAACATCCTGGTCTTCAATGGGAACGACCACTTGCTCCCGCAGCGGCACATCGGGCGCCTCATCGAACGGGCGAACGAGATCCAACAAGAGGTCGAGTT
>JAFGBX010000162.1 GCA_016932935.1 Promethearchaeota archaeon | reverse complement strand
GCGGCATGGGCGGCGGCACCGGCACGGGCGCGACGCCGCTGGTCGCCAGGGCTGCGAAGGACAGGGGCGCGATCGTGGTCTCGGTCGTGACCATGCCCTTCCAGATGGAGGGGCCGACCAAGCAAGCCGTCGCGTACCAGGGCCTGCGTGGCCTCGCTGAGTCCAGCGACACGGTAATTCCGCTCGCCAACCAGAAACTCGTGACGCTCGTGCCCGACATCAAACTGCACCAGGGCTTCAAGATAATGGACGAAGTTCTTACCCGCAGCGTGCGCAGCATCATCGACATCGTGACCCGCCCCGGGCTCGTCAACATCGACTTCGCCGACATCAAGTCGATCATCGAGAAACGCAGCACCGACATCAGGGACGCCGTCTACTCGACGTCGGTGATCGGCATGACCGAGATCACGCACGTCGACGACGAGGAGAAGCTCAAGAAGTACACGGTGAAGGCGCTCAACAACCCGCTCATCGACCCGGACACGAGCGAGATCAAGAACGCGCTCGTCGGGATCGCGGGCGACCACAACGTGAGCCTGCGACAAGTCAACACGGTGGTCTCCACGGTGCAGGAGCACATCAACCCCGCCGCGAACGTCAAGTTCGGCTTCATACAGGACCCGTCAATGAGGAGCAAGATGCGCATCACGGTCATGGGCACGGGGTTCAAGTCCTCGCTGCTCGAGCAGGCGTTCTCGGCGCCCGAACTGCTTGCCTAGGCGGGCGGGGGTTTTGGATCTCCCGGAACCCCTCCTTCTTAAGAATGGGAAATTAATCAACTGCACAGCCGTATTTCTTCGCCACGTCGATGATGCTCTGCCCGACGTGATCTACCTGCGCCCGCGTGAGGCCGAACGTGTTGAGCTTGATCGCCTTGACCATACCCGGGAAGATGCCGACGATCCCGCGGGCCTTGAGCTCGTTATAGAGGAAGAAGCCCTTCTTCGGGGCGTTCTTCGCCGCTTCCTCGAGCGGCGGGGTCTCGAACTGCATGAGCGTGTGCTCGTGCGGCCTGTCGCCGAGCAGCTTGACGCCCTCGATGCGCTCGATGGTCGCCGCGAGGGACCGGGCGTTCTCCAGCTGCGCTGCCCAGTTCTCCGGCCCGGTCCGCTCGACCAGGTGGGCGAGGGAGCTCATGAGCGTGGCCAGCGGCGCGCCGTAAACGGCCGGGCAGCCGAGCACGGTCGTGATCTTGTGGTTGAACGTCTTGCCGCTCCACTCCCCCTTGATGGTCGACCTGGGGAACATGAGGTCGAAGTACTCGGCCTTGCACGCGAGCATCCCGATCGGGCCCGAGCTCGCCATGGACTTGTGGCCGCTGGCAGTGACGAAGTCTGCCATGGCCGCCTTGCCCGAGAACGGCATGACCCCGACCGTGTAGGCGCCGTTCACGATGAAGGGGACGCCCTTCTTCTTGCAGATCTTGCCAACGACCTCGGGCGGGGTCACGTTCCCGTAGAGATAATCGGCGTGCGTGAGGAGCGCGGCGATGACCTCTTTGTTCCGGTTGTCCTTGGCCTTGTCGATGACCTCGGCATATTTCTCGGCCAAGACCTTGAACGTGGGATGGCCGTCGTGTGGCACCTCGAGCACCTCCGCGCCGCCGAACTCGGCGGCCATGAACGTGCTGTAGTGCGCGAGCCCGTCGATCACGAGCACGGGCGTGGTGCCCTCGGGCACCTTGGAAGCCAGCTGCTGGACGACGATCTTCTTCGCCTCCCGGCTCGCGCCGGTCGGCATGGCCGCGTCCATGCCAACGAACCTCGCGAACAGCCGCAAGAACTCGCCGACCGCGGGCTTCTCGATCTCGTCGAGCCGCCCCGACAAGCAAAAGTCGCACATGCTGTAGCCGTCCCCGAAGGACAGCAGCGTCTTCCTGCTCTCGGGCGGGAGGATGCCGCCGACTTGGAGCGGCTCGACGTTGATGAACTGGTCGCTGTTGTTCTCGCGCAAGAGGCCCGCGAATTTCTTCAGCTCCTCCTTAGTGATGTCGGCCATGGCATGATCACGCTCTGTTCAGCATGGAATGTGTCCCGACCGGGAAGTCACGCCTTCCCCCCGCACGCCTTGCAGGTGGGGTTGCGCTTGACGGCGACGTGGGCGAAGTCGAGCGACCGCACGTCGACCATGAGCATGCGGTTCACCAGGCAGGCCTCGTCCGGGAAGCCCAAGAAGTACTTGATCGCCTCGGAGGCTGCGATGACGCCGAGCAAGCCCGCGGTGACGCCGATGATGCCGAGCTCGGCCGGGGCCTTCATGCTGCCCTCGGGCGGTTCCTCCCCGAAGACGCAGCGGTAGCAAGTGCTCCTCCCCGGGCGCACGCTCAGCATCTGGCCGTCCCACCGGATGACCCCGCCGACCGTGCAAGGGATGCCCGCCTCGATGGCCGCGTCGTTTGTGAGGAACTTGGCCTCGAGGTTGTCGCTCGCGTCGATGGCATACTGTATGCCGTTGAACAGTTCCTTGGCGTTGTCCCGCGTGAACTTGACGTCGACCGGTTCGAGCGTGATGTCGGGGTTGAGCGACTGCAGCGCCGACCTCGCGGAATCCACCTTCCGCTGGCCGATCTTCAAGGTGTCGTGGATGACCTGGCGGTTCAGGTTGCTCAGGTCGACCACGTCGTTGTCGACGAACCGTATGGTCCCGATGCCGGCGGCGGCGAGGTACGACAGGATGGGGGAACCGAGCCCGCCCGTGCCGATCACGATGACCTTGGCGTTCCCGATCTTCCGCTGGCCCTCGGCCCCGATGTCGGGCATGACCTGTTGCCTCGCGTACCGGTTCGCTTGGTTCGCCGTGTGCGGATCACCCGATCTGGTCTGACTCCGGTGATGACGAGGATAATAAGGTCGCTGGATAAATTAAACCCGGAAGCCAATGGACGATGCCTCGAAACCGCCACCACGGTGCTCGGTCAAGAACTGCCAGAAGGTGCTCGCGCCAGGCGAGCAGGTGGCGATCGGTGGCCAGGTTCTTTGCAAGCCGTGTGCAGTCTGTTACTTCAAGGACCTGCTCGGCGCGGACTTCCGGGACGATTGATCATCCCTTCTTGTCGTTGTCCTTCCCCTTCGGGATGTCCTTAACCCGGTCCTGGTACTGCCCGTGCTTCTTGATCACGTCCCGCACGATGCCCCAGAACTCGGCGTCGGTCACGCCGAGCCGGATCTCGGCCAGCTCGCGGATGATGTTGTGGAAGATCTTGCGACGGGCCTCCTTGTCCCGCTTTTCCTGCTTGACCTTCACCAGCTCGACGATCTCGTGTAGGATGTCCCTCGGGAATTCCATGCCGACCTGGGAGAGCTTCTCCTGGATGGACTTCGTGCCGGAGAACTTCCCGAGGTAGTACTCACGATGGCGGCCGACCTTCTTCGGGGGGATCGGCTCGTAGGTGAGCGGGTGCATGAGCAAGGCGCTGACGTGGATGCCGGACTCGTGCGCGAAGCACTGGTTCCCGATGATCGGCTTGTGCGACGTGATGGGGATGCCGTAGTATTCTTCCGCCAGCTTCGAGAGCTCGGCGATCTTTTCGAGTTTGATGCCCGTCTTGATCCCGTTCATCTCGAGGCCGACCGCGACCTCCTCGAACGCGCAGTTGCCCGCGCGCTCGCCATAGCCGTTGATGCAGACGTGCGGGTAGACCACGCCCTCCAGCACCCCCGCGAACGTGTTGGCCGTGGCGATCCCGAAGTCGTTGTGCACGTGGATGCCGAGCTCGTACTTGCCCTTGTGGGTCTCGTTCATGCCGTCGATTATCCTCCGGACGACGACGTGCGTCGTCTCGGGGAACAGGACACCGACCGTGTCGGCATACACGATGCGCTTCACCCCGTGGTCGAGCCCGAGGCGGAAGAACTCAAGCACGTTGTCGATCTTGGCGCGGGACGCGTCCTCCGCGACGATGGAGGTGGTCAAGCCGTGGTCGTTCGCGTACGAGATCGCCGTCACGAGGTTCTCCAGCACTTGATCCAAAGGCTTTTTAAGCACGAGGTTCAGGAACAGGTCGGAGAGGGGGACGAAGAAGATGATGCCGGCGCAGCCGGTGGAGAGCACCGCGTCGATGTCCTCCTTGAGCGTCCGGGAGACCGCGGCGATGCTCGCGTTCGTGAAGGACTCCTTGCAGATGGCCTTCACCATACTGAGCTCCTCCTTGGACACGGCGGGAAAGCCCGCGGCGATGACTTGCACGCCGATCTCGTCGAGCATCTTTGCAAGGTGGATCTTTTCGTCCACCTTCAAGAACACGCCTGGCGATTGCTCCCCGTCACGCAAGGACTCGTCCCAGATCTTGACGGCCTTGCACGCGTTGGGATAGTTGCGAATAACTTGCGAGTTATAATCCTCCAGCATCCGCTCGAAGTCGTTCTTCTTCAGATCCTTGAACGGGCTTTCGTCCAACTTCAGCTGGGTCATGGGGTGCTCTACACGCTCTGCCTTCGGTGTGTTACCCTATTGGCGGGGGAAAATAAGAACGTTCTTTTAGAAAAATAACCCGTGTCAGAACCGGGAAAGTCTTTTCTTGAACTTACGCATCTTCTTGACGCTCTTGAAGAAGAACTTGATCTTCTCTTCCAAGTTCGTCAGCCGCGTCCGATAGTCCTCGGCTTGCTTCTTGTAAAGGATATCCTCGGAGATCAAGGTGAGCTTGCTCTGCAGCTCCATCAGCAGGTTGTCGATGTCGCGCACGGCCTTCTCGTTCAGTTCCGGGACGGACATGCTCTCTTCCTGTTTCCGACGGGCCTGGAAGTAGATGAGGACCAGGATGGTCGTCGTCACGGAGAAGATGATGACGCCCTGGATCGCGCTGCTGCTCGAGTTAATACCCGGCGGTGGCGGCTCTGGGACCCGCGGCACGATGGTGAAGCGGATCACGCTGTACACGCCCGACACGGAAGGATGGTTGAAGACGACCAACGCATAGTACTCGCCCGTGTGGTTGAACGCGGGGAACGTGTACCCGCCGAGTGACAGGCCACCAGACGCGAGGAACGTCGTGTAGGAGTTGTCGACCGTCGGGAAGAACTGCAGCAGTATCATCTCCCGCGTTTCGACGTGCACGTACGCGATGATGCCGAGGACCTCGTCCATCGGGAGGTTCGGGAAGGTGGAGTTCAGCGTCGCCTGGATGAAGAGCGTGTCGTTCATCTGGATCGCGGGTTTCGACAGCAAGAAATCGGCTTGCAAGCCGTAGCGAAGCGCATACTGCAAGATCCTGCCCGCGAAGTCGGAATTATTCGCCTGGCCGATGTGGTAAGCGTCGACGAAGTTGGAATCACCGAGCAACACGAAGAAGCCTCCACTAGTCAGGTTCTCGTGGATCGCCGCGACCGGATTGCCGAGCGCGTCCCTCGCGAGCACCGTGTTCATGCTCGCGTTGCCCGTGACTGAGAAGGTC
>JAFGBX010000161.1 GCA_016932935.1 Promethearchaeota archaeon | reverse complement strand
GTGTTGCTCCCATCCACGAGGTCGCTGCCCGAGTACCGCATGAGGATGGCGACGTTTGCGCCCACGGCGTCCCGCGTGGCCCGGATGACCTCCTGGGGGAACCGCAGTCGGTTCTCGAACGAGCCGCCGTACTTGTCTGTCCGGTCGTTGACCAAGGGCGACAGGAACTGGTCGATCAAGTAACCTGCCGAGCCCAGCAGCTCGACGGCATCGAAACCAGCCCGCTTCGCCCTCGAAGCGGCGTCCGCGATGCGTTGCACGACCCCGGGGATCTCCTCCGTCCTCAAGGCGCGGGACGGGAGCTTCGTGAAGGCGTTAACCTTCTCGGACGAGGACACGGGCGTCTCGCCGGTGAGTATCTCGAACGCGTACCTGCCCGCGTGGTAGAGCTGGGCGGCCACCTTCGCGTTGGAGCAGCCGTGGATCTCGCTGGTGAACCACTTGAGCTTGTCGATGTACTTGTCGTCGTCGATGGCGATCATCATGGGGATGCCCATGCCGACCCGGTCGACGTAGCAACCACCGATGATGATGAGGCCGGCCCCGCCGATGGCACGCTCCTTGTAGAAGTTCACGAGCTGCTCGTTGATCGACCCGTCGTCGGAATACGACAAGTTCATTGCCGGCATGACGATCCGGTTTTCTATCGCCATCGGCCCGACGCGCAACGGCGAGAAGAGGAGGGGAAATCTGTCCATAGGTCGTTCCTCGCGGATGTTCGGGTAACATGTCGCCCGCGAACCATTTAAAAAAATGGGATCGGGGCGACAGCCGTGCGGTCAGCGATCGCGGGGGCAGCGGGAGCGCCGTCCCGGCGTGTCAAGCCGACCCCTACGGCGCGGGCGGCCATTGTGACGGGTCGACAGAGATGATCGTGACCTGGTACTTCAGCGGCTCGCTCCCGTCGGGCTGCTTCGGTACCCCGAACGGCGTGAGCAGCACCTCGCTGCCCGGCTTGATGCCGAGGTCGACCAGCCTCTTCGACTTGTCGCCCATGCTCGGGATGCTCGGGTGGAAGAGGATGCCCTTGGTCGCGGGGTTCGTCGCCATGAACCTCTGCTCGGCAGTGATCACGCCCGACTTCTGCAAGGAGTCGAACAGGTCGCCGATCGTCGACTCCGGCGTGATCGGGATCTGCGCGTACTCGACCCCCTTGACGTTGCCACAGACGATGCAGTCCTCGCGCTTGAGCACGGGCAGGTGCTCGAAGATCCCGTATATGCCGTTGTAGTTGAGGTACGTGGGATCCATGGCGTTGTAATGATCCGGCCGCTCGGGCGCGTTCTGGATGCAAGCCATCTTGAGGGCCTCCATGGACTCGATGCTCGCGATCACGGCGGACACGGTCTGGATGGCCGGGATCTTGTTCTCGAGCACGTTCTCCATGTCCTGCGGCTCGAACGGGTTCCCGTGGTCCTTGGCCGGGTCGCGTTCCTTGAGCATATCGAGCTCCTTGTTCGAGGCGCCCGTGAGCATGACGAGATCCTTCGCGTCCTTGAGGTCGGGCTCGCGGTCGAGCTTCTTCCTGAAGATGAACTCGGCCCGGGTCACGCAGTGCTCGCGAACTTGCGGTATCCCCTTGGGCGTGCACGCTGCGATGAGCCGCGCGTCGGGCGGGGGTATCGGGACGACGCAGCGGTAGCACGCGGTCTCGTCGAGGGATCTCGCCCCGGCGGAGAC
Source organism: Promethearchaeota archaeon (assembly GCA_016932935.1). Classification (GTDB taxonomy): domain Archaea; phylum Asgardarchaeota; class Lokiarchaeia; order Sigyniarchaeales; family Sigyniarchaeaceae; genus Sigyniarchaeum. The sequence continues at coordinate 1,621 of JAFGBX010000161.1, read as the reverse complement.
GATGTCCTGCGCGTGCCCCTCGAAGCCGACCGTGCCCCCCTCGATCATGGGGCGCTTCACTCGCCGGGCGATCACGTTGAGGTCGAACCTTGCTTGCACGTTATCCAGGGCGGCGATGATCACGTCGCACTTCTCGTACATGTCGATGGGCAAGTCCTGGATCTTCTTGAAGTAGAACTCGACGTCGACGGCCGGGTTGAGCTCCTTGACCCGCTTGGCCGCGACCTCGGCCTTCGGGCGCCCGATGTCCTCCATGCGGAACAGGAGCTGGCGCGAGAGGTTCGACGTCTCGATCGTGTCCAGGTCGACGAGGATGAGCTTGCCCACGCCGGCCAGCGCCAGGTCCTTCGCGATCTCGCAGCCGAGCGCCCCGACGCCGGCGATGAAGACGGTCGATTTCTTGAGCAAGCTCTCCTCCAAGGAGTACTGCTTGCCCTTGAACAGGAGCAGGTCCTTGCGCTCGGGAACCGGGTCGAACGTGCCGGTCATGCCGTCGTACTTGATGTAGCGCGGCCTCTGGATGTCGCCGATGTCGCCCTTCTGCACCTTGAACGCTGCCTTGATGACCTCCTGGCCGAGGATGCCCGCGAGAATGGACGCGGCGGCCTCGTTGGACGCGCCGACGTCCTGGTCGAGATCGTCCGCGTACGCGGGCGAGAAGTAAGCGGCGGTCACGTCCTCCGGCTCGTCGTCGTAGTCGTCATCGTCCCCCTCGTCATCGCCCCCAGCCCCCTCGGGGGAGGCCCGCGGCTCCGGCACCGGCTTGTCCTCGTCCCCCGGCATCCAGGCCTGGACGAAGCCCTCGATGCCGAGGAGAGCGCCCTCGACGTACGGGATGCCGAACCTCTTGCATACCTGGTAGAGGTACATGCGGGACTTGAAGCTGTTGATGCATGCGACGACGATCTCATGGCCACGGATCGCCTTCAAGGGGACATCCTCCACGACCGTGTCGAAGGTCTCTACTTCCATGAACGGGTTCAGCATCGACGTTTGCTCCTTGACGACGTCGACCTTTGCCCTCTCCGCCGGCGAGGTGGGCATCATGAAGGCCGGCGGCGCGCCGCTTTCGAGGACGGCCGGATCCACGATGGAGACGTGCCCGACCCCCACGAGCGCCAGGTTCTTCACGAGCTCCCGGCCCAGCTTGCCCATGCCGGCAACGAGGACGCGGGACTTCTTGAGGAGCTGCTGGTTCCAGCCCTTGAGGATGGCCTGGCGGGCGTACATCTCGCGCTCCTTGCTCGAGACGACCGCGTGCTCGTCCTCCTTGTACTGCTCCAGGAAGGACAAGGCGGCGCTCCACGTGAGGTTCTCGCGCTCCTGCTGGAAGTTGATCTCCTCCTCGGTCTTGATGCCGCACTTCTCGCCACCGGCGTCGATTTCCTCGAGCCCTCCCGCCTTCCCATTTCGATCACCGCGCTCAGAGCCCGCGGCCGCCGCTAGCTCCAGTGACTCCGGTGGTGCCGTCGTCTCCGCTGGCTCCGGTGATGCGGTCGTCTCCGCCGGCTCCGGTGGTGCCGCCGTCTCCGCCGTCTCCGGTGGTGCCGCCGGTTCCGCGGTCTCCGGTGGTGCCGCCGGTTCCGCGGTCTCCGGTGGTGCCGCCGGTTCCGCGGTCTCC
>JAFGBX010000160.1 GCA_016932935.1 Promethearchaeota archaeon | reverse complement strand
ATCCGGAAGCGCATCGAGCAGGCGAGGAAGCGCGTCGAGAGCTTCGACATCCAGGACGTGAGGGGCGGGTCCCCGGCCGCCATCGAAAGGGGCGTCGAGATCGCCAGGAGGATGGCGGCCGAGGCCGCCGCGCTCAAGAAGGAGCCGTTCGACTTCTCGCACCTCGTGCTCGGCCTCGAGTGCGGGAGTTCCGACGCGTTCAGCGGCATCTCCTCCAACCCAGCGACGGGCATCGTGTCGGACCGGATCGTGCAACTGGGCGGCACGTCGATCCTGCCGGAGTTCACGGAATGGGTCGGAACCGAGCATCTGCTCGCCAAGCGCGCCGTGAACGATGACGTGGCCAGGCTGATAAAGGACGGCATCCAGGCGTTCCTGGACGAGATGGAGGCCCAAGGAACCGACTTCCGGTTGACCCAACCGACCCTCGGGAACCGGAAGGGCGGCTTGTCGACGATCGAGGAGAAGTCCCTCGGCACGATAGCCAAGGCCGGCAAGGCGCCGATCCAAGGCGTGGTCCTGTACGGCGCCAAGCCGAGGGGCAAGGGCTTGTGGCTGCTGCTCGAGCCGGGGCTCGATATCGAGTCAATGACGGGGCTCGCGGCCGCGGGGGCGCAGCTCATCGTCTTCACGACAGGCCGCGGCAGTCCAGCGGGGAACGTCATCTGCCCGACGATCAAGGTGACGGGCAACCCCAACACGTCCGAGTACATGGGCGTCAATATCGACGTGGACGCGAACGGGGTCGTGACGGGCAAACAAGAGATCGGCGAGCTCGCGGAGCTCATCTGGGAGAAGCTCGTGAAGACGTGTAACGGGGATCTAACGCAAGCGGAAATGCTCGGTCACGAGGAGATGGCCATCTGGCGCGTGCCGCCCATCCCGGGCAAGATCTTCGAGAAGTTCGCTGGTCTTTTCTGATCGGTGACGTAAAAGAAGGAGCATTGGTTATCTCCTATTCTTCAAGACGACCCCGGCCTTGACCTTCAAGTGCACGCCGTCCTCCGCGGTGAGCTTGCCGTTGACGAACACGTGCTTGATGCCGGAAGGTGGCAGCGTCCAGTTCTCGTACGTCGCGTTGTCCTTGATCGTGGCGAGATCGAACGTCACGATGTCCGCCTTGCAGCCCGGTCGGATGAGGCCGCGGTCGGCGAGGCGGAGCCGGCTCGCGGGGAGGCTCGTGCACTTCCGGATGGCCTCTTCGATGGTCAAGACACCCTTGTCCCTGACGTATGTGCCGATCAGCTGCGGATAGCAGCCCCACGTGCGCGGGTGGCCGATGATGTTGTCCGTGCCGATCATGACGAACGGGGCTTGCATTATCGGGATGAGGGTCTTCACCTCGTCCTCCTGGAACATGCATATCATCACGTCGCCTTCCTCACGCCCCAGGAAGGCGAGCGTCTTGTCGATCAAGCCCTTCTCGGTCGCGAGGCCCGGGTCGTTCTTGAGGATCTCGTCCAGATGCTTCCCGGCCACGCCCACCTTCGACACGCCGACCTTCGTCACGATGACCCGCTTCGCGAGCAAGCCTATCACGAACGATACGAGAGCCCGGGGTATGACGTGCCTGAACTTCGGGCTTATCTTGACGAACCGGAGCAAGTTGGAGAGGGCCTCGTCGTACACCCGCTTCTTCGTCGCTGGATCCATCATCGTGCGCGTGAGCTCGGGGCCGCTCTTCGCGAGCAACCAGCCGGGCAGGATGATAGCACCCAGGCTCGTCGCTCCAGCGATGTAGGGGTACATGTCGGCCGTCACGTCTGCCCCAGCATCCCTCGCGGCCTGGATCGTCGCGAGCAACTTGGGCGTGGCCCGGTCGTTCATCGCCGCCTTCAAGTGCGATATCTCGACCCCCACGCCGGCCTCCCGCCCGATGCGCAGTGCTTCCTTGACGGCATCGATGACGCCCTTCATCTCGTTCCTGATGTGCGAGGCGTAGAAGCCCCCGTGGCCCTTGAGCACCTTGGCCAGCTCGATGAGCTCGCCGGTCGTCGTGTCACTCCCCGGCGGGTAGACGAGGCCTGTGGACATGCCGAACGCCCCGGCGGCCATGCAGCGGTCGAGGATCGCTTTCATCTCGTCGAGCTTGTCCTTGGGTGCGAGGGCCGTGTCGACGCCCATCACCGAGACACGGACGTTCCCCTGGGGCACCAGCGCGGCGATGTTGAGGGAATGGCCCAGCTCGGCAAGCTTCTCGAAGAGTTTCCCGTGATCCGGGATCGGCGGCGTCTTGTCGCCGCCCATCACGTTGACGATGACTTGCCCGTAGAGGCTGATGGAATCTTCTGTCGACGGGGCGATGCTCACCCCGCAATTGCCGACCACGTCCGTGGTCACGCCTTGCAAGATCTTCTCCGGGCACAGGGGGTTCCCCATGATGACGAGGTCGGAGTGGCCGTGCATGTCGATGAAGCCAGGCACGACGTGCAGGCCGGCCGCGTCGATGATGGTGTCGCCTTTTTCGGGGATCGACTCCCCCACCGATACTGTCGTGTCGCCGGCGATCAGCACGTCCATTTTTTTTGCCGGGGCTCCCGTCCCATCGAGCACGAGCCCGCCGGCTATCTTCGTGGTTTCCTTTACCATCGCTTTCACCCATTTCAAGACTTGAATGCATCGGCGATCTTTTTCCCGATGCCATCAGAGACGGTGTAAGGGTCTTGCTTTCGAGCGGCGACCTCGTCCAGCAGCGCGGGCAAGTCTCCGTTCTTCGTTAGGTCGAGGGCTTCCTCGACGTGCAAGGCGAACTTCTCGCGCAAGATGTCGATGATCTCTTGCCGGTACTTGCTGCGGTTTTTCCGGGCCATTTCACCGGAGTTAACCAGGTGGGAGCGATGTGCCTCGATGGCGGCCCACAGTGCCTCCACGCCGTCGCCCGTGAGCGCGTTGGTCTTGCAGATCGGGGGCCGCCAGCCGGCCTTGGCTTGTTTGCGTACCTCGACGACGACGTGATCCTCGCCGTGCTCCAGCTCGATCGTCTCGGCCAGGTCCAGCATGGACTCGATCTCGCCCACGAGCTGGTCGGCGCCGTCGTGATCCGCCTTGTTCACGACGTAGATGTCGCTGGTCTCCATGATGCCGGCCTTGAACGCCTGGATCTCATCGCCCATCCCCGGGGCGAGCAGCACCAGCGTCGTGTAGGCCAGTGTATAGACGTCGATCTCGTTCTGGCCAACGCCGACGGTCTCCACGATCACGAGGTCGACCCCGGACGCGTCGAGGATGGACACCGTGTCCTTCGTTGCGCGGGCGACCCCGCCGAGCTTGCCCCGGCTCGCCATACTCCTGATGAACACCTGCCCCGGGGGGTAGTCCTCCTTCATGCGGATGCGGTCGCCGAGCAAGGCTCCCCCCGAGAAGGGGCTCGTCGGGTCGACGCACACGACGCCGACCCGCTTCCCTCGCTTCGCGAGGAGGGAGATGATCTGGTTGACAAGGGTGCTCTTCCCCGAGCCGGGTGCCCCAGTGACGCCGATGATGTACGCTTTCCCCGTGTCCTTGAATAGCCGGGTCGAGATGGCCCGCGCGGCGGCGATGTCGCCTTCCGCGAGGGAGATGAGCCGCGAGGTGGCGCGGCGATCCCCTTGCCTCATGCGTTCGACCAGCCCGTCGATGTCCATGCCCAGCACCACGTAGAGAACGTAAGATGGTCAGCGCTTCAAGTGCGACTTGATGTAGTCGATGATGTCTTGCAGCTTCGACCCCGGGCCGTAGAAGCCCTCGATGCCGAGCCGCCGAAGTCCCTCTATGTCGTCGTCCGGGATGACGCCGCCTGCCATGACGAGCACGTCGTCGATGCCCTTTTCCTTCAAGACGGTCATGACCCGGGGGAACAGCTCGTTGTGGGCCCCGGAGAGGATCGACAGGCATAGCACGTCCGGATCCTCCTGGACGACGGTTTCCACTATCTGGGCGGGCGTCTGGTGCAGCCCCGTGTAGATGACCTCCATGCCCGCGTCGCGCAGCGCCCTGGCCAGCACCTTGGCGCCCCGGTCGTGCCCGTCGAGCCCGGGCTTCGCGACTATGACCCTTATCTTCCTGTCCTGTAGCATGTCCGTTCACCTAGAAGACGGCGTCCTCCTTGTGCACGCCGAAGACCTCCTTGAGGGCGGCGATGACCTCCCCCACCGACGCGTAGGCCTTCACGGCCTCGAGGATGGGGTAGACGAGGTTGTCTGTGCCCCTCGCGGCGGCCCGCACCTTGTCGAGCGCCGCCGACACGGCCTTGCCGTCCCGCCTCGCCTTCACCTCCGCGAGCCTGGCGACCTGCTTCTCGGAGACTTCGGGGCCGATCT
>JAFGBX010000159.1 GCA_016932935.1 Promethearchaeota archaeon | reverse complement strand
TCAGCCCCTCGAACACCTGGTCCTCCCCACCGGTCCCCGCGCCCGCGCCGGCTTGCCAGGTGAGGCCGCCGTCGTCGGAAAAGATCACGTGGCTGCCGCCGAGGCCGCCACCGTACGCGGGCACGACCAGTCGCCCCGCGTGCGGGGCGAGGCGCTTCTGGATGCCGACCCCGGGCCCGCAGCCGTGCCACGTCCCGTCCAGGTCGATGGCGCCCGTGATCTCCTGCGGGGCGGACCAGGTCAGGCCGCGGTCGGAGCTGTTCACGTGGAACAGCCGCTTGTTGTCCCAGTTGTACAGGACGTGCAAATTGTCGTTGATGGCATCGTAGACGGGCACCATGTTCCCGGCGGTGAGCCGACCTTGCGGGTTCTCCGCGAGGATCCGGAGCGGCCCCCATGTGAGCCCGCCGTCCATGCTGCGCTTCATCACGATGTCGATGTTCCCCCAGTCGGAGAGCACGTCCTGGCGCCCCTCAGCGAAGGCGACGATCGTGTCGTTCGGGAGCCAGGCCATCGCTGGGATGCGGAAGTCGTCGATCGGGCCGCCGTTGTTCCCCGTGTAGACGTCGGCGCTGCTGAAGACGGCCTGGTGGGAGACCCCGGGCGCGAACTGCGCGGGGAAAGCGGCCATAGACCCGAGCGTGGCCCCGATCACGGCGAAGAGGAACGCGAACGCGCCGCCCAAGCCGACCAGCCCGTTGGCGAGCTTGGTGCCGGACGGCGACCCGGGCGACCGGGGGGCCACCTTGCGCCGCGCCCTCGCGGCGGTGCACGACCTCACCAACCACGACGCGGACGTGCCGGCCAGCAACGCGCCGAGCGAGAACAGCACCGGTATGGACAGGACCATCACGCCCCACCCGACCTCGCCGCCCCCGATGACGAGCAAGCCCTCGAACATGTCAGAAAGGTAGATGCCGAGGGCGATCGCGCCCGCGCCCAGGCACAGGTTCCAGACCGACCAGAACGCTCGCCACGCGGCCGAGAGCCTCCCCCGGGGGAACGCGACGAAGCGGCGCCGTGCCAGGCTGCAGAGGAGCGCGTAGGCCCCGGAGCAAGGGATGAGGATGACCGTGACGTACACGGCCCAGGTCGAATCGTGCAAGACCAAGAACTCGCCCTGGAACTCGGCGAATATCGTCAGGCTACAATAGGAGAACAGGACCCCCACGACGACCTGTGAGGCGGCGAGGGCGACCGCGCCTGCATCCCGCCAGCCCCAGCGCCCGCCGGCGGCCCCGGCCGCGGTGATCTGATCGCCCCTTTCTCCGTCGCCCATGGCCTTCACCTATTTGTACCACGCGTGTTTCAGGAAGTCCTCCATCATGGTCTTCACGTTTTCCGGCCTGCACGAGTCGGTGATGTCGGTCGTCGGGCCGAAGACGTAGCCGCCCCCTGCCTTGGCGTCGTCGATGCACTTGCGCGTGGCGGTCTTGACTTGATCCGCTGTGCCGAACGGCAGGAGGTCCGAGCAGTCCATGTTCCCGATCAAGCACACCTTGTCGCCCCACGCCTCCTTGAGGTGCTTGAGGTCCATGCCCGCCGCGGGCTCCAGGCTCTGGATCCCGTCGAACCCGGAACCGATGAGCCCGGGGAAGAAGGGCTCCGTGAAGCCGTCCGAGTGGAAGAACGTGAGGACGCCGCGCTTGTGGCAGTAATCGTTAAGCGCCTTGTAAACCGGGGCGACGATGTCCTCGAACACGCTTGGCGGGAACATGACCCGGCCCTTGTAAGCGCAGTCGTCGGCCCACGTGACGACCTCGAAGCCCGCGTCGCACCAACCCTTGGCCACCTCGAGCAGCGGCTTGGCCACGAGGGAGGCGAGCTTCTTCAAGAAGGCGGGCTTCTTCCGGTAGAAGTGCGAGAACATGCCGAAGTCGAACGCCTCGCGTATCGGCTCGAAGCATGTGGTCACCGGGACGGGCACGACGTCGTGCACGTCGACCAGCTCCCGGTAGCCCTTCTGCCAGCCAGCGACCCAGTCCTCGTTGAAACGCACGTCGAAGTACCCCGCTGCGATCCACTCCTCCCAGAGCGCTTCCGTGTTGAGGTATCCCGTCTGATACTTCCAGCTGTTGGCGCTGCTGAGGCGGTGGACGTGGCCGAACCGGTTCACCTTGCCGCCGTCGTCGATCGAGATCGCGTTCGGGTCCAGCCCCCTCAGCGTGCCCCACGACACGGGCGTCGAGTGCAGCCAGACCGCGTCGAACTTGTAGAACTTGTACAGCGTGAAATCGCTGCCGTTCACGAGCACGACGTCGTCGTCGTCGATGTCGTCCTCGTACTTTTCCAGCGTGTTCTTCTTGAAGTCACCCATCATGCCCTCGACGAACGACGGCACCCGGTCGGGCTCCCCGTCGTTCTGCAGCGCGACGATTAAACGGTCTCTGGCGTTCATGTGCCGGTCTCGTTTCCGTGTTTTCGGTACCGCCTTTGCTTGCTACGGGATTCTGCACCACGAAATAAAAAGGGATATTAATTTCCCCGCCATATCTCACTCATTGCTGGATTGATCCTTAGGAAGTCGTTTGTCGAATGGTTAGGAAGAAGAACGCGATGCCCGAGCTCGGTGAACTGGTGCTCGCCACCGTGGTGGAGGTCTCACCCACGCACGTCTATCTCATCTTAGACGATTATAGAGGCTATGGCCCAGGCCGCGACGGCATCAACCGTGAAGGTTTTAACGTGCATCAGAGCATCAAGAACAACGCCATCGCCTACATGCACGTGTCGGAGGTCGCCAACTTCTGGATCAAGCAGATCCGGGACTTCATCCGGGAGGGGCAGAAACACGTTTTGAAGGTGTTGAAGCTCGACAAGGGGATGGCGTGGGTCTCCAAGCGCCGGGTCTCGGGGCAAGAAGCGAAGAAGAAACTGGCTGAAACGAAGCGCAGCAACAGGGCCGAGGGGCTGCTCACCTTTCTGGCCGACCGCCTCAAGGTGAGCAGGGACGCGGTCTACGAGAAGATCGGCTTCGTGCTCGACGACGCGTACGGCGGCGACCTCTGGAGCGCCTTCGAGGACATCAAGGAACAAGGCCTCGATGCCGTCGCCGACCTCAAGTTCGACGTCGACGATGCGTGGTTGAAGGAGCTCGAGAGGATCGTCCAGCAGAACGTGGAGATCCCGGTCGTCAACATCACGGGCGAGTTCGAGCTCGTGAGCTACGAGCCGAATGGCGTGGAGATCATCAAGGAGGCCCTCGCCGCGGGCGAGTCGGTGTTGACCCAGAAGGAAGGGGCGAAGCTCTCGTTCCAGGTGCTCGCCCCGCCGCGGTACCGCCTCGAGGTCGAGGCGCCCGACTACCAGACCGCCGAGGGCATCTTGAAGAAGGTCGAGACAAAGGTGCTCAAGGTCATCAAGAAGGGAGGCACGGGCACCTTCACCCGTGCCAAGTGAGCTGGCCCGTCGATAGTGAACGCCATGCCGAAGTCGCTTTCGAAGTGC
>JAFGBX010000158.1 GCA_016932935.1 Promethearchaeota archaeon | reverse complement strand
TCCCACCCGGTACCGAGGATGCCGCGCGCATTCGGCGCTTGTTCCTCGTGCACGCGAAGGACGACAAGCTCGTGAGGTTCGCCAAGTTCTTGCAGCTCAAGGACCGCTTGCACCTGCCCCCCGACCAATGCCTCGTGCTCGGGAGCGGCGGGCACGAGGCGCGCGGCCGCGAGCACGAGGTCGTCGACGCGGTGCTCGAGTTCCTCAAGTCTCGGTTGTGATGGTTCGCGGTGCGGCGCGTGCACCCAACCCGTGCCGCGCTCGGGGGCTGCGGGCGCTGCCCGGAACCCCGGCGACGCCCTCGACCCCGGCGCGGAAAGCTATGTATTCACTTCTGCCGATAGCTATCCATAGAACCGTACGAGTGGACCGCGCATGCTCTTCACGGTGGAAAAGCCCCGGCTGCTCTGGGACAACTGGCTCTACTTCTGGGAGGGCAAGTACTTCCTGTACTACCTCGCGAACAAGGAAGGGGGGCCGTGGGACGCGTTCGGCCTCGCGATGTCCGACGACGCCGTGCATTGGACGGATCTCGGCGACATCCTGTCCAAGGATCCGGGGGCCACCTGGATGGGAACCGGCCACGTGTGGAAATCTCCCGGTTTCGACGACGACGGCAAGTTCATCATCAACTACTCTGAATGGCACGGGCCGGAGGGCACGGGGCAGCAATACATCCTCTTCGCGGAATCGACCGACCTGGTCCACTGGAAGAAGCTCGCTCATCGCTTCGGGCCCGACGAGCGCTGGTACAACGCGAACAATGGCGGCAACAGCAGGTGGGACACGATCAACCCGCTCCCCCGCCCCGGTGGCGGCCTGTACGGCTTCTGGACGGCGACGCCGAAAAGCCACCCGGCCGGCATCGGGTTCGGCGAGTCGGACGACGGCGTCCACTGGCGCGCCTTGCCCGCACCGGAGATCGACTGGGGATCCAATCCCATACCCTCGTCGATCGAGATCGGTGGTGTGGAACAGTTCCGGGGGAAGTACTACAACATGATCGGGGCGATGTTTCCAAACAGCATCGGGGGCATGTTCTTGCTCGAAGCGACCGATCCCGCCGGCCCATACGTCGCCGCGGCGCGCAACTATCACTTGCTTACGAGCCGGCACGGTTGGACCTATTATTCGCGGTTCTTCCCCGGCCCGGATGGGCTGTACGTGAACCACCAGTCCATCGAGGACCTCTCGCGCAGCGGCGGGGCGCGCTTCGTCCACGTGGCCCCCATCAAGAGGGCAATGCTGGACAACGCGGGGACGTTCTTCCTCGGCTACTGGGAACGCACGGACGGGCTGAAGGGGGAAAAAATCGCCCTGAAACCAGGGCCAGCGATCGAGTGCGGCGAGTACCGCGCGCGTGCCTTGAACCCGGCGGTCGACCCCCATACCGGGCTGGTCGTCGAAGGGGTGGTGCCCGTCCCGGCGACCGACGCGGAACGGGTCGGGATGTACTTCGAGGTCAAGATACAACGCATCGACGACCACGTGTGGTTCGCCGTGCTGGTCGGGCGTGGTGGGAGGGCGAGCATCGGAATACTCGATCCCATGGATGGCACGTTCGAGGAGCTTGACACCACCGATCGCGCTTATGAGTTCGGCCAGTCCGCGACCCTCCGGTTGCTCGTGCGGGGCGGCCTGGTCGAGGTGTACCTCGCGGACGTCCTCCTGCAATCCGCCACGATGCCGCTTCCCCCGACAGGAAAGGTGGGCCTCGTGACGAGAACGCACGGGGCAATCGGCGATCCGCTGCCCGGGCGGTTCACCGCGTGGACGATGGAGAAAAACTACCATTGAAGTGATGAGGAACGATGTGGCTCGAACTAGGCATTGCTCTTGTGGGCGCGGCGGGCGCGTTCGTCGCGTGGAAGCTCAGGCAGATCAGAAAGCGGGACATCAAGCTGGCCGCGAAGGCCGCCTACCTGGCGCAGGTTACCAAGCCAGCCGTCGAACGCCCGCCCAACATCGTCCTCGTCCTCTGCGACGATCTCGGCTTCGCTGATGTCGGCTGCTTCGGGGCCATCGCGATCAAGACCCCCAACGTCGACGAGCTCGCCCGCCAGGGGATGAAACTCACGAGCTGTTACGCCTCTGCACCCATCTGCTCGCCATCGCGGGCAGGGCTGCTCACGGGCCGGTACGGCATCCGGGGGCACGTCGCTGGCGTGTTCTTCCCGAGTGGGATCATCTCGCTCGCCATGAGCCCGTTCTTCTACTCCATGGGAATGAAGGGGCTGGCGCCCGATGAGGTCACGATCGCGGAGGTCTTGCGCAAGGCGGGGTACCGGACGGGGATGGTCGGGAAGTGGCACCTTGGCGATCGCCACCCGCACTTGCCCAGCGACTTCGGGTTCGACCTCTTCTATGGGGCGCACTACAGCAACGACATGAAACCGTATCGCATCTATAGGAACGATGAGGTCGAAGTCCCCGCTCCGGCCGACCAGGACACGCTCACCCAGCACCTCACGAGGGAGGCGGTCGCCTTCATCGATTCAAGTGTCCAAAGTGGCTCGCCATTCTTCCTCTACTACGCCCAGCCGTTCCCGCACACCCCGCTGCACGCGTCAGACGCGTTCCGCGGGAAATCAAGGGCGGGGTTGTACGGCGACGCGGTCGAGGAACTCGACTGGAGCGTGGGCGAGGTCGTCGCCGCGCTCAAGCGGCATGGCATCTTCGAGAACACGCTCTTCATATTCACCAGCGACAATGGCCCCTGGCACGAGGGGAACCCCGGCTACCAGCGTGGCCGGAAGTACTTGCCGTTCGAGGGAGGCTCCCGGATCCCGATGATCGCGTGCTGGCCCGCCAGGATCCCGCCGGGCACAGCATCAAGCGCGCAATGCAGCCACCTTGACCTGTTTCCAACGATCCTATCGCAGCTAGGAATCCCGCTGCCCGCGGATCGCGTGATCGACGGCCGCGACATCTCCGGGCTGCTGGCAGATCCGAGCAGCCAACCCATCGAGCATCCCTTCCATTACCTCATAGTGAGGCGCATGCAGGCCATCCGGAGGGGGAAATGGAAGTACCACACGCGCCACGCGTCCGACAACGGAGCGTACTTCATGCTGCACCCCGGGCCGTTCTTGTTCGACCTGGAGACAGACCCGCAAGAGTCCTACAACCAGATCAAGAACCACCCGGACGTCGCCGATGAGCTCGCGGGCGAGCTGGCGCGGTTCAACGCGTCCTTGAAGAGGAACCAGCGCGGATGGTTACTCCGCGAATAGCCGCCTCGGTCGATGGAATCCCGGATGCTGCGCGGGGCGCAGGGAAGCGCCCCTTCGATCCCTTTTTTCAGAAATTCGGGACACCTCCCGCTTCTTGTACCGTCGCCACCAAGAGCTGCATCAAGATTCGAGCGCGTGATCTCATGGCCTTCGACTATTTGTTCAAGCGCATCATGCGGGAAATGCTCCCCTCTTGCGACTCCAAGCCAGAGGAGGTGGGGGAGTTACCGCTGAGGATCGATGCGGTTGCGCGCTGTAGGACCGAACAGCCAAGGGCCATGATGATCCCACTGCTGGAACGCTCGTTTTCAAAGGTGAACATTCTCGAGTACAAGAGCGGCAGCGACAAACGTCGCAAGGAAAGCTTGTCCAAGCTGCTCGGGTATGTAGGTTTGTTTTGCGACCAGCACAACATCGGGATCGACGGGATGCACGCCCGGCTCACTGCGTGGTATATCACCGCCAAGCGCCCCCGGTTTCTCGACGCGCTGGTCCAGACCAAGGCGGTCGCACCCGGGGACGAGCCGGGGATCTACGAGGTGAAGGTCGCGTTCCCTTGCCCGTGCCGCGTGGTGGTGTGCGACGAGGTGGCCGTGAACGAGGGGAACATCCCACTGCTCGCGCTCGGCTCCGAGGAGGCCATCAAGGCAGCGATCCGCCTTCTAGCTCGTGCAGATCCCGGCGTGCGCCACGCTATGGAAACGATTATAAGCTTGATCTATCTCTTCTACCACGACGAGGTGAAAGACATGACCGAGATGGACGAACTGCTGCCGCTTAAAGTGCGAGAGAGCATGAAGCACGCGATCGAGGCCGTCGGTCTCGAGGAGATGATCGAGGAGATCGGCATCGACAAGGTGATCGAGGCCGCCGGCATCGACAAGGTGATCGAGGCCGCCGGCATCGACAAGGTGGAGGCAGCCCTCGCCAAGGCCAAGGCGAATCGGGAGCCGAAGAAAAATAAATGACGTGTGCATCCTCTGTTCCATCCACCCGTTGATATCGAAAGATAACGGCGCTTGCGAACAAGGGGCCTCATTCTTCACGGAAAATGCAGCGGTTTTTTATAGATCCTCTATGCCTGGTACCGGGATGCTTCATGCTGGAAATGACCTTCTTGATCGTCAACCTGGCGATAGGATTCTACGCCGTGGGCATCGTCTGGGCAAACGAGATCGACATCTACCGGTCCTGGCAGCACATCCACGACACGAAGGACTTCCGGGCGGTCTGGCACGCACACTGGACCAAGTTGTGGGCGTGGGGGCTGATCCCCGTCGGTCTCGAGTTTGCCGGTTCAATCGGCCTCCTCTTCTTCCATCCGGCCGGCTCCCCGGCATGGGCGATCTGGGGCAATTTCACGTGCCAACTGGCGTCGGCCGTGCTCACGGTTCCCTTTTGGGAGCGATGGCAAGCGAGATTGTACAAGGATCCACTAGGCGCGAGGAGCCCTTACTTGGCAAAGATCTTGAAGACGCATTGGGTGCGGGCATCGCTCACGACCGTGTACGCGGTGCTCTTGCTCGCGTGGGTAATTATTATCTTGTCTTGATGTCCCACCTTGTGTAGAGAAGAAAAGCGTGCAAGTGCAGTTGTTCGATAACCCGAGGCCACCGACGTGCCCGCTCGACCCAAGCCCCACCGGGAGAACCCGATCATCGACATCTGGTCGCGCAAGGAACTGCTCGATGTGTACCTCCGCGGCGACCCGGTCTGCATCAACGTCGAGATCAACCAGCGCTGCGCCGGCGGGTGCAAGTACTGCTACGTGTCACCCCTGGGCGTCGACCAGGCCGAGCGATCGCTTCCCGCCGAGAAGTTCGAGGACATCCTCCGCTTGAGGAAGGCCGGGGTGAGGGTCATCTACATCTACGGCGGCGACCAGCTCCTACACCCCGGCCTCGAGGCCATGGTGTCCCGGGCGGTCGACGTGGGGATCCACGTCGTGATGCCGCTCGCGGGGCGGATTCCCCCGGGCGACGCCGCGTGGCTCGCTGCCGCGCACGCGCGGGCGAGGGTGGCGGACGTGGAGGTCTTCGTCGGGATCCACGTCGACTCTCTCGACCAGGCCGTGCACGACCAGGTCAACGCGTCGCCCGGGGCGCTCGCGGAGCGGGTTGGCGGCTTCCAGGCGCTGCTCGATGCGGGGTTCCCGGCCGACCACGTCTTCGGCTGCCCGACCCTCACGCGCCAGACGGCCGGCACCATGGTACCGCTCATGGACTGGTTCTACGGGAAGGGCGTGAAGCACGTCGCCCCGGTCGTGTTCAAGCCGCTGGGGGTCTCCAGGGGCGAGGCCGAGACGTGGGAGCCGGCGCTGTCCCAGGTGAAGCGCGTCTTCTACCACCGGGCGCAGGTCGAGGGGAAACACATGCTCGCCGTGGGGAGCTGCGACGGGAAGTACGCGTGCCAGGGAAACGTGGCGATCACGGCGGGCGGGGACGTCGTGCCTTGCTTGTTCTTGAGGGACTTCCCCGCGGGCAACATCT
>JAFGBX010000157.1 GCA_016932935.1 Promethearchaeota archaeon | reverse complement strand
TGACAGCTTGTGCGTGGATGGAAATGATGGAAAGGAACGAGAAACTCCTGAAAGCCCTGAAGGATGCATCAAGACGGATCCCAGCGAGCGGAAAACAATGAACACGAACGGATTGCTAACCGACCTGAAGCGGAACCCGCGCATCGAACTGGTGCCGTGGCTTCTCAATGCCCCTGTTCTCATCGCGCTACTTGTTCTTTTGTACATTTTTCCCGAATTCCAAGAAATCATCAACTCGGAAGCCACGAACATCTTCGGTTTTACCGTCGATTTTGTCGCGTTCCTGAACGCTTTCATCGTCTCGTTGTTGGGATTCATCCTATTCATGACCTGCGTGACGATCGTTTGGCGGGAAAAGGTGCCCGCCTGGCTTTTCCTCGTCCCGCCCGGCCTGTTTTTCGTTTACACCTCGCTGTTCTCGTTCGTGATGAATAACAACGAGTACATCACGGTCAATTACATATACCAGAATCTCGGGCCGGAACTCGGCCTGGCCGTGTACCTCGTCGTCGCCGCCCTGCTGGTCGCGAGCGGATTCTACATGCTGCACGGGTTCCCGAAGCTCTGGGACAAGAAGCGGGGATCCGAATCGACTCGATTCCGCCCGAGGATCCTGGCGCTCATCACCCTCGTCGGCTTCCTGCTCATGGCGACCCTGCTGTTCCTGCTCCTGTTCGGATCCCCGCAGATGATCTTCTGGCACATGCTCTTCCACGGCGTCGATTGGGGATCGGGCATCGTGCTACTCCAGGTTGTTTCCATCGCCTTGACCATCGCAGCGGAAACCTGCCTCGCGAACAGAACCGCCATCGTGTCGAAGTTTCGCATTGACGCCGCCGGCTTTTCACGGGTCCTCGCGGCCCTCCGAACGGTGTTCCTTTCATTGCAGGTCGTGCTCATCATTATCGGCGCCTTCATCCCCGGCGGGTTTGAGGGGGGGCTCCCCGCGGTTCTGCTAAGCCCCCTTTCCATGGTGACCTATGCCACGTGCCTGGTGTACCTGCTCGGGAAGGCGGTCTTCCCGAGGGTCGACGGCCTGTCTCCCCGGGGTCCCCGCGGGAAGGATCGGCGCGACCTGCGGGCAACCATCGTGATCGCGCCGCTGATCTGGGTCGTGTTGTTCCAGCCGCTGCTGGGCGTGCCGCCGCAGCCCGCGCTCCCCGACACGGAACTAACCGTCGTGAAGAACTCCTACGCGACCCTGTCTTCCGCGCAGAAAGAAATTTTCGATACCTACATGAACAGTCGTTACCCGTCGGGTCGGACGGTTCAGGAACTCCTTGCCGGGGGTGGAAGCATGCGGGATTTCTCCCGGATCGCATGCGGGTTATTGTTCAGGAACGACACGGGAGACATCGACGCGGCTTCCGCCATCATTGCACACATCCTACCCGACGTCGGCGCAAGCAATTTCGTCGGGTGCGACCTGGTGATGATCCTGGAAAAATACCGGGACATCCTTGCCCCCGCCCTCGTTGCTTCCATCGAGGATGCCCTAGTGGAATGCGCCCGGGGGCTCTACGACCGGAACGAGCGCCCGACCTACTCGAACATCGCCATGATGGGCGCGCTGGTCATGGAATGGGTCGGCGTGAAGCTGGATATTCGCGAGCTACGGGACGCGGGCATCCGCAAATCCTGGGAGATATACCTGCTCTTCACGTGTAACGAGACCCTGTCGGAATTCAACTCGCCCACCTACTGCGGCGTGGACATGCTCGTGCTCGCGATGTGGCGCGACATCGGCCCGACCGACACGATGCGGAGGATGGGCGCGATTATGGAGCGGGCGCTGTGGCGGCAGTTCGCCGATTTCTACCATCCCGGCCTGAAAAACTTCGCGGGGCCGTACATACGCGCCTACGGCATGAACATGAAGGCGTACTACGCGATCACTGGGATCTGGATCGCCCTGGCGATCGACGACGTGGCGGATGCCCCCCTGCCCGACGTCCTGATCGACACGTACAAGTACGGCGAGCTGAATTTCATCTTTCCCGCGGTTATCGTCGGCCATTCGATTCCAGATGCCGGGATCGTCGAAAGATTCAGGAGCATCACGGAACCGCGCTACCTGGAGCGATGGCTCCCGACCGATATCAGCGGCTTGAAGAACCCCTACCGCGTGACGGCAACCGTGCACCCGGATTGGATGATGGGCGGCGTGTCGGGACGGCTGCAGGAAAGCGGGCAATTCTTCACGGGGTGCATCCATTGGAACTCGACCGACGGCTCTCTGGCGTGGCTCCTGGTTTCGGGGCTTGATTGCCTCGATGTCGAGGTCTCGGGTGAAACCATGACCCTGCGGCAGAACATCAGGGCGGAGAACATCACGTTCTACGTGGAATGCTACAACCTGACGACCGCTATGATTTCCGGCCCGACGTGGGACCTTCCCGGTATCTCGTTCGAGGTCGGCGGGGACCCGTCGAAGGTGGCCGCGGTCATGGCGGACGTGCCCCTGTTCGAGGTGACCCACGACATCGAGGAACCGGTGCACAACCTGGTCAAAGTGACGTGCTTGTTGGATGAATTAACACTAACGGTGGAATCCTGAAATTCTCCCGCCCTTATCCTTATTTTCATGCTTTAATGACGCGGACTTGCCTGCAGCTAAATCCACATAAGCGGAATTTTACCTATCCCAGTAAAAATTAATTCTTTAAGCCTAGATGAGGCACGTGATAAGTGAATGAGTTGGAACGGAAACAAGAGGAAACAAGAGCGCGGAGGGGCCCGGCTCACTTCAGCGTGAAGGCGAGCGTCTTGATCTCCCACTTGCCGAGCGAGACCCTGGCCGCACCCGCCACCGCGTCCCACGTGACCTTCGTGGCGAGTGGCCGCTCGAGCAAGTCGGTCTCGGCCACATTAACAACGTTGCCCGCGATCGCGGGATCCAGCAGGACCGTCGCCTCCGCGGGGTTGCCCGTGTATTCGACGAGGCGGACGACGAACAGCTTGCCGTCGACGTGCCCCTTCTTGACCGCCTTGACCAGCACCTGCGGGCTGTCCGACGAGACGAGCGCCCTGCCCGTGGCCACCGCGCCCGCCGTCCCCGACGGCTTGATGACGATCGGCAAGGAGTTGAACATGTCGGCGCGCTGGACCACGTCCGTGCTCGGCTTGCCGGCCACGTCGGCCCGCGTGGCGCCGGCGTGGGGGTAGATGGCGAACCGCGTGCGGTGCGGGCCGATGTCGGTGAACCCGGGCTGCGTCCTTCCCCGTTTCTCCATGTTGTCCTTCCGCTCGGGCCGCGCGAACGACTCCCTCGCCGCGTTCGGGTACTCGGCCGACTTGAGCGTCGTGAGCCGGAACACCGATGGATCCATCACGTCGAACGCGTACTTCCCGTCGTTGATGAAGGCGACGCCCCACTTGCCGTCGCCGGCGACCAGGTCCGAGAACTTGTGCTGGATCTTCTCCCAGCGGGCCCGGTCCGCTGGCGTCTGGGGGCGCGCGCTGCGCGTGATGATGCAGTACTGGTTGTCCGACTCGACGACCCTCGCATCGGTGACCGCCGTGTCGAACGCCAGCTTCACGAGCGTGCGGGGGTCGTTCCAGTCCGTGAAGAACTCGCAGTAGACCTCGGGCAGGCCCTTGAAGAGCGCGACTTTGGTCATGATGAGCTGCGGGCCCCACTCGCGGATGACCGTGACCTCGGAGACCACGGGGCCCTTCTTCGTGATCGAGGCACGCGGGTTGTCGTCGCCCCTGTACTTGCGGGGGTGGTTGTTGTAGCCCGGGGTGATGTTCCATGCCTGGTCGTTCGGGATGTCGTCGACGAACGCCATCGGCATGAAGCTCGTGCCCTTGAAGACGTTGGGCACGCCGGGAACGAGGGCCGTGCTCACCTTGACGATCTGCCCTTGCCTGTCGAGGAACACCTGCACGACGCCGTTGTCGATCTTGCTCGACTCGCCGCAAGACACGTCGATGCCCCCCGAGAAAGCCTGGTCGATCGCCGCCTTGTCCGAGAAGTCTGCAACGAAGGAGTCGATCCCGGCGCCCGTGAGGGGCGCGACCGTCCACCAGCCGGCCGGCCTGGCCTCGAGCCAGCCGGCGGGCTCCGCGGCGACGGGCTGGAGGGGCGCGACCGCGCCGCCCTTGGACGCCTTCAGGATCCCGGCGGGCGGGCGGCCGTCCTCGTCGAGCGGGATGCCGTCGAACGTGGATGCCGGGACGAACAGCCGGGTCTCCCCGCTGGCGTTTGGATTGAACACGAGGAACTCGTTCTTGGCCTGGGCACGAGGCGCGATCGCCTTGCCGACGCCGGCGACGCACTTGTCGAGCAGCTCGTCGCACGTGACCCAGTCCTCGTAGAGGTCGTCGTAGGCCTCGGGGATGCTGCTGCCGGGGAGCGCGTCGTGGAACTGGTTCTTGAGGATCATCTTCCACGCCTCGTCGATCTCCGCCTTGGGGTACTCGGCGCCCTCGAGTTGGGCGACGACGAGCGCGCAGAGCGCCTCGACCGACACGGCCTTGCACTCGAGGCGGCGGTTGTTCCGCTTGACGCGGGAATGCGTCGTGAACGTGCCCTGGTGGTACTCGAGGAACATCTCGTCGTTCCACACGGGGTACCGGGCGCTGTCCTTGGCGAGCTTGGCGTAGAGCTCCGCGGCGGTGCCGACGTGGCCGACGCCCTGGGCCTGCGCCTCCAGCATCTCGGCGACCTCCTGGCTCGTCGGGCCGTGGCCGCCGTCCCCCGAGCCGTACCAGAACCCGATCGTCTTGTTCAGCGCGTCGTCGTCCACCGCGTCGGCGAGGTCGTCGTAGTCCCTCGTGTAGTCGCCGATGTAGGTCGTCCCCTCCTTGAGCAGGTGCCTGCCCACTTCATACCGGTAGAAGTTGTCCAGCGTCCCGAAGCCCTGGTGGCACTCGTGCGCGAGCACCCGCGAGCCGTCGGGCGACTGGAACCAGAAGTTCACGAAGGGGAACGTGGTCTCCTTGTTCCACGTGAGCTTCATCGTGAAGAAGTACTTGGCGCCGGACTTGGCGAAGATCTGCGGGAGGTTCCGGCCGTATCCGAACGAGTCCTCCATCCACTCGATGTCCGGCATGGTGCCGAAGTTGTGCTGGTAATACCACATGCCGTACAAGCGCTGGTGGACGAACGCCTCGCCGCTGGGCATCATGCAGTCTGGCTCGACCCACGAGCCGCCGACCAGGTTGAACGTGCCGGCCTTGACCTGCTCCTGGATGAGCTTGAACAGCTCGGGATCGTCTTGCTGGATCCAATCGAACAGCTGTGGCTCTGAGCCCTGGAACTTGTAGAGGCCTGGATAGTACTTGGTTCCCATGCGGCACGCTTTCCGGAAGGTCACCGCAGCTTTCTTGCGCGTTTGCTCGTAACGCCACAACCAGCACACGTCTATGTGCGAATGAAAGACGTAAATCAAATCCAGGGCCTTTAGGTCGAGTTTCATCTTGTCCTTGTAATATCCAATGCGGTTCGTGACGAAGTCCTTGAACTCCGGCTCGTTGCGTTCGTCCTCGAACCACGCGTCTTGGACATCATCGTCATCGCGGTCGGGCTCGGGCATCGCCGCCGTGTCGAGGCGTTCCTCGCCCGAGTACTGGCCGATCGGGAATCTGGGCTTCTTCGCTGGCAATCGCATGCACCGTTTGATCGATGGATGTGGTTCATGGCGAGTGGTTTATAGCCCCGTATGGGCGAAAGCGGGAGCTCTGGCCAGCTGTACCGGCCGTGCCGTGGTTCCCAGCTGCTGGTTTACGGGGGAAGATGGAAGGCCATGGGACGAGAGATAGGCCCGGTGGTACCCGGTTAACGGAAAAAGGATGAATTGGTGCTGCGTCCGAGCGGGTTCAGACCCGTTGGATCGCCAGCGCACGATGCGATCGGTTCGCGGATCCTCCGGGAGGCTTTTTTTAACCGGGTCGTCGTTCTCCCTAGCTGATCCCCATGATGACACCCAGCGAGGACGCCCGCGGCGCGGTCGAAACTGCATTTCCCCCGGGCGAGGAATACGCCTTCCTGATCGGCGCCGGCGTCTCGATGAACCCGCCATCCTCCGTCCCCGGCGCCCGCACCATCGTGAAGTCGCTGCTGTCCTACTGCGCGCCCGCGCGCGAGGTCGAACCTCTCACCAGCCACCCGGCCCTCCGGTACGAGCTGCTGGTCGAATGGATCAAGGCCCTCTACGATCCCGAATTGCGTTTCTTGGAATACCTCGACCTCATAAAGGAGCCGAACATCATCCACCATTTCCTTGCACGGCTCGTCCAGAAGAGGCACGTCGTCATCACGACGAACTTCGATTACTTGATCGAGCACGCGTTGAAGGCCTCGTTGCCGCCGGAGAAGCACGGGCGAATCCTGCCGGTCATCACCCGGCAAGACTTCGTCGGGTGCCAGGACATCGGCAAGTTATGGGAGACGGACTTGCTTCCCGTCGTGAAGATCCACGGCTCCCGGAAGAACGTGATGACGGACGAACTCACCATCGACACGCTAATCACGACTATCAGCAGCCTGGGCAAGGGTAAGGAGGAGGGGAGCACCTTCGCGATCGAGCCGCACAAGAAACCGCTGGTCTACAACGCCCTCGCGGGCCGGGTGCTCGTCGTCATGGGGTACTCCGGCAGCGACGACTTCGACATCACGCCGCTCCTCATGGAGGTGCCCTTCGTAAAGAAGCTCGTTTGGATAGAACACGACGCCGTACCCTCCCCGGTGATAGCGAGGATCGGCGAAGACGCCGGGGATGGCCGCTACTCGTCTCGAACCGACCAGCTCTTGCGGGCCCTCGGGCAGCGGGGGGAGTTCGAGGTCGTGAAGGTTCGCTGCAGCACGGCGGGGTTCATCAAGGAGGCACTGTGGCCGCTGCTCGTCGGCGGGGACGTCGTCCCGCCCGAGTTGGCCGACGGGGTTCCCGGCAGGCCCGACTTCAGGGACTGGATCCGGCCGCTGTTCGAGGGCGCGACTGTACCGCAGCAGTACTTCTTCGCCGCCCAGGTGTACTACGTCCTGAAGGAGCTGGAGGCGACGGCCAGGTGCTGCCAAGACGGCCTCGCCGCGGTCGCCGGCTCGCCGGTCGAGGATGCCGCGATAAGGACACAGCTGCTCAACCTGCAGGGGAACATCGAGCAGATCCACGGCCGGAACCAGGAGGCGTTGGCCCTGTACCTCGAGGCCCACGAGGTGAACCGCCGCCGGGTCGAGGCCGCGGCCGGCGAGGGCGAGAGGCGGGACGCCCGCGCCTTGATGGCCACCGACCTGAACAACATCGCGACCGCCCTCACGGCCCTCGGCAACTACCGGGAGGCGCTCCGGTACCTGCGGGAGGGGCTCGAACAAGAGGGCACCTCCGAGGTGGTGGAGGGGGAGATACCGTTGCTCAACAACATCGGGCACGTGCACGAGCTCCGGAACGATTACCAGGCAGCATTGGCAGCGTACAGGCGTGGCCTCGGGGCGGCCAACCGCGAGGGCGATCTCCCCTCGAAGATGACCCTCTTGAACAACATCGGCCGCATCCAGCTCGAGACGGGGCAGCGAGACGCGGCACGGGCCTCCTACGAGGAGGCAGCGCGGCTCGCCAGCGAGCTGGGCGACCCCCATGCCCAGATGATCCTTGCGAACAACCTCGCGAGGTGGGCAATGGAAGCGGGTGACGACGAGTCAGCGGGGCGCGAGCTGCGCCGCGCGCTCGACCTGGCGACGATGTTGGACGACAAGGCGAAGATGTCGGGCATCTTGAGCAACCTCGGCTCGATCGCGCTGCAAGCGGGGGACGCCGGGGCGGGCCTGGAGCGCTTCGAGGCGGCCCTCGGGATCATGAGAAAGGTCGGCGACCCCCAGATGCTCCTGATATACCTGAACAACATCGGCCAGGTGCACGAGCGGCTCGGCGACCTGCAGCGCGCCGTCCAGCACTACGGCGAGGCATACGAGCGGGCCCGCGACATCCAGGACGCCGCGAAGCAAGCGCTGCTGCTCAGCAAGATAGGCGGCGTCGCGTTCAAGAACCAGGACTGGGCAAAGGCAACGGAGCTTTACGAGGCAAGTACCAACTTATACGAGCAAGTGCGGGACTGGCCGAACCTCGTGTCCGTGCTCTCGAACCTGGTGCAATGCCACAAGAACCAGAAGGATCTCGCAGGGGCCATCCCAATCGCCGAGCGTGCCGCGTCGATCGACGAGCGCCTCGGTGACAAGGTGTCCCTCGGGATGGATCTCAAGCAGCTCGGCGACCTGCATGCGATGGCGGGGGATCGTGCGGCGGCCGCGGCGTCATACAACCGGGCGATGGCGCTCTTCGAGGAGGCGGGCAACGAGGAATACGCAGGCGTGGTGCGGAAGGTGATGCAAGACCTGGAACCAGCCCCATAGCGGCCCGCTCGATCCGCGCTCCCACTTCATGATCCCTTGCCTCCTTTTCCCCCTTCTTGCTGGACATGGGCAGCTCGCATGGCGATCCACTTAAC
The DNA here is from genome assembly GCA_016932935.1 of Promethearchaeota archaeon. Taxonomy (GTDB): domain Archaea; phylum Asgardarchaeota; class Lokiarchaeia; order Sigyniarchaeales; family Sigyniarchaeaceae; genus Sigyniarchaeum. The sequence continues at coordinate 5,240 of JAFGBX010000157.1, read as the reverse complement.
CTTTCCACGATAAGCGGTGGGATTATAACTCTTCGGAAGGCAGTTGACATCGTAGATATGCCCTCCAGGGCCCCCCTCGCAGTGGCATGTGGTGGGAGCATCGAGATGTCCGGAGAAACCTACACCTTCAAGATTGTGGTCGGCGGCGCGGGCGGCGTTGGCAAGACCACGCTGCTGCACCGGTACATGCACGACGTCTTCAAGGCCGACACGCGGCTCACGGTCGGTGTCACGCTCCAGACGACGGAAGTCGCCCGAAACGGCCATAAGATAACGCTCGCCATGTGGGACCTCGGCGGGCAAGACAGGTTCCGCTTCATGCAGCCCGACTTCTGCAAGGGTGCCCTCGCGGGCATCGTGTTCTTCGACATGAGCCGCCTCGGCACGATGCTCCAGGTGCAAAACTGGGCGACGATGTTCCGCAAGCACGCCTCCCCCGACATCCCGATCGTCCTGGGCGGGGCCAAACTCGACCTCGCCGATGACGTGGTTAAGGAGGACGTCGACAAGATCGCCAAGGAGACGGTCTCCCGCCTCGGTCTGATGGCATACGTACCGACGTCGTCCAAATCGGGGGAAGGGGTGCACGAGATCATCGAGCAAATCGTCGACACGCTCCTCGACCGGGCGAAAGGCGCGAGCCTGGCTCCGCCTCAGGCCTTGCCTCCTCTAAAAGGAACTAAACCACCTCGCCGCATACCAAGACGCAAGTGATCTGGAGCGATGTTAGTCCGCGTCTGGATACCACCTGTTCCCATCTTCCATCTCCAGCCAACATGCTCCGGTTCGCGTTTGGATTCCTGGATCTCCAAGTGTAGCCGACCTGTGTGGGGATTCTGGAAAAAGGATCTCATGGGTAATTCGCGACGAGATCACCCACGAGCCCCAGCTTGTGGCCTTCCATGGTCGGACAAAGCTCGTCCGAGATGCCGAGGATGACCCGGGGGTAGAACGCGTCGAGCACGCGCCGCGCGAAGCCCAGCACGTCCACGTCGGAGTACTGGGGGAGGAACAGGATCGACGGGATACCGTCGACGAGCGCCTTCTTGCCCATCGCCTCGGCGACCTCCTCGATCGAGACGTTCCCCTGCGGTTTGAACGTCACGGCCTCGATGCCGTCGAAGTCGAGCTCCGGAAAGAACTGGAGCAGCCCGTTCAAATCGCCGTCCATGTGGATGTGGCATAGCTTGCCCTTTTCATGCACCCAGCGAACGTGTTCCTTGTAGTATGGCACGTGGTACTTCTCGAAGACGGGCGGCGGGCTCACGTTGGCGTCGATGTTCTCGCCGAAGCTCACCACTTGCAGCGGCGATCCCAGGATCACCTTGTACGCCTCCTCGTCCCATTCGAGCAGCCGGTCGAAGAACGCTTCCATGCGCCGCGGGTGCTTGCGGAGGAACTTCGTCGTGGTCGCCAGGCCGCAGAACTCGATTACGCTGCGCTGGTAGGGCGAGCGGAAGTTGTAGGTCTGCACCACGCCGAGGCGTTCGATGGCCTCGGTCGCGGCCTCGAACACGTACGGGTTGAACCGATACTCGGTACACGCCAGCCAGTATTCAACCGCGTCGAGGTCATCGATGCGCTTGACGTAATGCTCGAGGGGGAAGCCATCCCGCGACCTCTTCTGGATCGTACCGGCCGGGGTCTTCACCGCCTCGACGAGCTCCTTGCCCTCCGTCCAGGCGGAACGCCGCTCCACCCCGCTCCCGGGCGCGAGCTGCGTGTAGAAGGAAGGGAGGTGCAAGCACTCGTGCGGGTACCGGATCGACCCCTGGATCCGCTCGTAGAGCTGGATAGGGTCCAGGCCCATGAGGTCGTCCGGCACGAACGGCTTGACGCTTGCCGGGGCGCTCGACGGTGCGATCCCCCCCACGTCGTTTCTGGAGTACCAGTACGTGAGGCTCGGCTGCCACACGGCACGGTCGACGGGCTGGCGGCGCAGGATGCGCAAGATGCGTTCCGGAACCTCCATTATACCATCATCGGAAGGATTTCATATCGCGGTCGCTGCTATTCCTTGACCACCGTTCCAAAAAAGGACGGTTCGCGCCATGCCAAAGCCAGAGATAACCGAGAAGAACACCAAGCTCGTGCCCGTGATCGCCTCGAAGGTGCTGGAGGAATACATCAAGGAGCCGTTCGGGAGCGGGTCGTTCAAGATGTCGAGGTCCCTCAACCGGAACTCGTATATCCTGAAGTATGCCACGTCGTCGGGGAAGGTGATCGGGTCGGCGGAGCTCGTCGCCTTCCACGCGGACGAGAACCCCGGCGAGACCTACGTGTTGCTCTACTCGAGCAACATCTCCGGGAAGAAGGAACCGTTCAAGATGCTATTCCAGGAGATCGCGGGGAAGATCATCCCGAAGGAGAGCGAGCTGCCGTTCTTCGCGATGTTCACGCGGAGGGAAGGGCCTGGGGATTGAGCCGTCCCCCCGTCCCGCGTGCAAACATCCGTTCCCGCAGATCGTTATTAGGTAAGAGGACCTTCTTCTTATCCAGGAATCGAGCGGCCACCCGCGATGGTTGCACATGAATGTATCCGCCCTGGTGACGAAGGAATTCCAGAGGATCGCAGCGGACAAGCGAACCCTCGTGCTGATGTTCCTCATCCCCGCCCTCGTCCTGGTGATCTTCGGCCTGAGCTCGGGCGGCGGCCCCACGACGCTGTTCACGGTCAACGTCATCACCCGCGACAGCCAGGTCACCGGCCCTGCGGTGAACGCGTCGGTGCACGACGAGACGATGATCGAGGCCTTCCAGAACTCGACCGTGTTCGTCTTGCGCGACGGCATCTATAACATGACCGACGACGCCTCGTTCGACATCTGCCTCAACCAGAACAAGAACAAGCTCAAGCACGACGACATCGACGCGATCATCGTGATCCCCGCGAACTTCTCCGAGGCGGTCGAGAACGGCACGAGCGACGTCACCTTGATCGTCTACGTGGACGGCTCCGATGCCCAGGTCTCTGAAGCCATACACGTGGCGATCCAGGAACCCGTCGCCTACTTCCGCGTCTACTCGGGGCTGACCCGGAACCTCACGACGGTGGTCCCCTACCTCGAGTTCGACGTGCCGTACTGGGCGAACCAGGTCCTCAACTATGCCTTTCCCATCGTCATCTCCATGATCATGCTCGGGACTTGCATGAACCTCACGTCGCTTTCCATCGTCTCCGAGGCCCCGCTCGCCCGCATGCTGCTCACGCCCGCGGGCAAGACGTCCGTCGTGTTCTCCAAGCTCGTCACTGCGACGGCCATCATGTTCTTCCAGGCGGCGGAGATCTTCACGATCGCCGGGCTGTTCGGTATGTTCTCACGCGGGCCGCTGATCCTCGTGTTCCTGTCCTTGCTGCTCATCGGCATGGTCGGCATCTGCATCGGCATCTTCATCTCGGCGGTGTCCAAGACCGAGCAGGTCGCCAACCAGTTGTACATCATGTTCTTCATCATGTTCACGCTGTTCTGCCAGAGCTTCCTACCGGTCGACAACTTCCCTCCGTTCCTCCAGGCCATCACCGCCGTGTTCCCGCTGAGCAACGCCATCCCCTTGCTGTCGTCGATCATGTACAACGGTGTGGTGGTCGACGTGGCATCGTTCTTCGTCCTGGGGGCAACCGGCCTGCTCTTCTACGTGCTCGCGCTGGTCGCCTACGCGTTCAAGGGGGTCGAGGCTTGAACATGGAGCAACGCACACCGAACCGCAAGCCCGCCGGCAAGCCGGGCAAGCCGAGCGGCCTCGTTGCGTCGCTGCTCCGGATCCTCAAGGGCGTCCGCAAGGAGTTCAAGCTCGTTCGCACCGACGTGCCGAACTTGCTGCTGGCACTCGTCGTCCCCCCGCTCATCATCATCCTGTTCTCGTCGCTCATGACGTTCTCCTCGGCGTCGCCGGTCGTGCGAGTCACGGTCGTGTCGTACGACTCGAACACGTTCTTCGACACGAACTCGTCGGTCATCACTACCAATGATGACTACACGGTGCCCCTCGTCGGCGCGATCAACGGCACCCCCGGCATCGAGCTCGTGGCCTACATCAACGCGTCGGAGGATCCCTACGCGATGGACGAGGCCTACAACCAACTCGCCCGCGGCAGCATCGACGCGATCCTGGTCATCCCCGTCGAGTTCTCCGAGTTCCTCGACCAGGGGCTCCCCGGGATGCTCGAGTCCGTGCCGAACACGCAGGACCTGCTCAAGCTACAGACGATCCTGAACAAGATCCAGGAAGCCGCCGACCTGTTCGCGCGGGACAACAACCTCACCCCGTTCTACGTCGACGAGGTACACCAGGAACACACCATCCCCGCCCGCTTCAACGTCGACTTCAACAACAACATGAACATCATCCTGCCGTTCGTGATGGTCGGCATCACCCTCGTGCTGACGATCCTCGTCGTCGTGCAAGAAAAGCCGGTTCCGCGGCTGCTGCTCACGCCGACGAACAAGGCCGAGATCCTGGTGTCGAAGTACGTCGCCTACACGGTGATCCTGCTCGTGCAGAGCACGGCAGTGCTCGTCGCATCGATCGCCTCGGGGCTCTTCATTCGAGGCCAGGCGATCGACCTCTGGGGAGCGCTCATGGCGATCGGCTTCTCGGGAGTCTCCATCGGGATGTTCATCTCATCGCTGGCAAAAACGAAGACCGAGGCGAACCAGCTCTTCTTTGCCTTTTTCATCATCTTGTTCCTGGTCAGCGGGATTTTCGTTCCCATCGATGGCATGCCGGCGCCGATCCGTGCCATCGCGTACGCCTTTCCCCTCGCGCACGGCGCCCCGCTCATCGATTCCATCACGACCAAGGGCCTCCCGCTCGCGTCCACGGAACTCCTGTCGTTGGTTCTTATTTCCGTGGCGTTCGTCGCGCTCTCGTTCGTTGCCATCGCCCGAAGGAAGGCGGAGGTCTGACCAACAATGACAAGCGCGACCCCCGATCCAAGCGTCGTTGTCGACCACCTTGACGTTTCATTTGGCAAGAAGAAGGTGATCTCGGACGTGTCGTTCAAGATCTACAAGGGCGAGATCAACGGGTTCTTGGGGATATCAGGCGCGGGCAAGACGACGATCATCAAGGTGCTCACGTGCCAGATCCCGGCCAAGCAATGGACGGGCACGGTGCGCGTGGAAGGGCTGGACCCGGCGAAACCCAAGTATACCCAGGCGATCCTCTCGAAGCTTGGCTACGTGCCCCAGCTCGAGGAGCTGAACCTTTACTTCGAGCTCTCCCCGATCGACAACGTG
>JAFGBX010000156.1 GCA_016932935.1 Promethearchaeota archaeon | reverse complement strand
CGGGGAGCTTCACGAGCTTCTCGTGCCAGCAGGTGAAGTAGTCCGAGAACCCGCCGGGCACGATCGGGTGGTTGTACCACGAGTTCTTCGTGCCGTCCGGGAGCGTCTCGCCGTGCCCGATGTGGTCGCAATGCGAGCAGAGGTTGTAGTTCCCCTCGAGGCAGTCGATGCACTCCCCGCACTCCTTGTATGCGATGATGCCGACGCGCTCGCCCTTCCGCTTCTCGTTCGTGGCGCCGCGCGTGTCGGCGATGACCCCCGCGATCTCGTGCCCGAGCACCATATTCGGGTCGCTCGGGATGTTGATGCCGAGCGTGTGAAGCGACCAGGGGTTCCGCCCCTTGTAGTAGGAGACGTCCGAGCCGCATATCCCGCAGGCGCCCGTCTTCACCAGGCACATGTCCGACCGGGGCGGGTGCCCGAAGAGCTCCTCGACGTCGAACTCCTTCAGCGCGAGCTTGCCCGGCTCGAGCAAGAACAAGCCCCGCGTTTTATCGGCCCTCGAGGGAACTGGGGGCGGAAGGGTTTTCGCTTTCGCAGGACCTTTCACGGGTTTCTTTGCACTCATGCGCGCGCACCTCGTGTCTTGAAGTAAATGCCTATCGGTTAAGGATAAATCATGGTCGAGATAAACATTTTTCATAAGCGAACGCCCTTGTTCTGGTAAGCATGGCGAAGTGGACGGTATCCATGGCACACGACGCGGAGAAAGCAAAGCGCATCAATGAGATCATGGCCAAGGAGGATCTGGACGTCATCATCAGCCGGTACACGGAGAACGTCTTGTATTTCACCAACGTGTGGCCCATCACGGGCTGGGGGATCGCCGTCATATACAAGGACAAGGATCCCATCCTGTTCCTCCCTGAATCGGAGATGGACTTCACTGGTCGCGCCATTGTCAAGGAGATCGAGTCTTATACCGACACGAGCGTTGCCGGGGTCGAGCTGCTGGTCAAGAACCTCGACGTCAAGCGGGGGGCACGTATCGGCCTCGAGCTCAGCAAGGAAGGGCTCGCGGGCTCCCACCTGGGGTACGAGGTCGCCTTCCCGAACAGGCCGAGCTTCGAGTCGGTCGCCCGCGCCCTCCCGGATTGCACCATCGTCGACGCGACCCCCGCGATCGACGAGATGCGGGAGGTCAAGTCCACGAACGACCTCAAGCAGCTCGCACTCGTGAACGAGATGAACTACTACGGCCTCGACGCGGCGTCGGAGCTCCTCCACACGGACGGCATATCCGAGATGGAGATAGCCACGGGCTGCGAGAAAGCGATCATGGATGCCATCAAGGAGAACCCGGCTGTCGAGTTCATCCGGGCATACGCGTTCGTCATGGCGGGGCCCAACGGCATCAAGGCCAGCCGGCCCTACAACATCAGCACTGCGTACCGGTGCAAGCGCGGGGAGTACGTCATGATCGAGCTGAACACGCAAGTGAACGGCTGGTGGTCGGACCTGACGCGCACGTGGGTCTGCGGCCGCAACCCGACCCCTGCCCAGAAGGACCAGGAGGACGCGGTGAGCGCGGCCATCGAGGCGGCGTTCAAGGCCATGCGACCGGGGCTGTCGTGGCGCGGCGCGTACGAGGCGTCGCGGCAGGCCATCGTCGAGCGGCACCAGGGGCAGCACCACACGCCGTTCCTCGGCCACGGCATCGGCGCCAAGCTGCACGAGAAGGTGCCGATGATGCACGGCGGCGTCGATGAGAAGCACAAATTCCAGGCGGGGCATTACTGTTCGGTGGAGCCCGGCCTGTACATCGAGGGCATGGGGGCCTTGCGCTTCGAGCGCAACGTGGCGGTGCTCGACGGAAGGGTCGAGGCCACCGACGAGTTCCCGTGCACCTTGTAAAACCACCAAAAAGCATCCTGGTGAAGCAACGACATGACGGAAGCCACGAGGGAGGCCGTGCTGCAACAAGCACGGCTGGCCAAGGCCGCATCGCTCAAGGCCGCGATCTTGAGCGCGGAAACGCGAGTCAGTGTGCTCCACGCGATGGCCTCGGCGATCGATGCTTCGCGGGGCGAGATCAAGGGCGCGAACGAGACTGACGTGCGGTTTGCCAAGGAAAAGGGCCTCTCGCCATCGCTCATCGACCGCTTGCTCCTCAACGACTCGCGCATCGATGGCATGATAGAGGGCTTGAGGGACGTCGCGAAGCTATCCGACAAGGTGGGCCACATAACCCAAATGTGGAAGCGGCCTAACGGGTTGCTCGTGGGGCGTATGGTTGTGCCCATCGGCTGCATCGCCATCGTCTACGAGGCGCGGCCGAACGTGACGGTCGATGCCGCCGGCATCTGCATCAAGTCTGGGAACACGATCATCCTACGAGGTGGCTCCGAGGCCTTCAACTCCAACAAGAAGCTCGCGGAGATCATAGCGACCGCTGCGGAAAAGGAGGGCTTCCCGAAGGGCGGCATCCAGTTCGTGTCGACGCCCGATCGCGTGGCGGTCGACGAGCTATTGAAGGCCCGGAAGTGCATCGACCTCCTCATCCCACGAGGCGGCGCGGAATTCATCGAAAAGGTCGTGAGCATGGCCCAGGTGCCCGTCATCGAGACCGGGGCCGGGAACTGCCACGTCTACGTCGACGACCTCGCTGACCTCGATATGGCGGCTGCCATCGTCTACAACGGGAAGGTTCAGCGGCCATCCGTGTGCAACGCGACGAAGAAGGTCATCGTGCACGAGGCCGTTGCCAAGCAATTCCTTGCCGTCTCCGTCCCCAAGCTCATAAACGCGGGAGTCGAACTGCTCGCCCACGAGAGCGCTGCAGGCCTGGTACCGGGCGCGAGGCCGCTTTCGGAGTCCGACCTTTACGTGGAGTTCCTCGACATGCGCCTCGGCATCATCGTCGTCGGCAGCTTGGACGAGGCCATCGACCACGTCAACAAGTACAGCTCGCACCACACGGACGCGATCATAACCCGGGACTACTCGCGGGCGATGAGGTTCCTGACCGCAGTTGACTCCGCTGCGGTGAACTGGAACGCGTCCACCCGCTTCACCGACGGGGGTGAATATGGTATGGGGGCAGAGATAGGCATCTCGACGCAAAAACTACATGCCCGAGGCCCGATGAGCGTGCCCGAGCTCACGACGACCAAGTTCGTCGTCATTGGTGAGGGGCAGATCCGGAAGTAGGACGTCGTACCAGATACCGTCATTCCCTGCATCTTGCCAAGAACGCCTAGGCTTGAAGTGAACGGTAATGGACAAGGCAGTTCTTATCCCGCTTGGCTACATCGAACGGTATCAAAAGCCACGTCGTCTCGGCATCAGGGAGCCGCACGTCCGTTCCACGATTCTCGCCCGGTGGGACGTCCTCCTCCCCGTCATAGACGAAGCTCTCATAAAAACGCCGCAATTGCGAGGCAAACTTGAACAGCTCGTGGGCCATCCCGGGGCGGAGGTCAAGGTCTCCCGTGGCGAGTACGACCAGTTTGGTGCACTGCTGGATGCCATCTCGGGTTCTTGGACGGCATTCCTGGCCGATGCAACCGAGGCCATACAAGACCGGCTCGCGACGTGGCACCAAGGCAGCAGGCGGGGCCTGTTCCGGCTGCTCGTCTTGATGGCCGGGGTCACCTTCGAGGGCCTCAAATCGAAGGGCTTCGGTGGTGCCATCAACAAGGCCATCAAGGACGCGTCGAACGGCGCGATGGAGGCCAAGCCAGGATCCCTCTACGTCGCGATCAAGGACTTCACCTCCGGTGCATACATCGCGAACTACGACGTAGATGCAAAAAAGCCAATATGGGTGACGGCGAAGGGGAAGGCCTTCATCATCGCGGCCATGAACACCTTGAAGAGCTTCTTCGACCTCCTGCGTAAGGTTGGTTTTCTCGACTCGCTGAGGCAAGAGCACATTGCGGGCGGGAAGGGCATCAACGACGCGATGCTCAAGAAGGACACTTTCCCGGTGGACTTGGACGCCCTGAGGCAGGCCGTGGCGAAGCTCCCCGAGATGGTGGGCTCGATCGGGTCGTCGCCGGCGTTCGAGGGCGCGAGCGACGTGAACGTCCGGGGGGAGGTGGAATCCTGGCAAGACAATGTGAACCGAGGCGCGATCGACATATTCATCCTCGGTGCCCTCCTTTCACGCCCCATGTACGGGAACGCTTTGATCTCAGAAGCGGAAGCGGTCCTCGGCATTCCAACGGGCACCCTCTATCCAAAGCTCAAGGATTTCAAGGAGCGCGGGCTCGTCTCGCCCGTTTCGGACGGCAGCAAGCTGGCATCGCTGAACGAGGCCGCACGAACCAGCCAGGGCCCCCCGAAGGTGTTTTATGAAATAACACCGAGGGGCGCCCTCTACCTCGTGGCGGTTGCGAGCCTCTACCTGGCGGATCTAGCCGTGTTCATGAAACTCGGCCAGGCGCTATTAATGAAGGTGCACGAGCCCGGTCCGGCGCCGAAGTCGAAGTCGAAGTGAAGGCAATGGCTTCCGTGAGATCGGCCCTTGGCGGGAGGGGAGCCTCCGGCGCCGTGTGAAGGGAGAACGTGGCACGGTGCAACGATGGACATGCAAATGAGAGATCGTGGTGGACAACAGGGATAAAACGAGCCATCAGAGGCTGTCCTTTTTCATGCGGCCCCCGACCCGCTGGGCCCAGCTCGTTTGGATATGCATCCCATGGTCGTCGTTGTGCTGGTCCTTGTGATTGCGCTTCAAGAGCCGTGCCGCATCCCTGCGTTCTTGATCGTTCATTTTTTTGTCGCTCCGTTCCCGCTGCACCCGTGCCGCCGCGAGATGTGTTGGATGTGGTACCGCCGAGCTTCGGAGGATGTAATGCGAATCCTTTTATAAGATTTCGGGTTGACGTCTTGCTTTTTGTCCGATATCATGCAACCATCGGATTTCAAAAATTCGATCGAGGATCGGAGGCCTTAATGTAGTCGGAAGGAGTCTTTTTCATTGCACTTTATCGAGGATCATGCACGGGCGCGAGGCAGCCATGAACGATCGCGATGATGACGAGCCGCAAGAGAACGTTTTCGTCATGAAACCCCCGCCGACGTCAAAGACCATAGACTACGCGGGCAAGCTGAACGATCAGCAGTACCAGGCGGTCATGCACGAAAAGGGAAACGCGCTCGTCATCGCGGGGGCGGGGTCGGGGAAGACCAGGGTGCTCACGTATCGAGTGACCCGGCTCATCGAGGCGGGCTTGCCGCCGCAGGCGATCATGCTCGTCACGTTCACGAAGAAGGCCGCCGAGGAGATGACCGGCCGCGTCCAGAAGATCGTCGACTTCCCTCGCGGCAAGCTACTGTCCGGGACGTTCCATTCGGTCGCGAACCGGTTCCTCCGAAAGCATGCGAAGCTCGTTGGTTTCGAACACAACTTCACGATCCTCGATCAAGGCGATGCGGAACAGCTCATGAGGAGGATTCTCGGCGAGGTGACCGGCAAGAAGGATCCGGAGGACAAGAAGCGCTACCCGAGGCCGTCAAACCTCGTGGACATGTACTCCAGGGCCAACAACTTGCACCTCCAACTCAAGGAGATCCTCGCCGGCTTTTTCCCGCAGTTCATCGACCTGGAAGCGGACATCGGCCACATGCTAGCGAGATATGTGGAGGCCAAGAAGAAGAACAACCTCATGGACTTCGACGACCTGCTCATCTACTTCTTGCGGCTCCTCCGGACGGAGCCGTCGAACGAGCGGATATTCAAGCAGGTGCGCCACTTGCTCGTCGACGAATACCAGGACGTGAACCAGCTGCAGGCCGACATCGTCATCGAGCTCGCCCGGCGGGCCGACAGCTCGATGGTCGTGGGCGACGACGCCCAGTCGATCTACTCGTTCAGGGGCGCGAGCGTGCGGCATATGCTCGACTTCGAGGTGCTCTTGCCCGACGTGAAGAAGTATTTTTTGACCGAGAACTACCGCAGCACCCCGCAGATCCTCAACCTCGCGAACTCGAGCATCAAGCACAACAAGAAGCAGTTCAAGAAGGAGCTCAAGACGAGGGCGAAAGGTGGTGGGATGCCGCAGGTCGTCCCTTGCATGGACGACGACGAGGAATCGAACTTCATCTGCCAGAAGGTGCTCGAAGCGGCGAAGGGTGGCACGCCATTCCACGAGCAAGCCGTCCTGTTCCGAGCCGCCTTCCAGAGCTTGATCCTCGAGAAGGCCCTGCTCACCTACAAGATCCCGTATGCGAAGCGCGCGGGGCTGCGGTTCTACGAGACCGCGCACGTGAAGGACGTCCTCGCCTTCGGCCTCGTCGTCCAGAACCCGCGCAACGAGATCGCCTGGTCCCGGATCCTCGGGCTGTACCCGGGCATGGGGCCCGCTTCGGTCGAGCGGGTCGTCGCCGCCTTGCTCGAGTCCACGAACCCGCTGGAGGGCTTCTCGACGGCCAACCTGAAGGTAGAGCTCAAGGGGAAGCGCGTCCAGGCCGATTCCATCGCGAGGCTGGCGTCCTTGCAAGCGTTCTACAAGGGGGTTGCCATCGACGGCAAGACAGGCACGGCGATCCCGGCCGAGAAGCTGCCGAAGCCGGACACCTTCTTCGACGCGGTGCTCAAGACCTACGAGCCCCTCTTGAAGGACAAGTACGAGAACGCCGACGACCGGTTGCTCGAGCTGCGCGAGTTCGTGAACATCGCCGGCAAGTACCCGACGCTGCACGAGTTGCTGGAGGAGATCGCCATATCCGAGACGTTCGTCGGGGAGACGACGAGGCAGGCGGGCAAGGCCAAGGACGAGAAGCCCCTCGTCTTGTCGACCATCCACCAAGCGAAGGGGCTGGAATGGGACGCCGTTTACGTGATCGGCGCCGCCGAGACCCTGCTGCCACATGCCCTCTCGATGGACCACCCCGACGAGATCGAGGAGGAGCGGCGGCTCTTCTACGTGGCCTCCACGCGGGCGCGGAAGGAGCTATATTTCACCTACGCGCAGTCGCGGTGGTCGTTCAACAAGACGACGATCATGCGCCGCTCGTCGTTCCTCGACGAGATCGAGCGTGACGAGGTGTTCCAGGTCTTGAAGCTGTACTACGGCATGGGGACGACGCGGTTCGAGGACCTCGTCTGAGTTGCTGCGATTCCACGGTCGCTGCTTCCCGATCCTTCATTACCGACCGGGGCCTTCTTCATCCCATGGACGCCATCGATTGCATGAAAACGCGGCGCAGCGTCCGCAAGTTCACGCCGGATCCCGTTTCCGACGCCACCATCGAGGAGATCCTCGAATGCGGGAGGTGGGCACCCTCGGGATTGAACCACCAGCCCTGGCGCGTCGTCGTCATCACGGGCCGGGATGCCAAGGAGCGGCTCGCGGCGTGCACCACGCACGGTGACATCATCGCTGCTGCACCATGCACCTTCGCAGTGTTCCTCGACAAGTCGTACGAATATAGTTACGTGAAGAACGTGCAAGGGATGGGCGCGTTCTTCGAGAACGTATTGCTCGCGATACACGCGCTCGGGCTGGGTGGCGTGTGGCTCGGCCAGATCTACGAGAACAAGGAGCGGGTGCATGTTGCCCTCGGGATACACGACGAAAACTGGGAATTCATGGGTGCGATCGCGTTCGGGCATCCAGCGGAGCATGGTTCCAGCGATCGACGACCGGTTACAAACTTCACGCGCTTCGCCACATGAGCACGGTCGCTCCACGCGAGTTTTAAATCTCGAACGGCCGGATCGTGACGTGCTATCACTACATAGGTGATCTCAATGGCAATCAAGACGAAACTCATGGAGCGCCTGGGCATGAAGGTGCCCATCATCAGCGCGCCGATGGGGCCGTTCTACACGACCGAGCTCACGATAGCGGTCTCGGAGGCCGGCGGGCTGGGCGTACTCTCGCACACGAATTTAGAGGGCAAGGATGGGCTCAAAGTGATGCAGAACAACATGCTCAAGGTCATCGAGCACACGGACAAGCCCTTTGGCTTCAACATCCGGACGGCGAGGATGCAGCCAGATGCGGAAACGTTATGCCGACGGATACCCCGATTCATCATGGAGAATCAGAAGCTGCGCGAGCAATGCGTCTATGCCCTCACGAGCGCCGGGAGTCCGACCATGCTGCCGGAATCGGTGACGTGGAAACGGCTCAAGGAGGCAAATCCAAATACGATGCACTTCCACGTGGCGCCCGCCAACTGGCTTGCGGAGAAGTGCGTCGCGCGGGGCGTCGAAGGGCTCGTGCTCACGGGGACGGAGGGCGGTGGCCACCAGTCCTACGAGAAGGTCTCGACCCTCGTGCTACTCCAAGAGGCACAGCAGGCATGGCCGGACGTCCCGAAGGTCGCTTGCGGAGGCTTCGCGACGGGCGAGAGCCTGGCCGCGGCGCTGGCCCTCGGGGCGGGCGCGATCGCCATGGGCTCGCGGTTCATCGCGTCGAAGGAATCCGAGTTCCACGAGAACTACAAGCAGATCGTCCCGCCGGCGAAAGACACGGACACTGACCTATACACGGGCACCTTTGGCCCCATCCGGTTGTGGAACAACGAGTATGCGAAGTCGCATCCGGTCGTCGAGAACAAGGACGCCAAGCTGGCCCAAGAGCAGAAGATCGATCCTAAGAACATGCTCGCAGCGTTGTTAGAGGAGGCCCAGCACTACGAGCTCGTCTACAAGGGCGACATGGTCAACGGTGCCGTGCTGCTCGGCCAGTCGATCGGCATCATCAAGGAGATCAAGAGCGTCAAGGACATCATCGACGACATGGTGAAGGGAGCAGAAGCAGCGATCAAGCGCATCAACGCGCTGATATCATAAACACGAGGTGCATATACAATGCCAGTGACCAAATGGATAAAGGACGAAGCGGAAGTCAAGGGATGCAACGAGAAGTGGATCGCCAAGTACAAGGCGGACGACTTCAAAGGCGACAGCATGGACGACGTGCTCCTGTTCTTCGGGGCGATGGCCGAGTTCGGCCTCATCAACAAGAGCTACCGCGAGATCGTGGACGACGCCATCTTGCAGTACGGCGAGGTGGCCCAGTACTTCGAGGTGCGGGACACCCCGATCAAGGTCGTCATGGTGCAGAACGACAAGGATCGTATGCTCGGCATCTACACGGGCAGCTGGAAGGAGATCCAGGACGAGGGCAAGTGGAAGAACCCGGTGATGCTGGAAATGGTGCCGGAGGCCATGAAGCAGATCATGGCAGGAAACCCGAACACGGACTCCTATTTCTTCAAGGGCGACCTCACGGTTCAAGGGCCGATCAAGCTGGCAGTCCTCGGGCGGGAATGGGTCACCACGTACTACGAGGAGAACGGCATCGACGTTTAAATTTCCTTTCCCCTTCTTTTCACTGAACCTAGCAAGTGATCGTGTATCCACCATAATGTTGTAGAAAGGTGTCAGATCAGTTGGAAGGCCTGCAATACAAGGATGGTCGAGTAGACGAGCAGCACGTAAAGGACGATCCTCGCTAGGAGCAAGCCGGCTTTCTTTCCGATTCGCCCCAGCGCCTCATGGTCGGGCCTCGGCATGCGGGCCTCCCGCGATGGCAACGGCGGGGTACACGACGCGTCGTGGGGCTCCAGCTGGTACCAGTACGCCGTCGTCTCCCAGCGCCCCCCGCGGTGGTTGTTATGGCCGTGCTCGATGGTCACCTTGATCTCCCGCTGGAACGGGATCTTGTCCTGGACGTGGTACCGGTAATAGGTGATCTTGCCCGCCCAGTTCCACCCGCCGCCCTTGATGACGCCGTGGTAAGCCGAGTCGTACTTCTCCTGGGGGCAGAATGCCATGTTGACGTAGTCCTCCGTTCCCGTCCCGTACAGCGTCGGCTCGCCCCCGATATCGTCGTCGATGAATATCATGTCGTCGCCCTCCCCGGGCCAGTTCATGATTGGCATCCACCAGCGCCGGGGGTTGTCGATGTTGATCACGCTCCCGACGTAATGTCCCCTTCCCTTTGCTTCGAGGATCACGTGGTTCCGCTCGTAACCGCCGTTCGCCCGGGTGTTTTTGCCCTTCAACACTTGCCATTCAAGCCAGTTCAGCCGCTTACCCGTGGTGAAATCCGTCCGTTGATCCTCGTAGTCCTTGCACCTGAACTGCGCGTGGAAATAGCCTAGCGGCGCGCCCGGATCCGCCGGCCACGCGTCGTATGTCTCGTAGTCGACGTAATAGTAGAACATCATCCCCGGTTTCAGCCGTCCCGGATGGTCGGGATCCAGCACCCTCGACGTCGGGTTGTCGTTCTCGATCTCGATGCGCGCTCGTTCCTTGAACGGCATGGGCCACCAGCAGTTGAACCCCTTCCCTCGTTCCGGCGACATCTGGACGGGCGCAGCGCTGAAGGTGATCCGCTGGCCGTGACCGAGGCCGAAGAAGTCGCCCAACGGGCATTCGACGCTCGGTTCCGCCTCGTCGTCCCACCAGATCCTGACGATCACGTGCCGAGGCCACGACGGCGCGTTCCACGCCATCTGCGTGGTCCAGATGTGCGTTATGCAACCGGGCCCGGCCGCGTCCAAGATGGTCTTCCGCTCACCCGGCGCGATGTGGAAGAAATCGATGTTCCCGCCCGTCCTGTCGTGTGATGAGGCCCGCTTCCGGTGCGCCCCGCGTATCCTCGCAAGATCACGCAGAGACGTGGAACCAAACTCATCTGCGACCATGGTAT
>JAFGBX010000155.1 GCA_016932935.1 Promethearchaeota archaeon | reverse complement strand
TAACACGGCCCTCAGCGACGAGAACGCCACGAGCGTCAACGCAGGGGGCAGCGGCACGTCGCGCGTCGCCAAGATCCGCTTCGGCTCGGGCACGACCCTGGGCGGCCGCGTGTTCGAGAGCGACCTGTCCAGCATCCCCTACACGATCGGCGCTACCCCGCACTCGGCCACGGGGCAGGTCATCCCCGTCTTGATGGGCGGCATCGCGCTCGGCAAGTCGAACCAGGTCGGCAACTACACGCAGCAGAGCGGCGTCGCCGTCTTCGGCATGGTCTACCTCTACAGCGTGAACTTCCCGACGTGGAGTGGCCAGGCCCTCGTGCACGACCCCGTCTTCTCGACCTTCATTTCTGTTGGCAGCGGCCCGGGCATCTGGCTCTACGTCGGCATCGCACTCGGCGGCGTCGCGGCGCTGGTCGTGATCCTCCTGGTCGTGCGCGTGCGCGCCAAGAAGCGCGCCTCTTCATACCCTGGGATGCCCCGAGCGGCCCCGGGGGGAGCAAAGGCGGGCCCTGGGGCGCAACGGGTGGATCTCCTCCATTCCCTTTTTTTCCACGGGAAGGATCCAGGCGACGGCGCGGACGCGCCGCTCGAACCTTACGACGAGGCGGCGTTCGCGTTCTTCACCTCGCTCGTGTCGGCCAGGGTCGACAAGGCCGAACCGGGCACGGGCTCGTGGACGAGGGTATCCGCGCGGGTCTTCGATAGCGACCCCGGCATCCCGGACGGGGCAATCGATCAATTGCTGGGTTCCAGGCCCGTGCTCTCCGAGGATAAGCACGCGCTCCAGAGCGACACGGGCCGCGCGTTCTCGTACAAGGTCAGGATCGGAAGCGGCCTGGCGCTGCATCTGTTGGACGTCTTCGCGAGGCCGGCTGTCGACGACGTGGTCATACGCTTGACGCTGTGCTCGCGGGCCGCCCTCGAGACGAAAGCCTACCCGGCCATCGAGTCCGCCCTCTGTCGGTTGTTAGCAGCGCTGGCGCGTGGCGCGGCCGGGGTGCTAAACGAGGACAGGTGCGAAACCATCCTGGACGCCTATCTCCCCGTCCAGCTCGCGCACCCTCGCCGGTTCGCGACCGGCGACGTAGTCGTTTTTTTTGGGGAGGTTCGGCAGGACGACCAGCTGACGCCCGCTGACCTGGCCGAGATCGAGGCGGACCTGCGCGAGATGGACGACGCCACCGCCAAGCGCGTTTCGGGTTCATACAAGGCAGCCGCGGCGAGGAACGGGATGGACGATGGCGATCTCGGCGGGACGGGGAGGTAACATAGCTTGTCCCACGTGAAGCCAGTTGGATCCCCCGCCGCGGTAGACGTGCAACAGCACTTGCTGGCGATCTGCAACGAGCTGGTGTCGAAGAACAAGGTCATCAAGCTCGACCGGCTCTTCAACATCGCCCGACGCGAGCTCCAAGTCGAGTCTGCCGCTATCTTGCGCGGGATCAAGCGACTCGAGGACGACATGGTCATCAAGGCGGATTCCAAGCTGCTCCGCAGCGGGTTGCTGCGGAACGACACGCGGCGGGAGCTCTACTCGATGATCACGCGGAACCCCGGCATCTCCTTCAACCAGATCCGGAGCAGGATGGGCAAGGGGACGAAGCTGCTCCTCTGGCACATCGAGGTGCTATCTGACTTCGGCTGCGTACGGGCCTACGCGTTCGGCTCTGGCGCGAAGGCGTTCTTCCCCCGGCACGTCGACGAGGCGGGATGGGGGCTGGACGGCCTCTACATGTTCCAGCTCTACCAGAACGCGACCGTGAAGATGATCCTAGACGTTCTATCCGATGGGAACTCGTACGCAGTCAAGCAGATCGAGGAACGCCTGGGCATCTCCCGCCAGCTCGTCGAATATCACGTGAAGAAGCTATGCGACCAGCGCGTGGTCGACTCGATCGAGGAGGCGTCGCGGATGTACTTCCTCGTCGGGACGCAACGCCGCCTGTTCCTCAAGTGCAAGGACTTCTTCGCGGCGCGCGAGTAGGAAAGAGTGGGCGGGCCTAATCCCCCCGCCCCCCCTGAGCGGGCTTCACCGGGGGCTTGGCCTGCCCCTTCCGAGCGCGAGTTACCGGCTTGCTAGGCTTGTCCACCGGCGCTTCCGCGGCTCCCGCCGGGGGCGTCTGAGGCAGCGCCCTCGCCGGGTCTGGCGAAGGCCAAGGGTCGTCGTCGGGCTGCGAGTGGGCTGGCCCAGCACCCGGCACCGGGCCCGCCGGTTCCTCGCGCGCGGCTGCCGGTTCCCCTCCGGCGATCGATCGCGCCCGCTGCCTTGTGATGCGGCTGATGACGTCCCTCGGGATCAAGTCTGTGAAGAAGCTAGCGACCTGGCGGGCGACGCTCCGCGGGTCGAGGCGCCACCAGTTCTTGTCGAAGACCGTCTTGAGCACGTCGGCCGTGATCGACTTCATGGGCGCCGCGAACCGGCCCACCTCCCCGCGCCAGCTCTCGAGGGGCTGCTGGAGCTCGGTCTCCACGCGGAGGATGTAGGTTCGCAACTTCTCGTGCAAGACGTCGAGATCCATGCGCGTGACGAGCGCGACGGTGACGTATTTCCCGTACTCGAGCAAGATCTTCTTGTCCTCGTGGTCGAGCACCTTGAGCTTCTTCTCCGAGTTGATCATCTCCTTGATGATGCCGATTACCCCACTGACGCCCGAGCTGAACAGGTCGGCCGCTATCATCCCCTCTTGCCCGGACTTTGCTTGTAGCGGCTCGCTGTACAGCTGCTCGTCGTAGATGCAAGCCGAGGTGTCGATGTGGAACGTGAACACGTGCAAGAGGTAGTCGTGCCAGTGTATCTCCTCGAGCATCGGTATCTCGATGAAGCCCAGCGCTGTCATCGCGAGGCCGACGAGCACCACGGACTCGGACACGATCTTCGAGACGTCGAATAGCCGGGCGCTGAGGGCGTAGCCCGTCCCGTACAGCGCCAGCCCGAGGAAGACGACGAAGAACTTCTTTCGCACCGAGCCCGTGGTCATCGACATCAAGTAGAAGAGGAAGCCGATGACGAAGATGATCAAGACGGGCGCGAAGATGTAGTAGATCATCTGCACGGTCTCGTACATGCTCGGCGGGAAGAACGGCACGACGCACGAGAGGCCGAGGAAGCACAGCGTGAACACGTGGTGGGTTCTCTTGATGAAGGTCTCGGCCGCGTGCATGAAGACGGACATCGCCAGGAACGCGAAGAAGGCCGCGGTGATGTAGTACCCCGCGGTCGCGTCGCTGTGCCACGGCTCCGAGTAGTCCCAGAACATGAGCAGCAATCGGGCGATGCCAAAGCACAAGTAAGCCAGACCGAGCACGGCCACGTGCCGGGTCTTCCGGGGCCTCCACCTCAAGAGGAAGAAGACGAAGATCTCGAAGTCCAGGAAGCACTCTATCGCGTACATCGCAAATAGGAACGGGTCTTCTATTGGTTTCAGCATTGGGAATCACGGGTCGATCGCGTGCCGGTCACCAGACATGAGCCTCTGCGGCTTAATCGTCCGTGGCTGAATAAGAGCCATGTGATCAATCCCCGACGCCGCTTAAAAGGCTGGCGATCGTGCCCCACGGCCATCCGGCGGGGCTTCCCGAGCCATCTTTCCGGGTGCGGCTTTGGAAAATTGGCAAGGTGCGGCCGCGAGTTATCGATACCCACCACTAGCCATAAAACCGATTCCGCTGGTATACCATCAAAGCAACCACACCCAGACGGCCTTATAACATGATCATCGACAAGAAGGATCTGAGGACGGTCCAGCAGATCGACGGCACGAGCATCTCGACCCCCCACAAGGGCGAGCTGGAGACGATCGGCCGGTTCGTGAAGGAGCTGATGCCGGGCATACCCGAACCCGAGTTGAAGGGCGTGGTGGAGCAACGGATGGGTGGTTCCATCGACGACCTCGGGTTCGGCGAGGCGGCCTCCATGAGCTTCGAGTACTTCCCTGGCGTCCGGATCCACGTCGTCTACTTCAAGGCCGACGAGGACGATGACGACGGCATCACCTCGGAGGCCGACGTCAAGTTCTTCTTCTCCGGGGAGGCCGTTTCTATGGTGTCCAGCGAGGATCTCGCGAGTTTCGCGGATCTGACGATGGACTACCTCCAGGACCTCGCCACCGGCAAGCATTCCGACCCGCCAGACGAACCGTCCGACTTGCTGCAGCGCTCGGTTCTCCAGCGCGCAGGTCCGTTTAGCTTGATCAAGCGGGACGACCTCCCGGCCCTCGCCGCGTTCGTCGGGGGGAAGCTCACGGCCACGGAGATGGAATGGCAGCTCACGAAAACCTACTTCCCGGGCGTCACGCTCGTCTTGAGGTACGACGGGAAGGGCATCTCCTTTGATTTCACGGGGGAGAACATCGGGCGCATGAACCACCACGCGAAGGACGAGCTCGCCATCTTCTTGCTCAACCACTGCCTCCGCTTCGTTGGGACGACCTACGCATCGTTGACGATGCCCACGATCGTCGACCAGGCGTTCTCGTTCTCTCACTTGCGGAGCAGGAAGTAAGATCGTCGATGACCAACTACTTCCCTACCAGCATATTGTGCTAGCTGAGGATCGGCTTTTATGCAGCCGCCGCGCTCGTTCGGCACATGGAGACAGATGCGAGAACGATCATGGAACCCGCGAAGCGGGTGCCCGTCTTGCGCGATGTGGACGTGCTGGTCATCGGCGGCTCGCAATCGGGCGTCGCGGCGGCGGTGGCCGCGCGGCGAGCGAATCCGGAAGCCAAAGTCATGCTCGTCGAGCAGAATGGCTTCCTCGGCGGGCAGAGCGTCGGCGGGATGGTCGTGCATTGGGAGTTCCGCGAGTACACGAACAACAAGGGCCAAGTCATCACGCGCGGGATCGGCAAGGAGATGATCCGTCGCATCGCTGCCAAGGGGCATAGCGACCCCTTGTACGACAAGTGGCTGTCCGGGCAGGGCCCGCCGTTCAAGGACGTCCCTGACGGGCGCGCCCACGCGGACGTGCCCCTCGACGTGAACGACATCCAGCTCGTTCTCGCCGAGATGCTCGAGGAGGCCGGCGTCGAGGTGCTGTTGCACGCCCGAGCTTGCGCCGCCCTGCCCCTCGACAATTCGACCGGGTTCCCCGCGAGCCGAGGTGCGTTCGTCGAAACAATCGACGGCCGGGTGGCGATCACGGCAAAGTGCGTCGTCGACTGCTCGTCGTTCTCTGACGTGGCGTGGTGGGTCGGCGGGACGGACTCCGCCATCGTGCCCGAGGTGCAAGCTATGAGCATGCAGGCATACGCGTGGATCGACAACGTCGACCTCGAGAAGTTCGTGAAGGAGGGCGTGTGGCCGCGGCCGTTCCAGATCCTCTACCCGTCCGACAAGCAGCAGCTGTGGGACCACGTCATGCAAGGGAAGGCCATCATCATGCGCGGGTTCGCCGACGTTATGGACAAGGCGTTCGACTCCGAGCCAGAGCTGGTCGAAGCATACGAGATGACCGGGGCCACGCCCCAGATCTACATGTGGCTGAAGACCGTCCGCACCCGGAAGGTCGAATGCGGTGCCGGCACCACGAAATACCTCGGCACGTTCGCGATCGAGGGGCCCGAGTTCCACTGGAGGCAAGTCGACCCGCTGCTCGTCACGAGGGCGACTATCGGCCAGCTCAAGGCCATCCACTTGCAAGTTCGCATGCACCGCTACCTGCCAGGATGGGAGCACGCGACGCTCGACCGTACCGTCAGCAGGATCGGGTTCCGCGAGACGCGCATCCCCGTCGGCTTGTACGCGCTGACCAAGCAAGACGTGTTCCACCACGCGAAGTTCGAAGACGTCATCGGCCGTAACACTGGTCACGACGTGGGGCGGGGCAACTTAGAGGCCGAGTACGGATACGACATCCCCTACCGTTGCCTCGTGCCGGCGGAGATCGACGGTTTGCTCCTCGGGGCCCGGTGCATCAGCGTCGAGCCGGACACGGCCGACGAGTCGTTGACGGCGCTCAACGCGCACCGGGGCATCACCGCAACGATCGTCGTGAGCCAGGCCGCCGGAGTGGCGGCGGCACTGTGCGTGAGGGAAGGGGTGGAGCCCCGGGCACTCGACGTGAAGAAACTACAGGCCGAGCTCTTGCGGCAGGACGTCGTGCTCGAGACGCCCAGCGGCTAACGCGCGCCTCGTCCCCGCGCGCTGGGGCACGGGCGGGCGCCGCTCAAGCAGGTGTTCCCCGGAAGAACTTGTCGATGCCGATGATGAGCGGGCTGATGTTCTCCGATGCGCCCTCGTCGCTCAAGTCGAGCTTCTCGTAGACCTCGTTGTACACCTGGTTGATCTTCGAGGCGAACTCCGTGTCCTTGGATCCCTCGAGCTTAAAAAGCTCGTTGAATTCCATCACGACCTGGACCTTCTCGACGCTGACGAGCTTGCCGACGTTCGTGTCGATGATCTGCTGCAGGAGGTTGAGGTCCTTGCCGAGCTCGAGCCGCATCTGGTTCACGATCGAGGTGAGGTCGGCGAGGTCCTGGGCCCTGGCGGGATCCCTGGCCAACGCACCCTCCGGCAGGGTGTAGATGTCGGTGCGGGCGTTGGACGGGTTCTTAACGACGACGGGCGCGAGCTGCTTGGCGTATTCCATGAGCCTCTCGCGCATGGAGTCGTACTCGTAGACCAGCTCGGGGGTGGATATCTTGATCAGGCCGAGCATCTTCGACTTGAGGTCGGCGTGCGCCGCGATGTTGCCCGAGATGGCAACGAGCAGCTGGCGCTTGATGATGTTCAGGTTCTTCATGCGGTTCTTGAGCTTGTCCACCATGAAGAGGACGCCCTCGAGGGGGGAGTAGAGGTAGTTGCACGTGGTTTCGAACTCCTTCGCGAGGCCCTCGATGAGGTGCTCGTCGATGCGCGTCTCGCCCTTCTCCATGAGCTTCAAGAAGCGGTCGATGGACATGTCGACCACCTGCACGGAGCCCTGCAAAACCCTGTGGATGCGCTCCGCCAGGTCGACGAGCCCGTTCTCCACGATGTTGAAATAGATGACGTTGCGGAACTCGACGCCCTTTACAAGGCCCTCGCCTAGCGCCGCGAGGATGTAATACCGGTCGAGGAAATCCTTCGGGCCATAGAACTCGTTCACGAGCTCCACGTGGCTATACCTGTCCTGGCTGTTGAAGAGGAAGAGCAGGCCACGAAAGATGTACGTGTAGTACTGCAGTTCGTCCTGGCGGAACGGCTGCCTGGGCGCCGCGCCGAGGCCGCTGTTGATCCGGTCGATGTTGATGAAGTTCCCGACCTGGACGCACGACTGCCAGAGCATCTCGTTCTTGTAGCCGAGCCCCTTGTCTAGCGTGGTGCGGACGAATGAAGGGAGGGACACGAACACGTTCTTGAACTTGAACAGGTCGATAAGGTATTTCTTCAGCGTGTCAGGTGGGAACTCGGGGAAGTGGTGGGACAGCTCGTCGATGAGCGTGTCGAACGAGAACGGGATGTTGAGGGTGAACTTCAAGACGTCGTCGAGTTTCTCCCTCTCGGTGTTGAAGATCCGGCACGTCTCCTCGAGGATGGCATTTTCGAAGACGTTGTCCCCGAAGTTCTCCATGAGGCGGAAGAACTCCTCAAGGCCAGCTGGCGGGTCTCCCACGTTCTTCTTGACGATGGCGCGCAAGTAGGTCTCCTTGTTGAACAGCGCGAGCTCGGCCAGGTGGCAGAAGCGAACCCTCGCCTCCTTCAAGAGGTCGGGATCCTCCAGTTCCTTCTTGAGTCGATCCTTGTGTGCCGGGTCGCCGGGCGGGAAGAAGAGCGTCGCGCCCGTGGGGCTGCCGAGGATGTACTGGAGCGGGATCTTTTTCTTCTTCTCCCTGAACTTGTCGCCAAGGTAGGTCATGTCGTGGGGATCCAATAAAAAGACGGAAGGCTCCGGGTCCATCGTCGCGTCGACGATGAGGTAGATCATGGCGTTGAAGACCACTGGGATGCCGGCCCGTGTTCCAGTGCTGTCGAAGTAGTTCTTGACCTTGCTGTAGAACACCTCGGCGAACCGCCGCCGGTCATCTTCGTAGACTTTTTTATCGTACTCGTAGCTGAACAGCTGCGAGACCGTGGTCATCGTCCCGCCCACCTTCACGGGCTTCGAGCGGCACTCGTCCACCGCGATCCTCGACCGGACCTTGTCGAACTCCGGCCCCTTGAGGATGTACCCCTTTCCCTCGTAATCCCTGGCGTAGATCTGTGCGCCCGAATACTCCTTGTCGCCGACCTTCCACGTCTTGTACTTCGCTTCCTCGATAACGCAAGCCAGGTGGGTCTGCCTGGCATCCTTGCACTCTTGCGACGCTTCGGTGTACTTCCCCCCCTCGTTGGCGAATAGCTGCTCGACGGTCATGCTCTGGCTGCCGCCGACGCTCACGGACATCAACGCGGGGTAGTACATCACGTCGTTGAACTCGTCGCTAAACGGCTTGATGCCGAAGACGTAGGCTGCCATATCCTCGAGCTGCGTGAACTCGCCGAACCTGAGCACGCCCTCCGGGGTGAGGTTCGCGATCTCCCCCTCCTTCTCCTTGAAGGCCCTGGCCTTCTTGCGAAGGTAGAGCTGCAGCGTGTAGAGGGGGACGTCCACGTTACAATACTGGCGTAGGAACATCTGGAGCACGTTGTACCCGCACTGCCAGCGCTCCTTCGCGTGCCCGGCGAGCATGTCGTAGGCTTTCTTGTAACCTTGCCACCGCAGCAAGTCGACATCTTGCACCGGGGCTTGCTTTTCGGACGGGCTGCTCATGCGATCACGCGCGATAATCAAGTAATACCTAGGCGGTAGGTTTTTTATATCCACAATTCCAGCCGGATGGGACGCGGGCATCTCGCTCGCTGTCCTTCCAAGGCGGTCACCCGCGACGCGTGGTATCATTTTTAATGTAGCGATGGATGTACGAGCTGTCCTTTCGGGCACGTGATCCAGATGAGATCGTATGAGGCATATGGCTTCGTGAACACGAAGGCCATGTACGAGAGGGCCCTGGCCGGGCACTACGCCGTGCCAGGCTACAACTTCAACACGCTGGAACAAGTGCAGGCCATAGTGCAGGCATGCATCGATACTTGCAGCCCGGTGCTGCTCCAATACTTCGTCCTCCCCGAGGAGCAGTTGCATCCCGCCCTGGTGCTCGGCCTCGTGCGCGGCGCTGCCGAGATGGCGGCCGGGCGGATAGACGTGGCCTTCCACCTCGACCACGGGAGCTCGTTCGAGCAGTGCAAGGCATGCATCGACGGCGGGTACTCGTCTGTCATGATCGACGGGTCGCAGCTCCCACATGCAGATAACGTCGCGATGACCCGCGAGGTCGTGTCCTACGCGCACGACAGGGGCGTGACGGTGGAAGGCGAGCTCGGGGGGATCGCCGGCCGGGAAACGGCGGATGGCCCCATGGAAGAGCACTATACGAAGCCGGACGAGGTCGAGGACTTCGTCGCAGCCACGGGCGTGGACTCGCTGGCGGTCTCGGTCGGCACGGTGCACGGCGCCTCGAAGAACCTCGCCAAGCCCGGCCAGACGCCGCCCCCACTGCGCCTCGACATCCTCGAGGAGGTCAAGCGACGCCTTCCCGGCCTGCCCGTCGTGCTGCACGGCGCGTCGGCCATCCCCCAGGAGCACGTCCGCGCCGTCAACGCGCACGGCGGGTCGTTGACCCGGGCGGTCGGGATCCCTGACGACCAGATCCGGGCGGCAATCGCCATCAACGTCTGCAAGGTCAACATCCATTCCGACACGCAGATCGCCATGACCGGCGCGGTGCGCACCCACCTCGTCGCGTGCCCGGGCGACTTCGACCCGCGCACCTACCTCGACTCGGCGCGGAAGGTTCTCGTCGCCCTCTACTCCGACAAGAACCGCCGCGTGCTCGGCAGCGCCGGCAAGGCATCGACAGTTCCACCCTAGGACTTTCACCCGCTCCGGTGTACCCCCGATGGCCCCCTTCAAGCTCGAATCGATGACCCCCCAGGAGATCAAGGCGCTCGTCCAGACTAGCCACCTCTGTCGCATCGCCTTCAAGGGCGACGAGCACCCGTACATCGCCCCGTTCCAGTACGCCTACGTCAACGACAGCTTGTACTTCCATTTCGCCGCGTACGGGCGGAAGATGCAGTACCTGTCCGAGGATCCGAACGTCTGCGTCGAGATCGAGAGGAACATGGCGGACATGAGCGACTACCGGTTCGTCGCCCTCTCCGGCACGCTCGTCCCGGTCACCGACGCGGCGGAAAAAAATGCAGCGATCAATGCCTTGACGGCCGTCGCTCTTCGGGAACCCTTTTCGCCCAAGTTCCTCGCGGCGCACGGCTTCGGCAGCGGGATGGAATGGAAATCTATCGACGCGTCCGCCCTGGATCTGGTGGTCGTCAAGCTCACGAAGATCGTCGAGGTCACAGCCTTGAAATCCCCGCAAGGAAAGGCGTGGGGGTGAGAAGGGCGCGTATCCTCGGCCACCGCCCCTCAGCCGTCGCCGCCGTCTTGCTAGGCCTTATCTTCGCGGCGTGTGTCGGCGTCTCCAGCGTGATCGGGCTCGCCGCGTGGCTCGCCGCCGCCGCGTTCGACTGGCTCTGGGCGATGCTCGCTTGCGCGGTGGTCGCGATTTCCATCACGGCGGCCGCGTGGGTATGGCTCCACCGGCACATCTTCGAGATCGTCCCGAGCGCATCGTTCGCGCACGGCTTTGATGAAGGGCCTTGGCTCAGCTTCCGGGGGGATCCGAGGCACTCGATCGTCGTCAACTGGTTCACAAAGGAGGATTCCGCCTCTCGCGTCGAATGTGGCCTCCGGGGTGCGTCCCCTGGCTTCGTGGCGGGGCTGCCCGGCCGCGCCCACCACGTCGAGATCGGCGGGCTGGAACCGGGGACGGCGTACTCCTACCGGGTGCTCGACTTCCCTAAGGACGGCGCGTTCCACGGGTTCAAGACGGCGCCGGCCTCGCCCGAGCCCTTCAGGTTCGCGGTAGTCGGCGACACGCAGAACGGCGGCGGTAGCTCGCCCGAGCGATGGGCATACCCGCCGCTCCTCCGTGCCATGGCGGCGTCGGGGGCCTCTCTCGTCGCACACGCGGGCGATGCCACCGACCAGGGGAACGACCTCGTGTCGTGGCACGAGTTCCTCGACGCGAGCCCGCGCATCATAGCGAGCATACCGCTACACGTCGCGGCAGGGAACCACGACACCGGCACCCACGCGCTCGCCGACCGGTCGCAGAAGCAGTACCCCGACGACGGTGCCAACTACGATTTCTTTTTCGACTACCCGTACGGCACGCCGCGGGACGAGGACGAGATCACGGCCATGCGCGGCCGCTTCTTCTCGTTCACCTATAGCAACTGCTTGTTCGTGTTCGTGGACACGCAGACGAACCGGCTCGCCAACCCCCGCAACCCGCAGTGGCAATGGCTGCGTCGCGTCCTTGGCTCGGCGCCGGCGGGGGTGTGGAAGGTCGTCGTCATGCACCGGGACGCCGTCTCGATCAAGACTCGCAAGGACGCGGTCGGCTACGAGATGGACTACGACAAGTTCGCCCCCTACATCCTGCCCATCTTCCTCGAGCACGACGTCGACGTGGTATTCCAGGGACACGACCACAAGTACCTCCACCTGGCGTACCAGCACGGGTCGAACGCGCCGCTGCCAGGCGCGGACGACGGGGCCTGGCGAGGCAAGGTGATCCATTTCGTCACGAGCGGTGCTGGTGGGAATCTCTTGCGGCGTAACGACCCCGTCCTCCCCGAGAGCTGCACGATCCCCGGCTTCACCCGCCTCGAGAACTCCAGCCACTTCCTGGTCGTCGACGTGCATGGCGACGAGATGTCCATCGAGGCCCGGTATCACGACGGGTCTTCGATGGAGCGGTTGTCCATCAAGCGGCCAGGAATATGATCCTAACGAAAGGCACAAATGCGGCGCATGCGAAAGACAACCATGGAATTATCCCGTCCCTTGCTTGACGTGATCAAGGCTCGCACATCCTGGCGGTCGTATTCCCCCGCGTCGATAGAGCCAGACCATAAAAAGAAATTGTTGTCGCTGATCGACGAGAAAGTGACGAGCCCGTTCGGCGCATCCTGCAAGTTGCAATGGTTGACGATGGAGGGTGTCGATCCGGCCGAGAAGAAGAAGCTCGGTACCTACGGCGTGATATCCGGTGCCAGGGAATTCGTCGTGGGCATCACCCCCGAGGGGGATTTGAACGCGGTGCAGCACCTAGGGTACGTCATGGAGCGGGTCGTGTTACTCGCGACGGACTTGTCGCTCGCTACGTGCTGGCTGGGCGGGACGTTCAGCAGGACGGGCGTCGCCGGGCTCGTGAAAGCGGCCCATGGTGACTCGATCCCAGCTATGGTGCCCGTCGGGCACCCGACGGGCCACCGCCACGTCGTCGACATCGTCGTGCGCCTCGCGGTCAAGGCGAAAGCGCGGTTGCCGTTCGAGCGAGTTTTTTTCGACGGCGGCTTCGGAAGGCCCCTCGTCCGTTCCCGCGCTGGTGTGCTGGAGGCCCCGCTCGAGGCGATCCGCCTCGGGCCCTCGTCCAAGAACAGCCAGCCCTGGCGGGTCGTGGTCGCGGGCGACGGGGATGCGATCCATTTCTACAACGTGAGCCGCTGGCACCTGGATCTCGGCATTGCCGTTTGCCATTTCGACCTCCAGGCCAAGGAACAAGGCACGGCAGGCGCGTGGAGGGTCGAGGATCCAGGGGTCGCGGCGCCGGAAGGTATCAGTTATGTGATTTCGTGGTTCAAGGAATAACCTGGCGCGGTGGTCTGCACATGGACTTCACAAGGCCAATACAAGACGTGATCGAGGCACGGCGGTCGAACCGCACCTTCTTGCCCAAAGCGCTGGAACCCGGCTTGAAAGCAAAGCTGCTCTCGCTCATGGCGGAACCGGTGGCCAGCCCGTTCGGTGCGTCGTGCGAGCTGCGATGGGTGACCCTGGAGGGCGCCGAGCCGTCGCTGAAGCGCAAGCTCGGCACGTACGGCTTCATCTCCGGTGCCCGTGACTTCATCGCCGGGGTCACCAAGCGGGGGGAGGCCGCCGGCACGGAGCACCTCGGCTATGT
Organism: Promethearchaeota archaeon; assembly: GCA_016932935.1. Lineage (GTDB taxonomy): Archaea > Asgardarchaeota > Lokiarchaeia > Sigyniarchaeales > Sigyniarchaeaceae > Sigyniarchaeum. Next base: position 176 of record JAFGBX010000155.1, on the reverse strand, counting down.
GCTGGAAAAGGTGATACTGCACGCGACGGACCTGGGGGTGGGCACGTGCTGGCTCGGCGGCACGCTCAACAGGAAGGGCTTCGGCGAGGCGGCGCGGCTGTCGGCCGGAGAGTCCATGCCCGCGGTCACCCCTGTCGGCTATCCCGCCGGGCAGCGGTTGCTCGAGGGAGCGTTCC
>JAFGBX010000154.1 GCA_016932935.1 Promethearchaeota archaeon | reverse complement strand
GGGGGAGGGAGCGGGGCAACCTTCGGGATCGCGGGCAAGGAAGGGGGCCTCAACGCGCCCCCTGGGGCCGCGTCGGCATGCGCGTGAACGGGGGGGACAGGCGGTATCGCCGGCTTCGCCGGCTTCGCCGGCCGCTCAGCAGCTTCCGGGACGCCAGGGGCACCCGGCACGGTCGGGACGGCGGGTACCTTCACGACGGGGAGGTTGACGGCTGGTTTAGAAGCGGCCGGCAAGGGGGCAAGTCGTGCCGCCACGGGCTGTGCCACGGCCTTCGGCGCCGAGGCGGCTTTCTCGCCAGGCGTGGAAAGGGTCATCGCCGCCCGCTTGGTGGCCTCCTTCTGCTTGATGTATTCCTTGTCCTTCGCGGTCAGCAGGCCCTCAGCGACGAGCTTGTCGCCCTTGATCTGCAAGATGTTCAGGGCCGTCAGCCTGGCGCACACCTCGTTGAGGAAGTCGTCCTCCCAGTTGAAGAGCATCTTGACCTTCTGCTTGGTCATCTCGTCCTCGCTCGCGATCGCCGCGAGCAGCACCTTCTCGGCGGTCTTGAGCTCCGTGGACTCTTGTGAGAAGCCGATGACGACGGTCTTGGGGTTCAGCTCCACGAGGTCGACGATCTCCTTCGACTTCTTCATGAGCTGGAGCGCGTTCCTGATGTCCTTCGGGTCGAAGGCGCGTGGCAGGAATGACATGAGCTTCTCTACTTGCAAGATGCCGTGCTTGCGGATGTTGGGATCCGAGGTGATCTTGCGGAGGCCTTGGGCGATAGTATCCATCCAGAGCCCGTAGCCGACGTTGCTGAAAAATTCATCGACGTCTTCGAGCGGTGACTCTTTTTCCATCTCTTGCAACTTGGTAGCCGCCTTCAGGAGCTCCTCCATGTCGGTCTTGCGCTGCTCCTCCGAGACGGGCTCGGCCGAGCTGCCCATCTGCTTCAGCAGCTTGGCGCCCTCCTTGATGAGAACCGCCTCCTGGGCGGTGCTCATGGCGAGGAGCTTCTTCGCCATCTGGCCTGGTATCGCCGTGGCCGTCTGCTCGGAGATCTTCTTCTTGGTCTCCGTGATGATCTTCATCGTCTGCTGCTGCTTGGAGATGAACTGGGTCTTGTCCCCCTCGGCCACGTTATCCAGCAAGGCCTTGATCGTCACCTTCCGGGCACGAGGCTTCTGCGCGTGGGTCTTTTGGTAGTAATACACGTAACCGATGATGATCGCCGCGGAGTATCCGAAGACCACGACGAGGACGAGGAGAGGAAGTGTGAACATGGAGGTTTCCCTTCGTTCTATCCCATTGATGCAAATAACGTTTCCTATGTTCCTCTATGAGACACCCACTAAAATAAGTTGATCGATCGTCGAGGTCGTGGTGCGATGAATGGGAACAGCGGATCGCCGGAATCCTCTTCGAGCTTTTAGAAAACGGGAATGTTTTTTATGTGGAAAACAAGAAGAAAAGAATAAGGTTACGACCGACACGAATCACACGTGATACGAATAATGAGCGAAGAAAAAATCAAGGTTGGGATTATCCTCTGCGGTAACATCGGTTGTTCTCCCTTGTTGGCTATGATCATCGACGAGCGAGCCGACAGGGGAGATTTGGACGCCGTTGTGGCGACGTCCGGTGCGAAACTCGGCGAGACCGAGTGCCTGGAAACGACGAAGAAGATCCTCGCGGAAAAACCGAAGCTGATACTCTGGTCGAGCCCGAACGCCGCGTTGCCCGGGCCGACGAAGGCGCGCGACTTGATCAAGGAGTCGGGCATCCCCGCCATCATCATATCGGACGCGCCCAGCAAGAAGGCGAAGGACGAGATCATCGCAAGAGGCAACATGGGCTTCATGGTCGTGCAAGCTGATTCCATGATCGGGGCCCGGCGCGAGTTCCTTGATCCCACGGAGATGGTCCTGTTCAACGCGGACTTGATCAAGGTGCTCGCCTTGACCGGGGTCTTCAATCTGATAGTGAAGACCGTCGAGGACGCGATCACCGCGCTGAAGAAGAACGAGGCACCCCCGCTCCCGCAACTCGTCGTCACGAAGGACGTCGCCATCCCGGCGGCGAACTACCTCAACCCTTACGCACGCGCCAAGGCGACGGCCGCGCACGAGATGGCGGAAAGCGTGGCGAAGCTGAACACGGAGGGCTGCTTCAAGCTCTCGCACCGCGAGGAGTACATGCCCGTGATTGCCGCCGCTCATGAAATAATGCGTGCCGCAGCGCTGCTCGCGGACGAAGCTCGCGAGATAGAGAAGGGCACCGGACAGGTGTTCCGCGCCCCGCACTACAAGGACGGCAAGATCCTCAAGAAGACGGGGTTCGTGGACAAGCCCGAATGAACGTTCCGCGCCAACTCTTTTTCTCCCAACTTTGACGGATGCTGCCCGTTGCTGCAAGCCGCAGGCTTCACCGGGCAGTTGTCCTCGTGCCCAAGCGAGACCGGGCTCGAAAAAACGCTTCCGGGGAGGAACCTTAGATCCGGTTCCGACGCTTCACGATGTACGCCGCGAAGATGAGCACGACGATGGCGATGATCAGGACGACGGCCGCGACGATGCCCGCGATCTGCGAGAGCGTCCAGGCCGTGTCGGCGGTGAGGTCGGACAAGGTGGGGCGTATCCGGTAGATGGCGCTCACCGCGAGATCCGTGGCGGGCATGCTGGAAGTCGCCAGGGGCGAGCTCCCCTCGATGAAGCCGCCGTCGTAGCCCTGCCTCGAGAGGATCCAGGTGATGACCTTGTCGTCGTCGCCGCCGGGGATGTCGCCGGCGAAGTCCCGGCATATCGCCGCTGCGTAGTACGTGCTGGAGAGCAAGGGGCTGGTGCCCATCGCGGGGTCGACGAACCCGCCCGACGAGTCCTGGTGGCTGGCGATGAAGGCGCGGACGTCGTTCGCCGTGCCGTCGAGGTCGTTCTCGGAGGTCAGGTAATCCTTGAACAGGCGGATGGCGAAGTAGGTGGCCACGATCGAGACGTCGGTCGAGTTCCACGTGCCCGCGAAGACGTTCCCCGCTTCCCTGCACGACATCGTGAAGTTGTGGACGAGCGTCATGTTGACCTTCGTCAGGTTTCCCGTGATGGAGAGCGCCTTGAGCGCGTAGTACGTGTTGAAGATGTCGGGGCTGCTGTTCGTCGAGGGGCTCGACCCGAAGCCGCCGTTCTCGTTCTGCGAGTCGAGCAAGAACTCCGCGTGCTCGTTCAACTCGCTCTTCGACGTGTTGATGTTCAAGGTCTGCCTGATGTGGAGTGCCTTGAACGTGCTCACGACGGCCTCAGATCCCGCGGCATCGATGACGTTCCGGAAACCGCCCTGCGTCGCGTTGGAAAGGCTGCCAAGGAACTGGCTGATCTCGGAGGTGCGATCTTGCGTCCCCCCGAGGATGCGGATCACGTTCAAGGCAGCGTACGTGCTCTCGAGCGTCGCCATCTTCGCGGTGGTGTTGTCGCTCGTCCCGAAATACCCGTAGTCGGGATTCGGGTTGAAGCACCCCCTGGTGAAGCCCAAGATCGCGTCCTTCTTTGAAACGGCCGAAACCGAGGAGATCATCGACACGGCGACGAGGGTGAACATCGCTGCCCCGATCAGCAGCTTGCGTCTGACAGCTCTGCTCAAGGTGGTCACGCGCTAAGGTCCCATTGCTCAGCAATGGTAGAGAGAATCGCGCGTGAATAATAAAAAGAATGGTACGATTGGCCGGGGGAAAATGGGAGGCGGGTTAGAACAGAGGGGGAGGCAACGCGATGGGCACGCTAGTGGGCTAGATGTTGGCGAAGATCTGCTTGAGGATGCTCGCGTGGATGAGCTGCGGGGTGGCGTAGAAGGCCTCCCTGGTGATCTTGATGGAATCGAACACCCCTCGCATCGCGCCGAGCTTGGACGCGCCGCGGAAGGTCGCCGTCTCCCGATCGCCGGACGAGATGATCCGGACGAGGCCGCTGCCCGACTGGGTCGTCGTGGGCTGGTCGGGGTCGACGAACTCCTCGGCCTCGCCGAACAAGTCGGTCGACGCCGTGCCGGCGGCCGTGGGCTTGATCTTGATCTGCTGCGTGACCACCTGGTGCCCGCAGTTCGGGCAGAACTGATCCTTGGACGTGTCGACGTCGTGCCCGCACTCGGGGCAAGTGTCCTTCCCCCCGCCGGGCGCCCCGGGAACCATGACCTGGGCGTCGTAGGACACGAGCTTCGGCTTGTACTGGGCGAGCGCCTTCTGGACGGTCCGTGACGCCGGCAGCGGGCCGAGGCTCGGGATCCACTGGTCGAGCTCGCGCTCGAGCCGCTTCTCGAAGCCGGGGAACTTCGTGCTCCCGCCACTCAAGACGATGTTGTCGAGCATGGCGCGCTTGATCTCCGGGGGCACCTTGGACACCGAGTCGATGATCGCCTGCGTGATGGACATGGTGTTGTAGCCGAGCATGCCGGGCGTGAACAGGATCTCGGGGGCCATGAACCGGCTGTTGCCGATCTGGATGACCGTCCCGTCGGGGAGCGTGTACGGGCGCCGGATGTTCGTCCGGTAGGCGTTTTGGGACTCGACGTTGAGGTCCTCGGCCACGTAGCAGAGCTTCTCCTTGATGTCCCGCAGGATCTCCTTCTGCGCGGAGAAGTTGAGGCTGATGCCCTCTTGCATGAGGAAGTTCTTGAGGTTCTCGTTCACGTCCACGCCGCCGAGGGGCAGCCTGTTGACGGCGTAGGTGAGCACCTCGCCCTCGAGGATCGGCACTACGTGGGCCATGCCCTCGCCGATCTCCACGACCATGCCCGTCGACAGCCCCGCGTTGACGAGCGCCATGACGGCCGAGGGGAGGATGGCGATCGCGGGCATCTGGTACGTCTCGAAGAACACCTTAGCCAGGTGCTCGCGCAGGTTCGGCGGGTTGAGGATGGGCTCGGAAAAGACCACGGGGTACATCCGCATGTCCAGGCGCAGCACGTTGTAGAAGATGTGGTTCAAGACCTCGTAGAACGCGTTCCAGTCCATGACCTGGCCACGGCTCATAGGGTAGACGATCTTGAGCACGCCACGCATCGACTGCGCGTCGTTGCCGACGTACGCGGAACGGACGCGCTCTGAGGTGTCCACCATGACGGACTGGTACTTCTCACGCCCGACGATCGTGGGGAACTTGTCCCGTGGCGCGAGATCTCCCGCTATTCCGACCTTGACCGCGGCCTCGCCTATGTCCACGATCACCGGGGTGCCGGGCGGAATTTCGGACATGAGCATCAGCAAATGGCTTCTAATAGAGCCAGATGATCGATCTATCCTTCTCTTGGCATATAATTTTTCGTGTGGGTTTCGCGTGGGGATTGCGAAATGCCCCGAGAACGAGAACCGGCGAGGGAGGGCGGGGGCGTTTCAACGCGGGCCGCGCATCTTCTTGAAGGCTGCCTGGTACGCTTCCAACCACTCCTTTTCCTTGCCGAGTTCGAGCATGTCCTTGAAACACCGTGCTTCCAGGTCGAGCGCCTTGCCGTATTCCAGCGGCTGCAGCACCCTGGCGTTGGCCTTCGAGTACATGGCGACTTGCTGGTTGAGCCTCGAGAGCTTGGTCGCCGTCTCCATGGCGAGCTTCTCGACCTCCTCTCGCGACGTCCCGACGCCGTTCACGAAGCCCGCGCGGGCGCCCTCCTCCGCGGAGAGCCTCTTGCTCAAGAAGAGCATCTCGTTGCCGAGCGACGGGCCGAAGTGCATCATGCAGAGCGTGAGGGCGCCGGTCGCCGGGTAGATCCCGATCTCGAGCTCGGGCAGCTTGAAGTACGCGGTGTTGAGCACGTAGCGGAAGTCGGCGAGCATGGACAGGATGCAGCCCCAGCCGACCGCGGGCGCCGCGATGGCGCATACCACGAACTTGGACAGGTAGAAGACCTTCTCGGACAGGGCGGAGCCGACGGCGACGATCTTGTCCTTGATGCTGGCGTCGCCCCCGGTCAGCATGGCCGTGTCGAGGCCCGCGCTGAACGCCCGGTCGCCGACGGCGTCGATGACCACGCACTTGATCTTCTTGTCAGCATCGATCTTGTCGAAGATCCCGATCAGTTGCTGCATCCGCTCGATCGTGAACGTGTTGAGCTTCTCCGGGTTGTTCAGCGTGATGCGGGCGATCTTCCCTTCAAGGTTGGCCAGTATCGGGCTGCCGGCTTCGTTGCTCGTGGTGCTCATTTTTATCCCATCTTCGATAGCTATTAAGGGGAGGATTCTCCTAGGAATGATGGAGTAGTAGTGTCATGTATTTGAAGGCCGGTAGTAATTAGAACTTGGCGGTGCCGGCCCTCGTGGCACGAGCGAGGCTGGTGAAGCGACCATGAACGTGTTCGTCCTAAAGGGGGTTCTGCTCGACGCGGGAAGCGCCTCGGGCACGGCACCTACCTTGAAGGACAGGGTGTTCGAGTCCATCTCGTTTCCCGGCTTCATCAACTCGACGTACGACGTGATCGGCGTCGAGTTCGGCCTCGGGATCATGGAACTGCCACGCCGGGACGAGCCCGCGACCGTGAAGATCCAGATCTGGAACCTGAACGAGCAGAAGAACTTCATCCTCAACTGGCGGCACTTCCTGAAGGGTAGCCGCTTCGGCATCATCACGTGGAACCAGCACGGCGACGTCTCCCAGCTCGAGGAGTTCGTGAAGGACTGCCTCGACAAGTGCCCGGAGATCAACATCGGCATCGTCGTGCAGCAAGACGGAGGGGGGGACGGCGACGCGGGGGCGGTGGACGTCGACGCCATCCCGGCCCGCCTCGAGAAGCGGTTCGGCATCCGGGCGGCGATGGCCAGGGACATCGGGACAATGATGGAGGACCTCGTCAACGAGTGCCTCGACAACGCCAGGGCCGTGCACGTGCTTCCCGTGAGCAGGGCCGCGGACCTGGCGCACGTCCCGTCGATCCAGAACCCGTTCTACAACTACCTCACCCGCGTCTCGGACAACTTGCTTCGCTTCCTCGCCCAGCACGGGGTGCGCGTCGAGGACGACTACGCGTTGCTGGAAAACGACGAGCACGTGTTCCGCATCAACTTGGCGAGGGCGAGCCTGCACGTCGCCAGCAAGCACTGTGACGGGTGCCGCGAAAGGCCCTGCCGCGAGGCCTTCACGAAGGTGTGCGTCGTGCTCGACTCGCAGATCAAGCGGGGCTTCGCGTCGGAGGACCTGGGCTTCACGCCACCCGACCTCTTCGTCCTGTCCATGGTCTTCGCAATCGAGAACGGGCTGCTCCCCTCGTCCGTCACGAGCCAGTTCCCCAAGGCGAAGCCTTGCACGAGGCGCAAGTGACGGGTTCCCTTTTCTTCGCTTCTCAAGGCCATTCTGGGCAGCGGATGAGCGCGAGTGGCCCCTTTCCCCAAATAAAGGCTCTGCTGGTCGCCAGGCTAGCAAGACCTAGCAGTTTTTATTCTTGTATTAGATGTTTCCGATGTGCCCGATTTCGGATGATATTGGTATATATACATCCGGATCGGAGATGTAGAACGGACGGGTGACACTATTGGAGCGTGCAACTCTTCCCCGGATCAGGCATGGGTTTTTAACTCTCGTCGTACTCGGGCTTTTAACGGGCGCTGTCATATCTCATGTAAAGATGGACGACGTGGTGAAGCGAACCTCGCCGGATCAAGATGATGGAAGAATTGACACTAGTTATACGGAGCCCATCGAGGAGAACTTCGAAAACATGACCGCGGGAGCATCTTTCGAGACCGGGCGGCCCCGGTGGGCGGCGTACGGCAGCAGCTACGGAACGGCCACTGCCCAGGCCATTGCCGGTTCGCTGATGGGGCGGGTCTACCTCTCGAGCAGCTCATACACCTATTATATGACCTATACGATGCCCACCGCGGGCACGTACACGCCGGGCGTGAAGGTCGAGTTCGACATGGCCACGGGGGCGACGAACGCGCTCCGGACGGTCTACCTCCTCACGGACAGCGGGGCCGACTACTGGTTCATCTCCTTCAGCTCGACGGGGTACATCATCGCGCAGCACGGCAGTTCAACGGACGTCAACCTCCAGACGTACGCTGCCGACACGCGGTACCACGTCATGGTCGAGTTCGTCGACAACATGCACACGCTCGACGTGACCATCAACGGCACGAAGTACGACAACGGCGGCGTGCACTTCTCGTCGAGGTACGGCACCGCGTCGAACGTCCAGCTGTTCCGCGCGCACACGCGCGCGTCCGGCGTCGGCTGGATCGCCGTCGACAACATCGACGGGAGCTGGTGCAACATGACTGTCCCGTACATCACGCATCCCTCTGATATCACCTACACGGCGGGCCAGACCGGGTTCCAGATCTCGTGGACAATGACGGACTCCAACTCGAGCACACGCACCTACAGTGTGTATGCCAACGGCTCTTTAATCGCCAGCAACACGTGGTCCGCGAGCCAGACAGTGGTGCAGAGCGTGGCAGGCCTGCCGGTC
>JAFGBX010000153.1 GCA_016932935.1 Promethearchaeota archaeon | reverse complement strand
TCCCTCGCCGTCGCGATGCTCGCCTTCGCCGCGACGAACGCCGGGGTGTTCTTCCTCGCCACCGCGCCCGTCCACCTCGTCGTCGCGAACGCTTGCACGGGCGCGTGCTACGGGCTCTTCTGGTCGCCGATCGAGGCATACTTGTCCGAGATGACCGAGTACATCTCCCAAAAACTGCACGCCCGATCGCTCAGCATCTACCTCGTCTGCTGGTCCATCGGCCTGACCGCGGGGCCGTTCGTCGGGGGGGTTCTCGACTCCATGGGCGGCGTACGGCATGGGTTCGTTTTGCTCGTCGCCATCGCCTTGATCGCCGCCTTGCTCTCGGCGAGATACATCTTCTCCAACGGGCAGATCGCGGCGTTCAAGGCCCAGTCCCGCAAGGTCGACGCGGTGGTTTCGGGCAACATCATATCGGCGGAAGGACGGTACCTCGTGTATTTAAAGGTTGCGATCGCCTTTTCCGCCATTTATTTCGCGTTCACCAACCAGATCCTCCAGCGCATCTTCCCTGCCCTGGCCAAGCAAGGATACATGGCCCAGGGGGCGCTCTTCGCCTCGCTTGACCCGTCGCTGACCGCCGGCACGTTGATCTTCTTCCTCGGGGTCGGCCGCACGGCCACGCTCTGGCACGCCGGGGTCATGTCCCCGCAAGCCAGGGTGCGAATGTTGCTCGGATTCGCCATCGGCATCCCCGTCGCCAATCTTTTCATCTACCTCTTCCCGGTCGCCGACGCGCTGCTCGTGTCATTCACGGTCTACGGTTTGTTCAACGGGTATGCCTATTGCATCGGCATCGTCCTGCTCATGGAGCTCAGCAAGACGAAAAAGGGGTTGCGTGCCGGGATCTACGAGGCCGCGATAGGCATCGGCTTCCTCGCGTCGACGTTCACGTCCGGCCTCGTAATCCCCTTGGGCCCGTCCTTGCCGTTCTTGCTCGGCACGCTCGTGGCGGCTTGCTTGACGGCCGCGCTCCTGGTCGTCCTAGCATGGTCGAGAATGCCCCAGGCATAAGATCTCTGCCCGGCGGGCTTCGGAACCGATCCGCCCTTTATGGCAAAGGCGGAAGGGATATTAAATGGCCGATCCAGAGTCTTAGACCAGATAGACGACAACACGAGGCGAAACATGACGGGATTGACCGAGAAGCACTGCGTGCCCTGCGAGGGCAGGATCCCAGCTATGAGCGAGGCGGACGAGGACAACTACATCGCGCAGGTCAAGGGATGGCAGCTGCTGCGCGAGGGCACGCACAAGATCCAAAAGGAATTCAAGTTCAAGGACTTCAAGGGATCCATGGGTTTCGTGAACAAGGTAGCCGCAATTGCAGAAGAAGAGGGGCATCACCCCGACATCTACATCTACTACAACAAGGTCGTGCTCGAGCTCTACACGCACGCGGTGAGGGGCCTGTTCGAGAACGATTTCATCATCGCCGCGAAGGTGGACGCGATCCTTGCCAAATAAAAGGGAACGGCGAGGGTTCGACCCCGTATGTCTCGATGCGGGCCAGGGGAGCATCATTTATTAGAGAGAAGCTTCATGGGCTCCGTGACCCGAAATGGAATCCACCTTGTGAGCATAACATGAGCGGCACGTGGCGGCACTACGAGAAGCGGGACTACGAGGGCACGAACTCGAGCCTCGGTTGCGGCCTGGCATTCCTGGGCGTGGGCATCTTATCACTCGTGCTCTCATCGCTCAGCATCGACTTCTTGAGCTTGAACACGTGGGGCCACTGGTTGCTCGTCCCCGCGTTCTTCATGATCATCGGGGCCATCAACAACAAGTCGACGGACAAGCGCGTGCGGCGGGACGTCCTCGCCGTCGTCCAAGCGCGGAAGGCGGGCAGGTTCTTGCTCGACGAGATCGCCGCCGATGCGGGGGTGAAGCGGAGCCACTTGCTCCGGGTACTCATGGACCTGCGGGGCGAGGGGCTCGTTTCGTACAAGTACGACTCGCAGACCGGCGAGATCATCTTGGGCGAGGAGGTGCAGTACCAGCAGGCCCCCGGTTTCGAGCCCGCGAGGAAGGGCGAGGCGCCCGTCCCGCAGGCCGGCAGCGAGCGCAAGTACTGCATTTTCTGCGGCCAGATGCTGGACGCCAACCCGCAGGTCAAGTTCTGCCCCAACTGCGGCTCCCAGCTCCCGTGAAGCGCGTTCCTCTTTCATTACATTGATCTCTCCAACCACGCCCGTGATAGAAATGGAGAACGAGGCGAGGCTCCGGATCACTCGTCGAGCTCGTCCTTCTGGCCCGGCAGGCCCTTGATCATGCCGAGCACCAGCGCCGGCAGCTGGCTGCGCCGCACGTTCGGCACCGGCGGGTTGAGAAGCTTGTGGGTCGTCTCGACGTCGAGCCACCGGTGCCAGTTATCGGGAACGCCTGGCTCGTACACCGCGAACCGCTTCGATGTCATAAACCCGACGAGTTCCAGCGGATTGAACCCGCGCTTGAGCGCCGGTATCACGAAATCATTCTCCTTGAAGTAGTGCTTTTCATCCATCGTTTCCTTGACCTTGTCGAGCATCGACTCCATCATCTTGTAGACGAGGGGTGCCAGTTCGGCTATGGCTAGCACGTTGTGCTCCTTGCAGATGAAGCCTTGCCGGTCGAGGAACGCGGAGATGGGCACTTGCTCGCCGTGCGACCGGATCTTGTACTTCTCGGTCGTCACGACGAACCGGGCGAGCACCTGCTTGCGGCGCTCGAGGTCGGCCGGCCTGACCTTGCCGAGCAGCACCTCGTACTCGACGGGCTGGTACAGGTACGCGTAGTCGAGGCCGAGCAAGACCTTCTCGACGCGCTCGAGCGTGGCGGGATCGTCCTTGACCGCGTCGAGCGCCTGCTCGAGCCAGCCCTGGCACTGGATCACCCAGTCCTTCTTGGCGTGGTTCCCCTCCAGGCCGACGTACAAGTGCAGGCTCACGTCTGGGCGGTCCTCGATGGACATGAGGGAGTCGATGAACTTGTGCACGAGGGGCGCTGCCTTGCCGTAATACGCCTTGAGGAACTCGTGGACGAGCACGTTCATGTCCAGGTCTGGATCCCAGAGCAGCTTGTGGAAGACCCACATCTTGAGCTCTTGGAGCTCCTGGTAGAGGCCGAGGCCGATGCCGGCCTGGAGGAGCACGCCCTCGACGCCGAGGGCCCGGTACTGCTTGAGGTCGGCCGCGACGGTCTTCCAAATCGGGTAGGGCGCGAGGTAATGCGTGAAGTCGACGAAATAATGCCACACGAACACGTGCCGGGAGATCTTGAGCCATCCCAATAGATTCTTGTAGTATTTCGCGTTCATGGGATCGCCGTCGATCGGCTTGTTGGACCGGTAGGGGTACATGTTGCAGACGACGACGATCATGTTGTCGGGCAGTTGTTCGTGCCAATCGTCTGGATAATTTTCCGTGTAGGTGTAGGCGATCGTGTGGATGAACTTGCCAGGGAACTTGTCCTTGACCACGCTCGCGATGAGTACGCAGAACTGTAGCAGCGTCCGCGCGGGGTTCCCGCGGTCCACCTTTCGGCAGTTCTCGCACTCGCAATAGCCGGTCCAGTCGTTCTGCACGATGCCGACCGTGATTATGTCCGGCTCCTCCTCGAACCACTTGATGACCGTCTCGCTGGCGATCCGTACCACGTCGGGGTTGGTGAGGCACAGCTGGCCGAGCGCCTGGCGCCGCTCGCCGTTGACCAGCGAGAAGTACTCGGGGTGCTCCTTGAAGTACTTGTCTGGGGGCACGAGCGAGTAGAACGTGTGCGTCATCTTGCCTGGCGAGAACCGGTAACTGCCGCCCTTCTCCCGCTCCGCGAAGGGGCTCAGGTTGATCTTCTGCGTCGGGCAGAAGTCGGGATCCATCGCTTCCAAGTACGTGATTGCCCGGTACGCGAAAGCTGGTACCTCCTTCATGGAGAACTCGCGTATCTCGAACTTGGGGTCGCCCTTGGGTACGTGAACGACCTCGGGGGCTAGGAACTTGATCCCGAGGTGTCGTTCGAGGAAGGTGTAGGCCCCGTAAATTGCACCGCGAACCTTCGAGCCCGCGATGATCACGCGGCGATCCTTCGCACGGATCCAGAACCCGTCGTCCCCGAGCGATGCCACGTCGATCTCGGGTGCGATCCGCTCGATGGCGGGGTGGTCGCCGACGATGAAACAGCATTCGGGGATGACTGCGTCCTCGACGATGATCTTCAAGGTCACGCCGGTCGCGAGCGCGATGTAATGGCCTAGCTGATCCGCCGCGTATCCCTGGGCCGCGGAGTGGCCCGAGGCGAGGACGATGCCCGCCAGGTCTGAAAGCCGAATTGTCGCTGCCATGCATTCTCATCTCATCGGGTATTAAAAAATCGTGCGATCCCTCATAACCGGCGCGGCCCACGACGCTTCCGAGTATCAAGGGTCGAGAAGCGGGCTGCCTTGACTAGTGGGTTTTTATTCCAGTTCCGTTATCACTACTTCAATCCAAGCGGCTGATTGATACTGTGCACGCGCATGCACGCGGGGGAACCGCTCATGGAATCGAAGCCCAACAAAGGAGCTCAACTGGAGAAGATAACCAATAGGGCCTGGCGAACTTGGTGGTTCCTGTTCTATCTCTTGATAATTCCAGCCACGGTCGCGCTCGTCTCCTTTTTCTTAACGAGTTACCTCACGAGGAACGCCTATTTTGCCGTCAATCTCACGACGATCCTCACCCTCGCTTCATTCTTCATCGTGTACAAGCTGTTCGACCGGTACCTCGAGGCACCGATCCTGAGGAACAACGCCTCCAACGCGAGCTTCCGCGTCCACGCGCCGTTCTTTTTCTCCATGGTGGCCCTCGTCTCGGCCTTCGTCATCCTCATCTTCACCGTGGAGCAGCAGCTCTTCAGGCCGCTCCCGATAATCGCCCTGGGCGTCGTGTACAGCTTCACGTGGCTCTACTACCGCTGGAAGCCCATCGACCAGCTCGACTACGCGGCCAAGGCGTTCAAGCACGCGTCCACGCTCGAGGGGGCCGCGAGGTGCTTCCACAACGTCGTCGTCTTCTTCCACCTCGCGTTCCAAGGCGCCATGATCTCGTTCTACATGGATGACCCGCTGCTCTGGGGCGGCATCGGCATCCCGATCAACGTGGGGTTCTGGATCGCCGCGAACCGGGTCACGGCAAGCACGCGCAAGATGCTGCAGGGGGGGCTGCTCGCGGGCAACGACGTCGCCGTGCACTTCGCCACGTTCAAGAAGCAGTTCGCCCACGTCATGATCGCGGCGTGTGCCAGCTTCATGATCATCATCATCTTCTACCCGCTCATCGTCGCGCCGGGGCTGTTGGACAACTTCTCGTGGTTCATGCTCTTCCTCTATGGCCTGGTCATCGCCGGTGTGCTGCTCGTGAAAGCGGAGGCGTACGTGGCCATCCATTTCAACAAGCAAATCAACGCGCTGTCGGGAAGCGAGCACTTCATGGACGGGGTCGCCTCTCGGCTCAACAAGGCGAGCATCGGTGCCACCGCGGTCTTGATCGCCACCTCGTTCGTGATGGGATTCGTCCCGGGCATCCCCGCGGCTACGCCGATAACCGTCGCCGCAGTCTACGCCATGGTACTCGGCGAGCGGAGGGCCAAGCTTGCCGAGGGCTGGTGGTACTCGCTCTCCCACCTGGCAAACACCGTCTGCTTGGTCGCGTCGATCTCGTTCGGCGTGCTCCCGAGCTTGCCGCAGCTCCAGATCCCGGCCATCATTCAAGTCACGGTCTTCATCGTCTCCCTCTACGTCACGGTCGAGTGTTACTGCGCCTTGAACTACTTTAAGAAGCACGCGCTGTCGGGGCTGCAAGACGCGATGGCCATCGGGAGCCTCTCCCTGGTCGCCTACTCGTGCTTCGGCCTCGCCTTTACCGCCTACGTCAGCGGGGCCGGCATCACGTCCGCCGCGGGGATGGCCGCGGCGGGGGTGTTCGTCGCCATCCTCCTGTCGGGCATCGTGGCCACCCTTTCTTGCTACAGGCTCTACAAAACGAGGTGGCACGGGCGCACGAACCGGCGCGTGAAGGTCGTTTTCGGCGTGGCATTCGTGTGGACGGTCACTGCGATCACTGGCCTGGTCATGGCAGGGCAAAGGTTACCCATCACCTTGGACGCGGTGAACATCATCGGCCGAGCGGCGATCTGGTGGGCTGGCGCGTTTATGCTCTATGTGACGGCCAATACCATGCCCGGCATCTATTTCCAAAAGGATGCAATCGACTCTGCGTACCGCTCGACTATCGTGTTCATCGCCACCATCCCGGCACTGGTCATTTACAACTTTCCCTCGGCCGGGCCCGTCCTGGCCGCGACCGCGGCCATCACGGTCATGGTGGCCTACCACCTCAAGTGGGGCGTGCGCCTTGGCAGGGTCAAGTCCGATGTACACGAGAAATACCTGCGTGCCGCTCGGCCGCTGCTTGCGAGCCAGATGCTCGCGATGCAGCTGGGCTGGTACCTCGCAGCGGGGCTCGACCCGCTACTGGCGGCCTACATCGCGGTGGTGGTAACCGCCGGCATCAGCACCCTCTTCATGAAGACGGACCTCTTCAAGAAGAACGTGTCCGTTGGGATCGACGTCGCTGCTCTCCTTTTCACGTCACTGATGATCTTCAAGGGGTTATGCGTCGCAACCTGGGGGACGCCGTATGTCTTCTCGATCCCGTTGCTCCTCGCTGCGCTGTTCGCGTTCATCCCGTTCTATTTAATGGCTGCGTTCTCGTGGTGGTCCAAGGCCACGTTCTCCCGCGTCGCCTTCTCCAACAGCCTGGCCATCTCGGCCTTGGTCCTCTCCTTGCCGACCTCGATCATGGTGGACGTGGAGGCGCGCTTCTTCGTGCCCGTCAACGTGTTCGCAGACCTCTTCTACTCGCTCTTGCTGGCGCTCGGGGTCTTTTTCGCCTTCACCGGGGCACTAGAACGGCTCGGGGTGAAGCCGTCCCACACCAGGCCGTTTAGATGTGGCACGGTCGTCGCCATGGCTGGTATCAGCGTGTTCGGCGCCTTCACGCTCTTCAACCTGGCCACCAGGGTCGCGAGCACGGTGATGCTGCCGGCAATGGTGTCACTCTCCCTCACGTCGTTTCTCGCCATGAACTTCATAACGATCGCGATCCTCCGGGGGCACCAACTGGCGCCCACTAACGTGACAACCACCATGACGAGGATCACGTACTTCGCATTCGCGGTCTCCTTGTCCACGTTCCTCACGCAGCTCGTGGTACCGGTGTACCCCGTCACGGCGTTCCCGGTGGATCTGGGCGCCCTCGGGATCTCCTGGTACGCGCTGTTCTTCGCCATGTTCGCCTTGTTCTTGTCTTCCCTGCCGAGGCTCGTGCTTCCCGCCATCAAGCTGCACGCCATAGAGAGGGGGTTCACGGCCGGTTGCTGGACGCTCCTTTCGGTGTTCGGGTGCATGTACATGGCGGGCATCTTGGGCACGGGCACCCTCCTCGGATTCGGCACGCTGTTTGCCATGCTGCTCGCCTGCACGGCCCCCGTCACACGGTACTTTTTACGGCACGCCGGGATGAAAGCGAGCACCCGGGAGAGGGGGGTAGGCACGGCAGCGAAATACGCCTTCCTCGGCGCGAGCCTCGCCTTCTTGCTCGAGCGCGCGCGACTCGCGGCACTCTTGCCAACCACTGGAGCGAACCCGCTGCTGTATATCTTGCTGCTGGCGAACATCGCGGGGTACGCATGCCTGTTCGCGGCGATGATGGGCAACCGCGCGACGCGGTTCTCTGGCATGATGGCGTGCTCCCTGGTTCTCGTGCTCGCCCTTGCCTTCTTGCCGACGCTCGGTGGCATCGTGTGCGTGGTCGCGGCGGCAGGTGCCACTGCCAGGGCGGGCAGCACGAGCGAGAGGATCCGGTGGATCCGCACCGCCTTGTTGTCCGCCATCGCGTTTTCCGCGGTCATCTGGTTCCACGGGCCGCCGCCAGGGGGCTTCGTCCAGCCTCACTTGGTGCAGATCCATGCCATCGAGTACACCGCTTGCTTGTTCGTCGCGACCGTCTACGCGATCGCCACGACCGAAGGAAAGAAAAGCGTGATCG
Organism: Promethearchaeota archaeon; assembly: GCA_016932935.1. Taxonomy (GTDB): domain Archaea; phylum Asgardarchaeota; class Lokiarchaeia; order Sigyniarchaeales; family Sigyniarchaeaceae; genus Sigyniarchaeum. Next base: position 3,330 of record JAFGBX010000153.1, on the reverse strand, counting down.
AGGGAAACGTCGCGTCCGTGCTCGGTAGCTTGCTCGTTTTCCAACTGCTCATCGCTTTCACGCCCACTTCGACCTTCCACTCGACGAACCTCACGCTCATCGTTTACTTGTCGCTGCTGGCGGCGCATCTCAACAGGGCAGGTTCGGTCAAGCAGTTCGTGGCTCTCAAGGCGCTCTCCTTGACTGTGGTCGTCTATTTGACGACCAGCATCTGCTCGCTGGCCTTTAACAGGCCCGGCCTCGGTGCAGTGAACATCACCATGAACTTTCTGGCCACATACAGTGCCGTTGCGTTCATCATCATACGGTTCTTCAAGCCATTTATGTTGAGGCACCGGAAGCACGCGCTCGTCCCGATGCTCGCCGCGTTCAACGTCTTCGTCCCCGTGTTCGCCTTCCTCCTCTTCACGCATTACGCCGTCGTGCCCATCGACCAGTCGATCCTCGCTCTCCTGTGCGTGGACCTCGGCTTCTTCTTGTGCTTCTTGTCGATCGGGGTGTTCAGGTGGGAGTTGACGAGGAACGTTTGGAAGGTGGGTTGGTGGCTGTGGCTCGCGTTCCCGATCGTCAATTTCCAGCTCGTCTTCGATGCCGTCGTGGGCGTCGATGTCATCAAAGGACTGAATCTATTCGCCTTAGGAGACATACCTGGCTCTATGATCGTGACGCTAATCATAGTATCGGCTATGTACCTGCCCATCGTACGTTACAAGATACAGCGGTACTTCTACCAGGCCATGCTCGTCTTTTGGGGCGAGAACCTGCTCGCGATCGGCTGGGCCGTCCAGAACCTCTTCCCAGGCAGCCTTCCCCTCGCCACGTTGGGCTTCCTCGTCATCGGCTTCGGCATGCTGCTGCCGCTGCTCTACAAGTGGCGGGCGTGGCGGGCGATGGCCACGGCGTGGTCGTTCCTGGCAGTCTCGAACGTCCTGTTCATGCACTTGTTGCTGACGGAGGCGGGCACCGCTATCGGTTTCATTGTCTCGATCGAGCTGATCGTAACGAGTTTCCTCGGGATGCTCTATTGCGCTATCCCGAAGAGCCCGGCGAGGTGGCCCGTGCTCGTGGCGTCCTATGCTTCCTTACTCGCGGGGTTGTGGTCGTTCGTGTATTTCACCATGTACGAGGTGACCAAGCACGCGTTCATCTCCGTGAACATCGCCTTCATCGCCATCGCGTTCAGCCTGTTCTCGTCCCGGTTCTTGAAGGTGAGCCAGGCCAAGGCACGCGCCCTCATCGCGCTCATCCTCATGGTGAATTTGTCCTTGCTCGCGGTGAACACGCTCTCGTTGATACCCGGGATGCTGCTCGTGGCCATCTTCGCCGGGATCTCGGTGTTCGGCGGGTCGTTCTACACGATGAACCAATACAAGATGGTCTTCCACGTCGACAAGCGCGTCCCGTGGTCGATCCTGGGCATCGGGAGCGCGCTGTCGGCATCGTCGCTCGTCGTTTCGGCGTGGCAAGCCCCTCCCATGATCGTGGGCTTCGTGTTCTCCTTGATAGCTGTCATATTCTTCTACAAGGACGTCCCCGTCCAGGCGAAGGCGGCCCTCGTTCCGATCCCTCCCACGTTCCTCGCCGGGCAGCTGTTCGTGACCCTATTACCCGGCCAGGTTCTCGTGGATGCCCTCCTGTTCAGCACGTGCTACCTGGCGTTGTTGCAATGCGTGGCCAACGCGGGCGCGAGGATTGGCCCCGCGAGGCCCAGCGGCGTCGACGGGCCCCCCCGAGCCGATGGCTTACCAAGGTTCAACCTGGCTATCTTTACCGCCAACTCCGTTCAGGTCTCGACCGTCGCCGCGATGCTGCTGGCGGCGCCCGTCGTCTTCTCGCTCGCGCTGCCGTTCCTCCTGATCTGCTGCCAATCGTTCGCGATCCGCAAGCGCGTCGCGGGCAAGGCCACGCGTGCTGGCGCCTTCATGACGGCGGTCAGCAGCGTGCTGCACGCGTCGATCGCGGCAAGCATCATGGTTTTATTGCCCATCCCTTCACTCAGCACGCCGCTCCCGCCCGAGCTCGCGGGCCTCCTCGCGAAGGCGACGGTCTTCTCGACGTCGATGTTCGTCCAGCTCGCCTGGCTGGACATGGCCATGTTCAAGATAATGGCCGCGAGGGCGCGGTTCGCGCTGATGGTCTTGACGTACGCGCTGGCCTTTAACTTCATCGCGACCTACCTGTTCCTCAACCATCACGACCCGTCCCTCCTCGCGTTATCGCTCTTCGCGCTGAACATCCTCACGGCGCACCTCTGGCAGCTCGCGTCCCCCACGAGGACGGCCCTCGCCAGGAAGGTGAAGATCTTGCTCTACAACGGGGTGCTCGCGAGCGGCGCGCTCTTCGCGTCACGCTGGGCCGCGTTCGAGCCCTTGCTGGCCGTGGATCCGACGGGGGTCGCGTCGTGGCTGGCATACCTCACGCTCGCGTTCCTGCTCATGGCCCTGCTCAACTTGCTCATCAACAGGACGCTGCAAGGGCGTGCCTACCTGGCCTACCAGCTCTGCCTGTTCACTGCGTTCCAGGCCTTCTTGTCGCTCTCGTGGGCGCGCTTGCTGCCCGTGCTCGGCCCCGTCGGCCTGGTATCCATCGCCGGGCTCGCCATCGCCGAGACGTGGCTCAGCCTCGTCCCGTACCAAATCGTGACCCGTGGCTTGCTGCGGAAGGCCGCGAGCCGGCGATCCGCCTCGCCGCTGGCCTTGCTCATCTATATCGAGACCTCGTTCATGGCATACGCTGGATCGGCCCTGGTGCTCGGCACGGTGGAGAGCGTGCTCATCGGCCTCGGCTGTATGTTCGTGATCACGCTCGTCGAGTTTCACGGCATCAAGTGCGTCAAGCCGGCCATCACCTGGGGGCTCAACCTGGCTTCGTTCCTGCCCTTTATGGTGTCCTTGCTGCTCACGTGGAAGGGGCACCTGCCGGTCGCCGGCCCGGTCGGCCTCGTCTCGATCCTCGGGCTCATCCTCGTCGAGACCGGCCTCGGCACCTACCCGTACCACGTCGTGCGCCACCGTTTCTTTTCCAGGCCGATGGCACGGCCCGCCTTCGCCGTCCCCGCCCTCATGATCTACTTGGAATTTTCGCTCTTCGCGTATGCATCGTCAGCACTGTTTCTCAGCGCGAGGGGTAGCGTGCTCGCCTCGTTCGGGATCCTCTTCCTCTTGACGCTTTTGGACGTGCACGTGGTCAAGTTCCTGAAGGCCAGGATTGGATACGGCCTCAACCTGGCCTCGTACATCCCGTTCATGGCAGCGTTCTTTATCGGCTGGATCGAGCCGCTCCCGCTCGGCATCGAGGGGCTTGGGCTGCTCTCCCTGTCCGTCCTCGTAT
>JAFGBX010000152.1 GCA_016932935.1 Promethearchaeota archaeon | reverse complement strand
TGGCACGAGCAACTTGCCACATGCTTTTTTTCCCGCCAAGGCTTATAGGGCTCGAATTGAACCGTTCGGAAGGTAAGATCAATGGTAGAGTACAAGCCGCAAGAAATCGAGGCGAAATGGCAGAAGAAATGGGCCGATGCGAAGGCGTTCGAAGTCGATGTCGATCCGTCGAAGAAGAAGTACTACGTGCTGGAGATGTACCCGTACCCGAGCGCGAAGCTCCACATGGGCCATCTTCGCAACTACAGCATCGGCGACTGCCTTGCCCGCTTCAAGCGGATGCAAGGGTACAACGTGCTCTACCCGATGGGCTACGACGCCTTTGGCCTGCCCGCCGAGAACGCCGCCATCCAGCACAACGCCGACCCGGAGAAGTGGACGTGGGAGAACATCGAGCACATCAAGTGGCAGCAGCAGCGGCTGGGCTTCTCCTACGACTGGCGCCGCCAGATCCAGTCCATCACGGAGGATTACTTCGTCTGGAATCAATGGTTCTTCTTAAAGTTCAACGAGATGGGGTTGGTCGCCCGTGAGGACGCCTACGTGAACTGGTGCCCGGACTGCAAGACCGTGCTGGCCAACGAGCAGGCACAGAGCGGCACGTGCTGGCGCTGCAACAGCCAGGTCACCCAGAAGATCCTTACCCAGTGGTTCCTCAACATCCGCAAGTACGCCGACGAGCTGCTCGACTGCCTGAAGGACCTCGAGTGGCCCGAGAAGGTCAAGACCATGCAGCAGAACTGGATCGGCCGCTCCGAGGGCACGATCATCAAGTTCGAGATCGTGGGCACCGGCGAGGAGATCCCGGTCTTCACGACCCGTGCGGACACGATCTACGGCGTCACGTTCATGACGTTCGCCCCAGAAAACCCGCTCGTCGAGAAGTGGGTCAAGGGAACCAAGTACGAGAAGGACTACCAGGCCCTGCTCCACGAGGTGCTCACCGAGGATCGCTTCGAGCGCATGAACGCGGAGAGCGAGAAGAAGGGCATGTTCATCGGCAAGGAGGCCATCAACCCCGTCACTGGCGAGAAGGTGCCCGTCTACATCGGCAACTTCGTCATCTACGAGTACGGCGCCGGCGCGGTCATGGCCGTCCCCGCCCACGACCAGCGCGACTTCGAGTTCGCGAAGAAGTTCGGCATCCCGATCCGGATCGTCATCCAGCCCGAGGACTACGAGATAAACGTCGACAAGATGTCGCGCGCCTACGAGGAGGACGGCAAGCTCGTCAACTCGGGCGAGTTCGACGGCATGGGGAACCGCGACGCGATCCAGTCGATCAGCGAGATGCTCGCGAAGAAGGGGAAGGGCGGGCCGACGGTCAACTACAAGATCCGCAACTGGTTGATCTCACGCCAGCGGTACTGGGGCACGCCGATCCCGTTCATCCACTGCGCCAAGTGCGGCGCCGTGCCCGTGCCCTACGATGACCTGCCCGTGCGCTTGCCGAAGAACGTGAAGTTCACCGGCACCGCGAACCCGCTCGAGACCGACCCCGAATTCGTGAACGCCAAGTGCCCGAAGTGCGGCGGCAAGGCCAGGCGCGAGACCGACACGATGGACACGTTCGTCGACTCGTCGTGGTACTTCTTCCGGTTCATCGACCCGTGGAGCAAGGACGCGCCCTACAGCAAGGACGCGATGGAGTACTGGGGGCCGGTCGACCAGTACATCGGCGGCATCGAGCACGCGATCATGCACCTGCTCTACGCCCGGTTCTGGACGAAGGCGACGCGGGACCTCGGGCTGCATTCCTTCTCCGAGCCCTTCGCAGCGCTGCTCACGCAAGGCATGGTGAACAAGGAGAACCCGTTCTGCGAGGCGTGCAACGTCTTCCTGCCGATCGGTAAGTATGACGAAGGCAAGAAGACGTGCATCAAGTGCGGGAAGCCGTACGTGCTGAAGTCCGCCAAGATGTCGAAGAGCCTTGGGAACACGGTCGACCCGCAGGAGATGGTCGACAAGTACGGCGCCGACACGGCGCGGTTCTTCATCCTGGCCACGGCGAACCCGGAGAAGCAGCTCGAGTGGAGCGACGAGGGCATCGATGCGGTGAGCCGGGTCATCAAGCGGGCCTTCAACACCTTGATGGAACCACCGGCCGCCTTCAAGAAGGCCAAGGACTTCTACGACGAACTCATGCTCTACCACGTGAACGTGGTGCTCAAGGCCGTGACGGAATCGTTCGAGATGATGGAGATACGCGACGCGCTGAACAAGGTCGCGAACCTCGTCGACCTCTTCAGGGACTACGTGGATACCGGTGCCACGAAGAAGGTGTACACGACGTGCCTGGAGGCGATCGCGCTCATGCTAGCGCCGGGCGCCCCGCACCTGGCCGAGGAGGTGTGGGAGGTCGCGCTGAAGAAGAAGGGCCTCATCGCCCACGCGAGGTGGCCCGCCGTGGACGAGGCCGCGATCAAGCCCGAGATCAAGAACACGTGGGATTACGACACCTACGTCGGCGAGGACGTCCAGAACATCCTGAAGATCCTGCAGAAGGCCCCGTCGAAGGTGGCGCTCGTCGTCGCGGCGGAATGGAAGTTCCAGGCCCTCGGGGCCGTCATCGACGGGCTCAAGGAGGGCAAGAACGCGGGAGACGTGATAAAGAAACTGATGGGTGACCCGGCCATGAAGAAGCTCGGCGGGAAGGTGGCCGGCTTCGTGAACAAGCTCGCCAAGGATCCATGGGGCACGGAGAAGCTGCCGAAATTCACCGGCCAGGCGGAAGAGCTCGTGGCCGCAGGGAACTTCAAGCTGCTCTCCGGCAAGAAGTACCCGGCCATCGAGGTCGCGACCGAGGAGGCGTCCTCCGAGAAGAAGGCCGAGCAAGCCATCCCCGGCCGGCCCGCCATCATCATCTCGTGATCCGGCGATTATTCCCCGCGAGTATGTCAGGTTCCGTGCTCCTCTTTTCTGCTATTGCACTGGTCAGCAATGGCTAAGCGTTGGTTGTTTGGGGCGATTCAAGTTCGGGCGTGGATCGAGATGTCTATGTCCAGTTAATAGAGGTAGAGGTTATCCCGCAAGAATATTGGACACTGACGATCGTCCTCGTCGTGGTGGCCATCGCGGGTGCCGTGGCCGCCGTCGTGCTGTTCTGGCTCTACAAGAGGTGGAAGCTGGGGCTACCCGGTCGACCCGCCCCGTCGAAATGGACCGGGTGCGACCCGTGGCCGGCCCTCATTCACGATCGGGGGAACCGTGCCCCCATAATACCTCTTTATATATTGACCGGGGAAATAGTATAACACAGCATCCATCGAGTGAGTTCAAGTGAGCGCCATGGCCAAGCGTAAGGAGAAGGGGAAGACCGAGAAGGTCAAGCAAGTCGTGTTCTCGGCCCTTCTTGAAGCGCTGAACGAGATCATCGGCCAGGATGGCAAGATGTCGGTCATCAGGTTTGCGGGGCTGAATACCAAGTATGCACAAGTACGCCCTTCGCTGATCACGTCGGTGCCGAAGAGCGACTTGATCCGGTTGACCACGGCGATGAACCGGCTGCTCGGTTTTGGATCCAAGGCGTTGTTGCGCGAGACGGGGCGCAAGTTTGCCATATTCTTGCACCCGTACGGCTATAGCCTTGATGTGCTCATCGAGAAGATGAAGAAATGGATCGACGGGACCTGGGACATCACGATCAAGAAGGACAAGGACGGCTTCAAGATAACGGTTAATAACGACCCGCTCTTTTCGGCAGGCTACATCTGGGCGGGATTCTTCGAGGTTGCGGCGACGAACTCGTCGCCCGATGGTGCGAAGTTTGTCGCGAGCGAGGTCGTGAGCAAGGTGGAGCAACCAAGCACCACGTTCGAGTTGAAGAGACAATAATAAGGAGAGCTGGATTCACGATGGCAGACAAGGAACCCGATTTCGTGTTCAAAATCGCCGTCATAGGCGACTATGCTGTAGGGAAGACGAGCCTCATCGCCCGGTTCATCCAGAAGAAGTTCATGAAGGAGTACAAGCCGACCCTCGGCGTCAACCTCATCTTGAAAGAGATTTCGTTCAAGGACAAGAAGGGGAAGGAAATATTATGTAATTTGGTACTCTGGGACATTGCGGGCCAAGAGCGCTATGCATCAGTGCGTAAACTCTACTACAAGGGCTGTAGCGCCGCGATGCTCGTCTACGATGTCACCCGGATGGATACGTTCAATAACCTCGAACCGACCTGGGTCAAGGACTACTCGGAGAACACGACGGGCGAGAAGATCTTCATCATCGTAGGGAACAAGGCCGACCTGGGCGACATCAAGAAGGTGCAATCCGGCCAGGGGGATGATTTAAAGAAGAAGATCGGTGCCATCGAGTTCGTGGAGACCAGCGCCAAGGAGGGGACGAACGTCGACGACGCGTTCCTCAACCTCGTAAAGATGCTGCTCAAGCGATCCGGCGAACAAGTGTAGTTCCTTGTTCTTTCCTTTCCCAACTTGCCAAGGCAAAATCGGCGGGTGATTTCTGGTCATTTCCCGTGCGCTCGTTCAACGGGACTTCGCGGTGCTTGAACAGGAAAGATTACGCTCTTGACCCGCGATATCCCTTGTTCTTTTTCAGCGGCCATTTAAGAGGCCCGAACGTTGTTCAAAAAAAACGGCGCCATAGCATGCGTGATGCCACCCCATCGACTATCTCCCTAGGAACTATTTATTCGCAGGCTCGAACTACCTACCGATAAGGGCATGAAGAAGATACACGCCTTGCCGTTCTGGGTTTACGTCGCGCTCACGGCGATATTCTTCGTCGCCGAGATCGCCGACGGCCTCGTCTCCTACTTGCCGACCGTCCTGTTCCCGTTGTCCTGGATCGTGGTATACATCGTCGCACGGGTGAAGATCGCCCGGAGAAAGGAAGAGGAGGCCGCGTGAATGGGCCTCACAAAGGAACTGCTCTACTTCGGGTTGATCGCCGTCCTCCTCGTGCACTGCCTCAAGACGAGGGGGAAGGAGTACGCGGCACGTATCTTCGGCATCGGGTACGTCATGGGGCTGGTCATGGAGAACTCGGGCGTGATCCAGGGCTCGTACACGGAGTGGGGCTACGTCTTCTACTTCCCCGGCTCGCTCGTGCCCGTGGTCACCCAGCTCGGCTGGATCATGGTCAGCTACGTGTCGTTCTCCATGGCCGAGGTCATCTTCAAGGCGTGGCCGGCGTTGAACAAGCACCTGGTCGTCGCGGCCATCATCACCTCGTTGGTCGCCACGTCCTGGGACGTCCTGATCGACCCCTACGCGGTATACCAGGGCGAGTGGGTGTGGACGGCCGACGCCTGGGGGCCGCGTGGCCTCGGCTGGCTCGGCGTCCCGATCATCAACTGGCTCGCGTGGTTCTTCTGCATCTTCGGCTGGGCACTGTGCACCTACTGGATCGACAAGCAAGAGGCGTGGAGCCCGAGGAAGCGCATCGGTATGCAGGCCGTGGCGGTCGCGATCACCGCCCTCGTCCTCATCGGCGGGGTCGAGATCGGCTTCTTCTTGCTCGAGGGTCGATGGGTCCCGATATGGAACCCCCCGCCCATCCCGCCGGGACATCCCTGGTACCCATGACCGCGGGGATGGCGTTGACTTTTTGTGGGAGCACGCTCTTGATAGCCTCGATGAGCGCGTCCGAACCCACCAACGCCACGGGCAACCGCTGGGCGGCCGTCCGCCTCGATTACCTTTTCGTCGTCGTCATCCCGTGCTTGATCGCCTTGTACACGAACAAGGAAAGCGCCGGATTCTCGATCCTCGACCATGTCAAGACGATCCTTGGCTGGGCATTCCTTGGCATCGCGGGGAACGTGATCAACGACATGGTCGACAAGGATCGCGACACGGGATGGCGGGCCAAGGAGCTCGCCGCCGTCGCCGTCGGGAGCATCTGCCTCGCGCTGCTCTGCTTCATCGACGCGGTCGCGGCGAACCCGCTCAACGTGCTCTGGATCGGGACGGCCATCGGCCTCGTCCTCGCATACAACTTCGGCATGAAGCGGATCCCACTGGCGAGCGGTTTCGTGCAAGTCTTCGCCGAGATCTGCATGCCCTACTTCACCATCCACGTCCCAGATGACGCGGTGGAATGGCTCTGGCTCGCGTCCTTGTACTTGTTCGGCGTGCTCTCCCAGTTCATGCACGAGGCGCTCGACCGTGATGCACTCGCCCAGCGCTTCTCTCCTGAGCGGGTGCGGTTGGTGGTGATGCTGTTCTCCATCCTCACGCTCGCCGCGGGCGCGATTCTGTTCTTCCTATCTTGTGACTTCAACATCGTGCCGATCGCCTTCGTCCCAGTAGCGTGCATCTACATCTTCCGCGCCCCCAGGGCCTCCTCGGGGAACATCAAGAGCGTCGGGATCATCCTCGGCAACCTCTTCATGGCGTATTTCGTCGTGATGCTCTTGTCATGAAAGGGGGCTCGCGGCCTCGCCGCCAGCAAGGCGCCCCGCCGCGACCGATCGAGGAAGTTTTTATGGACGGGGGAACAATTTTATTACAATCGCAACCGTCCTCACGAGTCCCCGAACATGCCCGAGCAGATCACGCGCGATGAGTTGCAGAAGCTTGACAAGCGCCAGCTCATAGCCTTCATCCTAAACAATATCGCGAAGAGTCCCGGGGACGTGAATCCACCCGCGTGCAACGCTGCTGCCCCGCCGGGGTTCGACGACATCAAGCTCCCGCCGAAACCCGCCCTGGTGCTCCCGGGAGCCCCTGGCGCCGGGCCAGGTGCCCCGCTCAAGGCGCCGCCCATCCCCAAGATCCCGCCGATCGCTGGCGACGCCTGCGGCGACTTCTCCAGGAAGAAGAAGCAGGCCGCGACGCCAGAACAGCTCGCGGGGGAGAAGCGGATCTTCGTCAAGTGCGAGCGCTGCGACAAGACGTTCATCATCGACCTCCCGAAGAAAATCGTCCTCGATAACCCGCTGGAGATCGTGCCGGTCACGATCCTGCACCACCCGGAGCACGCCCTCACGGTCTACCTCGACCAGAACTTCGAGTCTCGCCGCGACTACGTTTCCGAGATATTCCACTTGAAGTGATCGCGCGGCCGGGCCTTTCTCGCGGCCTTCCTTCTTGTACTCGGCGGTTCAGATGTGGAGCACGTCGCCGAGGAAGCGGATGCCCTCGCGGCACCGCCCCTCGTCGAACTTGAAGAAGTAGAAGAGGTACGTGTGGTCGAGCCTCTTGAGCGGCAGCACGTTGTTCGACCCGAGCGGGTCGTTGATGCCTAGCGCGTATTCCTGCCCGTCCAGCCCGCCCTTGAGCAGCGTGTGCGGCACCATCCAGTGGGACTGGCCATGGCCCAGGATCGCCGCGTGGTCGGGCTTGTCGAGCACCTCTCGGATGTACGCGACCTTCTCGCCTGCGGCACGGTCGCCGTTCGTGAAGTACAGGTTGCCCATCGTGTCGCCCGGGTAGGGTAGGAACTCGAAGCCGAACATCGCCGCGAGGATCTTGAGCTCGAGCTGGGTCTTGAACTGCTCCAGGTAGCGGGTGACGAAGATCTTCCGGATCGTCCCGTGCTTGTAATGCTTGAGCGCCGAGCCGAGGGCCTTCTCGCGCCGGGCCTCGCGCTGCGCGATGCTGTCGAGCAGCATGTCGATGTTCAGCTTGAAGTCCTCGTAGACGAACGAGCCGTCGTGCCGGCCGAACCAGTTCGACACGCGGCGCGAGAGCCGGGCCTTCGCGAGGAGGTATCCCGTTGACCATATGATCGCCGCGTCGTGGCTTACCCCTTGATTCTTTCCACGCCGCGCGCCTGGATGCGCGCCGTTCGCGTGCTTCGCGCTGTACACGGCCTCCAGGAACTGGTCGACCGGCCGTGCGTGGTGCAAGAAGACCATCGCGAGCGATGCCAGGCCGCACGTGTTGATCGTCTGCTTGACGAGCGGCCTCGGGCCGCCCGCGACCTTCTTGAAGGGAACGGTCGACATCTCGATGAGCCGGGGGCTGGTTTCTCCTCAGAACTTGAGCGCTGCCTTGACAGAGCCGAGCAGCCGTCGCTGCTGCTCCAACTGGAAGTCGTAGAGATAAAAGATATACTTTTCTAACACGTCGGCTCGCGTCACGGAAAGGACGGTGCCCGAGAGGGGGTTGTTGAGCTTGAAGTAGTGCGGCGTCGCGGATATGTCGCTCGCGCTGTCGTTGTGCGCTTCCTCCCTCGTGAACTGGTGGATGCGCGTCCCGATCTCGCGCAACGGGAGCCAATGGTACTCGTAGTTGGCGAAGACGGCCCCCGTGGCGAGCTGCGCTGCGAGCAAGCCGACCTTCTTCATGTAGGCCTCGGGATGGCGCGGGTCCACCTGGGCGATCGTCCCGAGCGGGGTGCCGCCCTCCCCTTCGGGCACCGGCTTGAAGAAGAGGCCGAACATGGAGCCGAGCAGCTTGAGCTCGACGTCATTTTTCTGCTCCTGGACGTAGGAGACGAGCAAGTTTCGGGTGACCTCCCCGCCCTCGAGCAGTTTCGCGAGATCCTTCTCGATCTTGTCGTTATTGCCCGCCTTCTGGTACACCATCATCTCGTCGAGCCGGGATTCCAGCATGGGCCGAATGTTCTCGGCGTCGGGGAGGGCCGGAGCCACCTCGTCGACGAGGGTGGCATCCTTGAACACCGAATGCAGGATGAGCCAGGCCGCCGCGAACTGAACCCGGTCGAGGAAGTCGTACCTGTAGGTGTCGATCTTCAAGGCCTTGGTGACCTTCTTTTCCAGGTTTCTCAAGAAGGTGTCCAGCTCCTTGTTATTGTCCGGCTTGAGTGCCATAAGCACGCTGGCTATGCCGCAGCTGTTGTACACCTGCCGGATGACCGGCATCGCGCTGGATGCAAGGGACACGTGGGTTCTAGGCGGTGCGAGGACTTGAACGTTATGGACGCCCGGAATCGGATTCCCCGCGCTCGTCGACCCACGTGACCCCCGGGCTGCTTCAAGAAGTGAAGTACAGGTTGCGGATCAACACGTTCCTCAAGTCATCCATCTCCATGTCCCCGACGAACAGCTCGTTGTTCTTGACGATCTTGAGCACGGGAACCGCGCGTATCCCTTGCTTCGACGCTTCGTCGTTCGATCCGACGTCGATGGTCTTGATGCGGATTTGAACCGGCATCTCGGTGTTGATGGCCTCGAGCTTCCGCTTCAGCATCGTGCACGGGGCGCAATGGGCCGACGTGTAGAGCAGAACGTCCGCGTCCGGGGCCTCCTTTTCCACGGCCATATGTGGAACCCCCCGTCAAGTGGATTAAAGAGGCGGTGCGACCGGGGGATCTCGGACGGCAGCTCGACCGGCATTCGTGGGTATTACGCGAGAGGGCGCGCGCCGCTCGGTCGTGTTGGCAACCGGGGCGCAACTCCGAATGTTAACCTCGCAACAAGCCGGTATTTAAATTCCCGATCCGACTATCTGCTATTTAACACCGGGTTGAAGATTGTTCAAGGGATCTTATACAAGGATGCTCTCTTGTCCGTGGTTTTTATATCAGACGCGCTGGTTAGCCAGGCCTATATAAACGCGCCATATGCAAGGCGGGCTGGCGCGTTTGGAAAAGGCATATATATCTGGCCGACAAATTAGAACATACCCAAGATCTCACTTGCAGTTCGGGGTGCCGCGTGTAGGTTGAATGTTTTACTAGGAATCGCGTGAAGGGTGTGCGTGCCATGCAGATAGTTACGGTAAATTTACCATCGATTTACATCGATGCTATCGCGAAGCTCACGGAGCAAGGCCTCTATCCGTCTCGGAGCGAGGCCATCCGCGTGGCTTTGCGCGACTTCTTGAAGAGCGAGCTGGGGATGGTCGAGAGCTTGCTCGATCTCAACGAAAACGAGGGGAAGGTCACAATAACCCAGGAAGTAAAGGCGCCGGCGATGAAGAAGATCGACATGCGGTCGATCCGCGCCGGTTGGACGTGACCCGGTAGGAGCGCGGGGCGTCGCCCCGCACGAATACCTTTTTTTACCCGCCGGGGGCGCCGGCTCTCACGCCTCCTGCTCGGCCTTCTCGTCGTGGTACCGCTTCACGCGGCCCATCGCGGCGAGTAGGTTCTCGCGCGGCGTCCCGTAATCGACGCCGACCGAGGCAATCGACGCGGGGCCGCCCCTCACGGCGTCGAGGATGTACGCGACGTCCTTCTCGACCTCGGAAGGTTTGAGGGAGAGCAGCCGCTTCGGATTTATGCGGCAGATGAACGGTACCGGCCCGATCCCTTCTTGGACGAGCAACTGCCTCGCCTTCTGCAGGTCTGTGCCGAACCCGAGCTCTGCAGAGACGATCTTGAACTTGGCAAACGCTTCCAGGTTGTGCGTGCTCTCGCCGCACGAGTGCAGCCACATCGGGCCGAGTTCCTCGCCGCACCGCGTGTCGTACTTCAAGTTGTATTCCTCGACGAGCGCTGGCGATTCCAGGTAGCTACAGCACTCCGCCACTTGAAAGGGCGCCTTCTGGCCGGGCTTTATGCCGCGGAGCAACCGGCGGAAGTACCGGTGCGAGTTGACGAACGTCTCGGTGATGTTCTCGAACAGCTGGTGCGCGACGCCCTTTCTCTTCAGCATGTAGTGGTAGATCCGCTCGCCGACGAGCTTGAAGAGGAGGTTCATCGGCCCCTGCTGGTCGGGCGGGCCGATATTCACGTCCTTCGGCGAGTACTGGCGGAGCAAAGCGTCCCTCTGGTTCGCGAGGGGGACATACCGCTCCTCGAGCCGCGACTCGTCCAAGGCGGCAACGGCGGAGAGCGGATCCTCCCCGGGCCTGACCAGCACGTCCGTCCAGGGCTCCTGGTAGGGGAAATACACCGCCGGTGCCCCGTAGACGAAGTGGGGGATCGTCGCGAGGCCGATGCCGAGGCCCACGGACGGCCTCGCCTCGACGGGATCGGGGAACATCTCGGGCAGGAACGAGTGGCGCAGCCTCGCCCCGTCCAGGTCCTGGCGTGCCTTCGAGGCCGGGTCGTCGAGCAAGACGTCCTTGGTGTAGCGGATACGCCCCTCGGAATGCCTGAAGTACCAGTTCGCAGAGAACGAGAAGTGCAGAGGGACGGCTAGTGGCATGAAGTCGAGGAGCATCGTGCACACGGCCGCCGGTCGTTCATTACTTCGCCTTGCGCTCGGGAAGCCCGGCATCGTCGCGGGCAGCGGCCTCGATCTCCTCGGGCTCGCGGTAGGCACGCGACCCCTTCTTGGAGGGGCCACCCTCGAAGTCTCGGCTCGCTTTCGGGAAGAAGTTGGATGCGAAGGTGTAGGCGATGACGCAGGCGATGGCCTCGATGATCAGGCTAGGGACGACGATGGTCGTGTATTCCAGACCCCAGGCCCTCAAGATGATCGCGACGCCGACACCGGCGCCCATAAGTACCAGGAGGAGTATCGCCGAGAGGATCAGCCCGATCCGCCGCATCACGAAGATGAACATTTCCTTGAAGGGCTTGCTGATCTGCTTGCCGATCTGTTCCATGCGTGTCCACGAGTAGCAGTCGCGATAACGATGGGTGATTGAAGCACACGGCGATATTAAACATGTGTGGTACACACGCGTCACGCCATGAAGGGCTTCCAGTCCCTCGGAATCTGGTACTGTGCGAGCTTGTCGTCGAGCGCCTGGAGGATCGACGGCTGGAACTTCCACATGGCCTTCTTGTCAAAGATGTAGCAGTTGATCTCGCATTCCGGGTCGGGGAGCAGCTTCTCATTGAGCATCCGGGCGTAAAGGGCTATCTGGGGGATGGAAAAGATGAACCTGTTCTCGCCCTCCGGCTTGTAATCGAGGATCTTGATCTCCGTCTTCTTCCCCGTTTCGACTTGCACGAGATCCACGTGCCCCGTGAGGCAATTTGACCTCAGCTCTGCTACGCGCCACACGGGGAGCTCGATGGCCACCGAGAGAGGATGCCGAATCAGGATCGATTTCAAGACGGGGCCGTGATCTGGCACCTTGTCGATCGCCTCCGCCTTGAAGTTCTGGAACACGTCTTGCACGAGCCGGGGGATGTCGGCCCTGTCCGGGGGTACCCGTTCGACGAGCCGCTGCTCGAACAGGACTTGCTGGAGATAGGCCTTCTGCGCCTTGCCGAGCCCTCGGATTTTCATCAAGCTCGCCCGCGGCACCGAGGGGTTTTCGAACAGCGCGTTCGGGAACCTCCCATCCCGCACGAGCTGGATGTACTTGTACAAGCGGCGCACGGTCACGTTCTCCAGCATCTTCCGCTGGATCTCCTTGTACGTGAAGGTGTACGTGATCTGGCGGTGCGTGAAGCTACGATGACCTATTGCGGACTCGTCAAGGGTCGTCATACACGCTCGCTATCGTAGCTCCAGCACGTTGTTATATAATTATGTTAATAAAACGATAATACGCTCGCCCCCCGTCCACGCCGTCCCATCCAGGCCGGGCCCCGCGGCCGCGGGGCGAGAGTGCGGCCGTCCACCAAGCGGCCGAGACCGACGAAAAGGGCGCGCGACGGGCGGGCCCGATCCGGGCGCTGGTCTCCAGGTCTAGAGGCTCCCCGACACGTGGAGCCCCTTCAGCCGGATCGGCGGGGTGACGATGCCGGCCCGATCGTCAAGCTCGTCGCCATACATCTCGATCGAGTTGAAAAGGTCGAGTAATTTGACCCCAAAATTAGCTTGGCTGATAGGGGACGTGATCACGCCGTCTTCGATCAGGAAGCCGGAGGCGATCATACCCGAGAAGTCACCAGTGGTCAAGTTGGGTGAATCATACGTCTGGTCGAAGTAGATCCCGTGCCGGATGCCCTCGAGCAACCCGTGGTCGACGTGGTCGCGCCGCGGCTGGACGACCAGGTTGAACTGTGATATGCGGGGCGGGCTCGTGTAGCCGCTGCGTGCCGCGTTGCCGGTGCTCTCGACGCCGGCCTTGTTGGCCGTGTAGGAGTTGTGCAGCAGGGTTTCCAGCGTGCCTCCATTGACTATCGACTTACGCCGGGTTGGGAAGCCCTCCCCGTCGAAGCTGCAAGACAACGCGCGCGTCCCGCTCTCCAGCCGAGGGTCGTCGATCAGGGAGAAGTGATCCGGAGCGATCTGCTTCCCGATCATCCCGCCGAGGAAGCTCATTCCTTGCTGGACGACCTCCGCGTTCACCCCGCTGGCGATTGCACCCGCGAGCACGGCGCCCACCGCCCGGGTGCCGATCACGACCGGATAGAACCCCGTTTTGACCCGCACCTTCCCGAGGGTCTTCAAAGCGCGCCTGGTCGCCCGGCCGCCCACGTCTACCGAGATGCGCCCCAGGTCGCGGCCGCTCGTGAAGTCGTAGTCGGAGCTCATCTCCCCCCCGTCCTTGACGGTGACTTCGCAAGTCAGCATGGCATCGGACTGGTCCTCCCGGGCGTCGATGCCGTTGGAGTTGAGAACCGAGACGCGCGTGCAACTGGCTTTGAACGACACGTTGACCGAGTGCACGCGGGGATCTGGTTCTCTCAAGGCACTCTCCATGGTGCCCTTCACGAGCTGCACGGCGTCATCGATCGTGAGGCGCTCCACGGACGGATCGAACACCACGCCGCCGGGCAGGTTCTTGGCGGGCGCCGTGCCGGCGAACGACACGAAGTCCGGATCCGGGGTGGCCATGCGCATGGTCGAGATGACCGTCCTCACCACCCGATCGATGGACGTAGGGTCGGTCTGGGACGTGTATGAGAAGGCGGATTGGCCGTCCTTGTTCGCGACGCGGATGCCGACCCCGGAGTCCCTTCCGACCTCCGCGTTCTTGAGTGAGCCGCGCTCCAGGTCGATCGAGAGGCTGGCCCCCGTTTCGACGAAGATCTCGTACTGCGGCGGCCCATGTGCCTCGACCTGGCGCCGGACGCGCGCCTTGATCGCGTCGTCGTCGAGCCCGTCGTCGTGTATCGAGAGCGTCATCCGTCCATCCCCCCGACCAGCACGTTCTTGATCCGGAAATGGGGGCTCGCGTCGCTCACCCGCACTCGCTGCCCGCCCTTGCCGCACATCCCGCCAGAAGAACCGAAATCGTTCCCGATTGCATCAATATCGTGCAGAACGCTCAGGATCTGGCCGGATAGTGCGACGTCCTTGAGCGAGGTGGTCTGCTGCCCGTTCTCTATCATCATGGCTTCCTTGCACTTGAACATGAAGTTGCCCTTCTCCGGCTCGACGTAGCCGTACTGCCAGTTCCTGCAGTAGATGCCTCGCCCCGTGTCGGCGACGATCTCGTCGGGCTTCCAGTCCCTCGGCTCGAGGTACGTGTTCGTCATGCGAACCTGGGGCATGCAGTCGAAGCCCTCGGCCCGGCCGTTGCCCGTGGGCTGTTGTTCCATCCGCGACGCCGTCTCCAGGTCGTGCAGGTACCCGGCGAGCACGCCATCCTTGACCAGAATGGTCTTCCGAGAGGGGATCCCCTCGCTGTCCGATGGCATGTAACCGAACAGGTCCCGGCGCGAGCCGTCGTCGACGATGGTCACGGCTTCGTTCCCGACCCGGTTCCCGACCTTGCTCTCGAGGATGGACTGCCCGGCAAGGATGCTGTCTGCCTCGCAAGCGTGGCCCATGGCCTCGTGCACGAACACGCCACCGAGCTTGTTGTCCACGACGATGGTGAACGCCCCGGGCGGGCATGGCTTCGCCTTCAGCAACCGCAAGCCTTGATCGACCGCGGCGATGGCAGTTTGTTCGACGGCCAGCGGATCGGCCGTGTTCCAGCAACCAATGTGGCTGAAGACCTCCGAACCTGATTGCAGCACGTCGTTCTCCTTCACCATCACGTTGGTGAGGGCGTACACGGTGCCGATGCTCTTCTCGATGTGCGCACCCAGGGAGTTCACGACGGCGCTCTCCGAAAAACTCTCGGAGAACCGGATGACCACGTTCTTCACGAGCATCGACCTCGCGCGGGCGGACTTGTCGAGGTCGAGGCAGAACTTGATCTTGTCCTCGCCAGCGATGCTATCCATCTCGCCATCGCGGGTGACCTCGTCCCGGCCGGAGGCGAACTTGGCCCCCTCGGGTATCGTGAACCTCTGATCCTCCTTCACGAACCTGGTGCATGCCCTCGCGAGCCGTACCGCCGTCTCGCTGCAGCGGATCAAGCTCGGCCTGCTCGTGTCGATCGTCGTCGCGAACCCCCATGCGCCGCCCACCAGAGCCCGGACACCCGCGCCCGAACCGAGGGACGACACGACGTTCCGCGTCCGCGACTGCATGACTTCCAAGCTCAAGCCTTGCCACGAGTCGAGACGTATGTCGCAAAAACCAGCACCGAGTGCAGTTGCACGGTCTACGGCGGCTTGCATGTCATCTGTTGTCATACACTTCGAGCCAGGGGCGTGTTTCCAGATAAAGCTTAAAACACCACGATAGCTTAAAACTGTTGTCTGTACGCTTTTTGTGCGATACGGCACGTGATGAACATGGCCTGGTCAGCTTCACCGCTCCGCAACAAGATACTTGTCGCCATCGTGAAACGGAAGGGAGAAATCCTCGACGACGACCTCGCCCGCCTCGTCCAAAGGGGGGATGAGCTCGTCAGCAACGAGATCCTGGAACGCGAGCTTATGTCTCTCGAGGTTCAAGGTATAGTCAACGTCTCCCAGATCACGAAGACGCGCAAGAAAATCAAGCTGCTAAACCAAGATCGGCTGAACCCGGAACTCCTCAAGTGACCGGTCGGCGCGTGTTCGGAACGCGCGAGCGGATCGTCGGTCTTTTATTAGCTAGCATCGTATTTCGAACGAGATCACGGTATGCTGAAGCAATCGCCACTCAACGACGAGCACTTGGCCCTCGGCGCCAGGATGATCGATTTCGGGGGCTGGTCGTTGCCAGTGCAGTATCCGACGGGCATCATCGAGGAGCATTTGAACACCCGGGAGAACGCGGGGCTATTTGACATCAGCCACATGGGCGAGCTCAAGGTCTCGGGAGGAGGCGCCTTTGACCTCCTCCAGTACGTCAGCGTGAACGACGTGTCGCTCATGGGGCCCGGCGGGGCGCAATATTCCACGTTTTGCCTCGAAAACGGGACGGTCGTCGACGATGTATTCTACTACCAATACGCAAGGGACTCGTTCAAGGTCATAGTGAACGCCGCCAACAAGGATAAAGACCTCGCGTGGCTCAACAAGAACGCTGCCCGGTTCAAGGACGTCACCATCGTCGACCAGTCCGCGCAGCGGGCCAGGGTCTCCCTGCAGGGGCCGAAGGCCCAAGACGTCCTGCAGAGCCTCGTGCCGGTCGACTTGGCCACGGTCAAGCGCTTCCAATTCACCGAAACGGAACTCAAGGAAGCCGTCCCGGCCTTCGTGGCGCGCACCGGCTACACGGGAGAGGACGGGTTCGAGATCTCCTTCCCCGCGGGCATGGCGAAGGCCGCCTGGAGGTCGATCCTCGGAGCGGGGAAGCCGTTCCACCTTCTGCCCGCCGGGCTAGGGGCTCGGGACACGCTTCGCTTAGAAGCATGCTACTCCTTGTACGGGCATGAGATCTCCGAGAGCATCACCCCGGTAGAGGCCGGAATCGAGTTCATCATAAAGAAGGCCAAGCAAGTCGACTACATCGGAAAGGAGGCATTGCTGAACCAGCTGGAGCACGGCACGGGGCGGAAGATCGCGGGGCTCAAGGCCATCGACAAGGGGATCATGCGGAGCGGGCTCGAAATCCTTGATGATGCAGGTGCAAAGAGGGTCGGCATCATCACGAGCGGCACGTTCTCACCCTCGCTCAAGGAAAGCATCGCCCTGGGCTTGGTAGATGTCGATCATAACAAGATCGGTGCCGTTGTCGCCGTCAAGGTGCGGGACAAGCACATCAGGGCCAAGATCGTGCCCCGGCCGTTCTATGCGTACCACCCGCGCCAATGACGCTGAATTAAGCCCAAGGCACCCCAAGGCAAACAGATGGAAACACGAGAAGAAGGTGTATCATGATGAACATTCCCGACTCTTTGAAGTACACCAAGACGCATGAATGGGCTAGGATCGAGGGGGATGTGCTGGTGATGGGCATCACGGATCACGCGCAGCACGAGCTCACGGACATCGTGTACGTCGACGACTTCCCCGACATCGGATCCCGCGTTCAGAAGGGGAGGACCGTCGCCGTCATTGAATCTGTCAAGGCGGTCGCCGAGGTATTCGCCGTTGTTTCGGGGGAACTGCTGGCCATCAACGCTGCCCTGGAGGACTCTCCCGAGCTGCTCAACAAGGAGCCATACGACGCGTGGATCGCCAAGATAAAGATATCGAACCTCGAGGAGATCGAGGATCTACTCTCCCCGGACGCGTACAAGAAGGAATTGACCGCGTGAATCCTTCTTTCCATCACGCATTTCACGGAGGGGTCGACGCGTGGATTACATTCCCCACACGGATGAAGAAATCGAATCGATGATGAAGGCCGTCGGTGTGTCGAGCCTTGATGACTTGTTCGACACGGTTCCGAAGAGTATACTGCTCGATGACGACAGGGCAAGGGCAATTCTCGGATCCGGTTCCCTTCCCGTCAACGGGATGGCCGAGATCGAGCTCAAGGCCCACATGGCCGACCTGGCCGCGGGGAACAGGGTCTACCGGAGCATTTTCCAGGGCGCCGGCAGCTACTGGCACTTCATACCCGCGACCGTCGACTACGTCGCCTCCCGCGGCGAGTACTTCACGAGCTACACCCCTTACCAGGCCGAGAGATCACAGGGTTACCTTCAAGCCACGTTCGAGTACCAGTCAATGATCGCCGCGCTCGCGGGGATGAGGTACTCGAACGCGTCGCTGCACGACGGGGCCACCGCGCTCGTGGACGCGGTCATAATGGCTTGGTCGCAGAACAAGCGGAGGCGGACGGTCTTGATAGTCGGGCAGGCCAATCCCATCTATCTCTCCACTGCCAAGACTGCACTCGCGCCGCGGAACCTTGTTTTCAGGGAAGCCAAACCCGAGGACGTCGCGCAGGCAATCGACGAGGATACAATGGCCGTCGTGGTCTGTAACCCGGATTTTTTCGGCACTGTCCTTGACGTCACCAAGATCGTGAACGCGGTGAAGGCCAGGGACAAGGGTATCATCACGATCCAGTGCACCACCGAGGCCCTCTCGCTGGCATTGCTGAGACCACCAGGCACCGCCGGGGTCGACATCCTGGTCGGCGAGGCGCAGTCCCTCGGCATCCCCATGTGTTTCGGGGGGCCTGCCCTCGGGCTCATCGCCGTGTCGGACAACAAGCTCCTCCACAAGATGCCAGGCAGGATCGTCGGGGTCACGAAGGAGCTGGACGGCGACCGGTACGGCTTCACGCTGACCCTGACGGCGAGGGAGCAGCACATCCGCAGGGAAAAGGCGCTCTCGAACATCTGCTCGAACGAGGCGCTGAACATGTTGCGCGCTGCCGTGTACATGGCCTCTCTCGGAAGCACTGGAATGCGACAAGTGGCAGAGATCAACGTGAAGAAAGCGAATTACTTGAAGGACAAGTTGCGGGACGTCACGGGATTCTCGTGCATCAACAAGGGGCCGACGTTCAACGAGTTCGCAATCCAGGTGGATGGAGGCGCTGCTACCTCAAGGCGCGTGATCCGAGCTTGCGAGGCGAGCGACATGTTGGGCCCGCTCGACCTCGGAACCCTCGACCCCAGGTGGGCCGGCATGCTCTTGTTCTGCGTCACCGAGATGAACGACACGAAGGCCATCGATGAGCTCCACGAGATCTGCAGGGGGGTGCACGTGCGATGATCGAGACGATATTCGACAAGGGCAAAGCAGGCAGGAACGCCACGAGCTTCCCCTCGGACGCTGCCACGTCCGGCACCGGCCTCGGCATCCCCGCCGAGCTCCTACGGGGGGATCAGGACGGACTCGACATCCCTGACGTTCCCGAAGTAGAGATCGTTCGCCATTACGTCGAGCTCTCGCGGAAGAACTACGGGATCGACAATGGCATCTATCCCCTCGGTTCTTGCACGATGAAGTACAACCCGAAGGTGCACGAGTCCATCGCCAGCATGCCCGGATTCTGTCAGGTCCACCCGCTGCAGGCCCTCCAGTCCGCGGCGAGCAGCCAGGGGATCCTGCGTGTGCTGCACGAGATGGCATCGATCCTCGCCAGCTTGACGGGTATGAGCGCCTTCACGCTGCAGCCCGCGGCTGGCGCGCACGGCGAGTTCACGGGATTGCTCGCGGTCAAGAGGGCAATGATGCAGAAGGGGCTTGAAAAAGAGAAAAACAAGATCATCGTCCCCGACACCTCGCACGGAACAAATCCCGCGTCTGCAGCTGCATGCAACTTCGAGGTCATAGAGATCGAGTCGGACGAGTACGGGCTCGTTGATGTCGAGGCGCTCAAGAAGGCATTGGCACCTGGCGACGTTGCCGGCATCATGCTGACCAACCCGAACACGCTCGGCCTCTTCGAGGAGCGGATCCTCGAGATCACGGGGCTCGTTCACGAGGCCGGTGGCTTGTGCTACTACGACGGCGCCAACTTGAACGGGCTCTGCGGTCTCTGCCGGCCGGGCGACATGGGATTCGACGTCGTGCACGTGAACCTGCACAAGACCTTCGCCACCCCGCACGGTGGGGGCGGGCCGGGTGCCGGCCCAGTGGGCGCGAAGGAGGGCTTGGAGGAGTTCCTTCCGGGCCCCCGCATCTCGATGGAACACGGCGAATACGGCATCGCCATGCCCGAGGGGGACTGGCCCGGGAGCATCAAGGCGTTCCACGGCAACATCGGCGTGATCCTCCGCGCGTATTGCTACGTGAAGGCGCTTGGCGTGGAGGGATTGCGCAAGAGCACGCGGTGTGCCGTGCTGAACGCGAACTACTTGAAGGCGCAATTGAAGGGCACGATGCGCGTCCCCTACGAGAAACGGTGCTACCACGAGTTCGTCGGCAGCGACGAGGGCTTCCCCAACGGCGTGACCACCGACGACATCGCCAAGCGGATGCTCGACCTCGGCGTGCATTCCCCGACGATATACTTCCCGCTGGTCGTGCACGGCGCCCTCATGATCGAGCCGACCGAGACGGAGTCGCGTTCCCGCCTCGACGGCCTCCTCTCGGTGATGAAGCGGATTAGGGCCGAGGCGGAGAACGACCCGGCGACTGTCAAGAAAGCTCCGGTGACCACGCCGGTGAAGAGACTCGACCAGGTGCGCGCTGCCCGGAGTCCGGTTCTCACCGTGAGCGCGTTAAGGGATATGGATGAAAAGAGGGGGTAGCTGTTTTCGGCGCCGCAACCATTACTACGTAAACAAGCCCTTGTCATCCCCGACCTTCCGAGTCTTCCGGCTCAGGAGCTGATCCTTGATCTGCTCGTAATACTTCTCCATCTCCGGCGTGATGGAGGCCCGGACGTCGTTGAACACCGAGAGGAAGTGCCGCATGTCGACGCTCGCGGTGTGGATGTCCTCGCGCAGGGCGCGTATCGCTGCCTCCCTGCAGAAGCTCTCGATGTCCGCGCCCGAAAAGCCCTCCATCTTCTCGGCGATCTCGTCGAGGTTCACGTTCTTAGTGATTGGCATGTCCTTGGTGAAGATCGTGAGCATCTGGCGGCGCTCGGTCTTGCTCGGCTTGGGCACGAAGGTGAGGCGGTCGAACCGGCCGGGGCGGATGATCGCCGGATCGAGGATGTC
>JAFGBX010000151.1 GCA_016932935.1 Promethearchaeota archaeon | reverse complement strand
TCACGGTCACGAACGTGATGCCGGCGATCACGAGCCCCGACGACGTGACCTACGAGGAGGGCACCACGGGCAACGCCATCACGTGGAGAGTGACCGACGCCAGCACCGGGGCGACTGCCTATTCAGTATACCGCAACGGCACCCAGGTTAACACCGGATCGTGGGTTCCAGGTAATATTGTGGTGATCCCAATCGATGGTTTGCTAAAAGGGGAATACAACTTCACTATCGTCGCGATGGATGGCTTTGGGGGTTCAATACAAGATGAGGTTGTCGTGGTCGTAGTAGGCTCCACACCTAGCACCCCATCAGCGGTTCCAGGATATCCACGGCTCGCTCTTTTGGTCTTTGCATCCTTGGGTATCGTGCTTCTTCTGACCCGGCAACGGCGTCGAAGACTTCGATAGTACATCTGTCCTCCTTTTTGAGGATTGACCAAACCTAATCCTCATATTATTCTTTTTGACGTTACGCTTTTTATTGGCACTTGTTGAGCAGAGCTCATGGCTCCCCGCGGCAAGAAACTGGTGCTGGTGGCAGCGTGCTGCATCGCGGCCGCCGTTATGGTTCCATTGACCACGTGCTCGTTACAACATCATGAAACCGGTTCGATCACGCCTTCTCAACCGGGTACCATCGATGTCGCGGTCATCGCGTCCCGGTCCGACCCGGAATACTTGTTGAAGTGGCCCGTCGCCCTGGATCTCGACCCAGCGTTCAACGTGACGTATTTCACGAGCGTGAACATGTCCTCGTTCGTGATCCCTGATCCGGCCGGCCCCTCGCAGCAGTTCGACGTGGTCTACGTGCTCGACTTGCCCTGGAACACCACCTTGACGGTCGGGCAGGTGCAAAACCTCACGTGGGCAGTGGGAAACGGCACGGCCGGCTTGTTCTTCCAGGCGAACAGCGCGGGCATGGCGTACAACCAGACGCTGCTCGCCATCATCGACGACGTCCTGCCTCTGCGTCCCGTGGTCGACGGGTCGGGAAGCCCGCGTGAGATCCGCCAGAACGTGACGGACACGATCGGCACCGTCGTGAGCCCCGGCAACGACATCTTGCAGGAGCGGGTCGGGTTCATATCCCTCCCCCAGCTGTTGAACCTCACCGAGACCACGGCATCCCATCCAGACGCGATGATGCTCGTGGAGGGGAGCCGGGGGCTCACGGTCGGCAGCCAGCGTTACCCGATGCTCGCCACGCTGGACGATTCGCCCGCGCGCGTTGTCGAGCTCGCCGCGCCCGTCCGGGAGGGCTCGAACAAGAACCTCGGGAACTGGCCGTTCTGGACGTATTTCGTGTACGTGTCGACGATGAAACTCGCGGGGACGCCGCCGGCCGCCATACCCCAATTCGCCGACTGGCCGTACGCGCCGATCCCGCAAGCGTCGAGCCAGGCGTTCATCTTGCTGCTGCTCGGCGCGTTCGCCGCCTTTACCGTGCTGATGTTCCTGTACTTCAAGAAGCACACGCGGGCCACGCCGCTGGAACTCGTGCCGCTCGACGTGTACATGAAACGGATCGCGGCACGCAAAGCGAAGGCCGCGGGAAAGCGCGGGCTCTTCTCGTTCCATGCAAAACAGAAGGAGGAAACGCCGGTGGACGCAGCAACCATCCAACCACCCGCGCCTCCCACGATTGGAACTGGAGAGAAGTCCTGGGAAATGGCAGGCTATCATAAACCGCTGTCTGGTTTTTTCGTCATGTTTTTCATCACGCTCGTGGTCGTCGCCCCGTTGTTTGTCGTCGTCATTTACGTCCTGCCCACGTTCATCATCCAGGATCCCGGCTCGTTCGGGATCCAATTCATCATATCCTCCATATTCTCGGCGGTGTTCATCACCCTGGACTTCGGGCTCGCGCAAGCATACGACCGGTTCGTGGGACAGTACTGGTCGACCGACCCGGCCCGGGCATTAAAATACGTGCAATTCTTCATCTGGTGGCAGATGATCAGCGGCCTGGCTCAGACGACCATTATCTCCTTGATCGGCATCTACCTGGTGCCCCGCATCGCGACGATCGGCTTCATGTCCTGGTTCTTCGTCGTCAACACGCTCGTCCAGTTCCCTGGCATCGTCTACGTGTTCACGCACTTGCTCAAGTCTGCCCAGCGCACCGATCTCGAGGCCCTCGTGAACTTCATCAGCTTGCTCTTCTTCCAGATCGGTCTCATGGCCGTGCTCCCTGACGTGTTCCGGAATATCGGCGCGCAGAACCCGCTGATCGGCGAGGTGATCGGCTCCAGCCTCGGCCTGTCGTTCGCCTCCTACGCCGGTTCCCTCGCCCAGATGTTGCTGAGCGCGTTTTTCCTGAAAAAGATCGACGCGCGGTTCACGGTCAAGCAGATGTTCCGCATCGACTTCGACAAGGCGCTCATCAAGGAGACGCTGGTCTTTGGTATAAAATCCATGCTTTCCAACGTCATCTACCTCTTCGGGAACTTCGCGTCCGTCTTGATCATCACGCTGTTCCTCAACAATTACACCTATCTCGGCTCCTTCATCGGCATCGCCACCTACCTCACGTATCCCATCTTGTTCATGACCTTCCTCTATGAGAACGCGCTGCCGACGACGAGCGAGGCATACAACAACAAGAAGACCAGGCTCGCCGAGGCTTTCGTCTCGTACGGCTTCAAGTATTTCGGGACGTTCGCCTTGCTGCTGTTCACGCTGTTCGTCATGCCGTTCTCGGTCAGCCGCATCGTCACGAGCGTCGTGCCAGACCTGTACAAGCCAATGGGCATGGTCGTCATGCTGTACTCGATTACCAAGTTGTTCATCTCGCTGGGTGACTTCGCGAAGTTCTTCCTCATCGCCATCGACCGGGCCGGGACGTACGTCGTGGCGGTCGCCATCGAGCAAGTGATACGCATCACGTTCTTGCTCACGACGATAGCGCAGCTGCAGTTCTATGCCTTCGTCTTCGCGGAGATCCCGGGTGTCGTGTTCAAGGTCGTGTTCACGTGGGTGCTCACGGACAAGCGCATCATCCGGGTGCGCGTGAACTGGTGGCAGACCCTCGTCGCCCCCGGCCTCTCGTGCTTGGCCATCGCGGGCATCGGCTGGCTCATCAGCCTGGCCTACGACGCTGCCCTCGCGGCCCTCACGCCCGTGGGCGGGGCGACGGTCTACATGGTCGTGTACTTCTTCGGCTTCGGGAACTTCCTCTACCCGTTCCTCCTCGGCCTGTTCGGCGGGCACGACCCTGAGTCGCTCGCGCAGATAGAGTTCGCCGCACGCCACTCGGGGCCGTCGAAGCCGTTCGCGGTCGCGTTCTACAAGATCACGGCTCTCGGCTCCCGACTCTCCCCGTTCCACGGCAAGCACCCGATCCCCTACGCCGAGGCTGCAAAGGAGGCGCTCGAGCTCTCCTCCATCGAGAAACGGGTTTGACGACTCGAGGACGAGCGAGAAGGCCATTCCCGGCCATTTCTCTTATTTTACACACCGGTGAAGCCTACGTGTGCGAGGCATACCGGAGGGAGCCTGCTTCCTGGTCGATGCGATCGAGGGCGACCAGCGCGATGCCGAGGCACACCGCATAGAGTATGGCGATCCGCATTTCCCAGATCGTGTAGATCCCGATGATGAACAAGTAAAGGACGAGGTAAACGACGTACCGGTGCAAGTCACGTTCTGCAAGCGGTGCCGGGGTTCCCGCGTTCTTGTTCCTGACGTGCCTGGTGAGCCTCCAGGAGAACCCTGCGAGGATCGTCCCGGCACCGATCGCGGCGAGCACGACCCGCGCGGGCTGGAGTTCGTACTGGTCGAAGTCCCCTTCCGCGTACAAGCCAAGATCGATGCCGAGGAAATACGTCGACCCGTACCACGCAACCAGCAAGAGCGCGAGCAAGGCCAGCACGCTCGTGACGGCGGCTGCACGCCGTTGCCCGCCGCTCGCTTCCTGGTTCTCCAGGTAGGGCCAAACGACCCGCCCAGC
Source organism: Promethearchaeota archaeon (assembly GCA_016932935.1). Classification (GTDB taxonomy): domain Archaea; phylum Asgardarchaeota; class Lokiarchaeia; order Sigyniarchaeales; family Sigyniarchaeaceae; genus Sigyniarchaeum. Next base: position 210 of record JAFGBX010000151.1, on the reverse strand, counting down.
TTCGATCGGGCTGCCGTCGGTAGCAAGCGCCCCGTCGACGTGTCGCTGCACCCAGCACAGCGCGAGGGCACACGAGCTGCCCCCGACGAACCCGGTCGTGAGCTCCCACGCCTTCCACCAGTCCATGAACCCCGGCGCTAGCGTCCAGATGGAGTACACGGCCCCGCCAAGCACCTGGGCGGTTCCGAAGCCGATACCGATGATGAGCCC
>JAFGBX010000024.1 GCA_016932935.1 Promethearchaeota archaeon | reverse complement strand
TCGGCATCTGGCTGGGGATCGAGTACATCAAGCTGGCCGGGCGGTTCGAGGCGGCCGGCACGGAAGTCAAGGGCGCGTCGTCGTCCCGCACCGCCACGCTGTTCAAGGTGCTGGCCGCCCTTGCCTTCTGCAGCGCGGCCATGTACGTGCTCAACATGGCGGTGTTCTCCCCGATGACGATGGGGCCGCTCATGGAGATCGCCGACGACCCGTCCGATCCGGCCAGCCTCGCGGGGCTCTTTTCGATCCTGAACGCCATGATCGTCCTCGTCGTCGTCTCGATGGGGATCACGATGGCTGCCGCCCGCGTCGCGCGCGCGGCGTGGGAGGGCGTCCTGGCGAACCTCGCCGGCGAGCCCGCGCCGACGACGCCATCGAGCGGCTCCTACCAGGTCGCCCGCGTGGTAAAGGGGGCGAACCAGGCGTTCCAGGCCGGTATCATGCTTGCCATCGCCATGGCACTGTTCGGCGTGATGATCAGCATGATGTTTTACATGTTTTCGGGTGGACCGACCAGCCCGGTTCTCTTGATCGTCCTGGCCCTCCCCGCGGCGTTCCTCGGCATCGCGGGCCTCGTCTCGTCGCTGGCGGGCATGGTCAACCAGGCCGTCGGCCTGTTCGACCTCGGCAAGAACATGGGGCTCGACCCCCTGATCGGGGGCATGATGCTCGCGACCGGGGCCCCTGGCGGGGGCGTGGACGGGGGTGGTGGCGGTGGCACGTCGCGGGCCGGCAGGCTTTGCTTGAAGTGCCTCCAGCGGCTCCCCGACGACCCGAACGTGAAGTTCTGCCCGATGTGCGGGGCCCCCATCTGACCGTTGATTCCTTTTCCTCTTCTTTCCCGTCCCGAGACAGGGCAGGTTGATGATGCTCCCCGTCCGGCTGCGTTCAACCGAAGAACACCTTGATGATCCTCTTCCCCACGTATTTCTCCAGCCTGGTGACGATCATGTCCGGGTGGACCGGCACCTTCAACTCCTCCCCGAGGGGCTTGGCCTGCTTGTAGAGGTCATCCAAGGAGACGTGTTTCGCCTCGAAGATGGCCCGCAGCAGCTGCTCTTCGAGGGCATTGGGGATCTCCATCTGGTCGAGGACCTCGATCCCCACTCCGGGGCTGTAGAACGTGCGGTTCACGCTGCGTTTCTCGATGTACGCTTCCCGCTTGTCGGAATACGACCCCTTCTCGATGGCGTCCGGTGCCCTGGAACCGGCCTCCTCCCGTTGTTCTTCGGAGTCGATCGTGTAGAGGGGATGGGCACCGATGACCTTGAAGCTTGCATCGACGAACACGCAAAGTGGTTTGCCGCAATGCTTGACGGCAAGAGCAACGGGAAACCGCGTTTCATTCAGGATTCTTGGTTCCACGACCTCGAACGTGAAAGGTTGCTTGCATTCGGGGCAGGTTGCCATGACTCTTTTCATGATTGTTGTGGTTTTACTCGTGGTGATTTAAAAGGGTCCCTCGATGCCACGCGGTGGCCTCTCCTTGTCGGAGGGCCAGGGAGGAATCGTTATTACCCCTCCTGGAGCACGTGATACTGACCAGCAATGCACCGTCATGACGCGTGCTTCGGCCCGGCGCACGAGCTCCGGGACAAGATCGCCCGCCAAGAAGTCACGGCTGCGGAAACGTGCGAGATGATCATCGAGCGGATCGAGAAGGCCAACCCGGTCATCAACGCGTATTGCACGACGACGTTCGACCTCGCTAGGGCCATGGCCAGGGATGCCGACGCCCGCGCGAGGCGTGGCGGGGCACTCCCGGCCCTCAACGGCATCCCCACGTCGATCAAGGACTTGATGCAGACCGCCGGCGTCCGCACGACCTACGGCTCCAAGGTTCACGAGCACTTCGTCCCCGACGAGGACGACGTGACCGTGGCGCGGTTGAAGGCCGCCGGCATCGTCATGCTCGGCAAGACCAACACGCCCGAGTTCGGCTTCTCCGGCTTCACGAAGAACAAGCTGTTCGGCGCCACGCTCAACCCGTGGAGGCTGGACAGGACGCCTGGTGGGAGCAGCGGTGGCGCCGCGGCGTCTGTAGCGGCGGGCATGGGGCCGCTGGCGCTCTCGTCGGACGGCGCCGGCTCGATCCGGCACCCCGCGTGCTTTTGCGGCGTGTTCGGGTTCAAGCCCACGTTCGGCCTCGTCCCGATCCATCCCCGGATCGGCATCGGCGCCGAGACCATCACGCACTACGGCCCCATCACGCGGTACGTGCGCGACGCGGCCATGATGCTCGACGCGATGAAAGGCCCTCACGATCTCGACCGGCATTCCCTCCCCGACATTGGCGTGCGGTTCGAGGATGCCATCGAGGAAATCCCGGAGCACGTGAAGATCGGCTGGACGGCCGACCTCGGCTGGACGAAGGCGATAGACCCCGAGGTGGAGGCGGCCGTCGGGGACGCGGTGGCCAAGCTCTCCCGGCACGGCTGGGAGGTCAAGCCAGTCAAGGTCAAGCTGAAGAACCCCGAGCAGTTCTTCTACACGTGGACGGTCAGCAACCACAAGTACGACCACCGCGAGCACATCAAGGCCTGGTCGCGGGACATGGATCCGGATCTCGTGCGCATGGCGAGCGGGGGATATGCGACATGCTTCGATTACCTGCGCTGCATCGAGAAGCGGAGCCAGTTCTACTTGGACATGGTCGGCATCTACAAGGCCCACGACATCGACGTGCTCGTCACGCCGACGACCGCGACCACGGCGTTCGGCCTCGACGTGATGTTCCCCCCGGCGATCGACGGCAAGAACGTCTCGCCGACCGGGTGGATGCCCTTCACGTTCATGTGCAACCAGACAGGGCAGCCTGCCGCCACGCTCCCGGCCGGCTTCTCGCGCGAGGGGCTGCCCATCGGCATGCAGGTCATCGGGAGGCGGCTCTCCGACGCCCTCGTCATGCAAGTGTCGAAGGCGTTCGAGGACGTGGCGCCATGGCAGGGCAAGCGGCCGGATCTTTGAGAGTATTCACATCTTGAATGCTGATAACGAGTCATGTGCTGCGTATCTTGTTTATCGCATCAGTTATTGACCAAACTTGGACCAGAGATTTTCTCTTGATGCCTTCAAAGTGCTTATCATTAGTGATGATGGTGGCGTTCTCTTGCAGCGCCGTTGCAGCGTGAAGGATGTCAATAATTTCTTCAACGGGAAAGTATGGCTTGCATTTCAAGACAGACTCATCACGGGTGGCAACGATCTTCGTTTTCGCGATGAGCATCGATAAAAGCAGGCTTGCCGAGGGCGATGCATACACTTCCTGATATTTTTGCATTTCTTCGATGATATACTCGTTCCCTACGAGTTCGATGCTATCATCCTTGATGCAATTGACTATTAACTTCAATGTAGAGGAGGTTTTCAGTGGATTCTTGATCGCGGCGATGAACACGTTATTATCGAGCAAAAATTTCTGGCTTGTCCTTGCGGGCGCGCTCATTCATCTCTTCTCGAACAGATGCTGCGATCTTTTCGACATCAACTTGCTTCAACTCATCTTGCAGCCGTTGGGCCAGGTCAGACAAGTCTAGCTTTTCCAGGAGGATCTTGTTCCCCATTTGCACGACGAGGAATTTCGTTTCGGCGTCGATGTGCATTTTCTTGCGAATCCGGGCCGGGATTATCAACCTTCCGGCCTTGTCGATTGACGTGATCTCCATCTCGTATCGCTATTGACTATTAAAAGGCATACTTAATAGATTTACCATTTTGCCACAAATACCATTATGGCATATTTGGATGTATAAATTCCATTTCGTGAGGGATAAAAACACGCCGCGTGGTAGTTTTACCGAGTGAAAGGCATGACAAGGAAAAAAATAATCAAATTCGGTTTATCCGCTGGCGGGACGGCTGGCCTCATCATGCTCCTCGTGATCTCTGGCCTTGGAGACATGCTCAACCCGATCGGCGGCATCTGGAACGGCTCGCTGAACGCGGAATACCCCGCGTTGCAAGTCATCGAGGGGAGCGGGCACCGCGGCACGGTCTACCGCGACGAGCTCGGCATCCCCCACATCTTCGCGTCCACGTACCCGGACATGACCTACATCATGGGCTACCTCCAGGCCACCGACCGATTGTTCGCCATGGACATGGAAGACCGGCTCATCTCCGGCCGGCTGTCGGAGATCCTGGGGCCTGGCGCCATCCCGGACGACAAGTTCGCCCGCATCCTCGGCTTCAAGCGTACCGCGGGTGAGCTCTGGGAGAGGATACAGGCAGACGCGCCATCGGATCCCGAGCTGCAGACCATCGTCGCGGGCATCCAGGCCTACTGCGACGGCGTGAACCGGTACATCGCGGACGTTACGGCGTCGCGCCGCCTCCCGTTCGAGTACGTGTACCTCGGCATCACCCCGGAGCCGTGGGACGCCTTGAAGGTGCTCGCGTTGCTCAAGTATATGGGTTACATGCTCTCGTTCTCTGAGAGCGACATCTTGATGACGATGATCCGCGACGCGATGGGCGAGGCGGCGGCGCTCCAGCTGTTCCCGTCGACACCCTACGACTTCGAGGCGGTCGTGATCCCGGACTTCACTAACGACACGGATGGTGGCAGCCAGAAAGCAAGTTCGGTTCCCCGTGCCATCGCCCCCTCCGGAGAGGACATCAGGAGGATTGACGACTTGACCAAGGTGATGGGCCTCTTCCAGCGGTTCAACCGGTTCAGCAAGAAGGACCTGGTGGCCCAGGCGTCGAATAACTGGGTGGTGAACGGGAGCCTCACGAACACGGGCAAGCCCATCTTGTGCAACGATCCGCACCTGCAGTTGATGATGCCGTCGATCTGGTGGGAGTTCCAGTTCGTCAACTCGTCGAGTCCGGCCGAATGCGTCTACGGCGTGTCCTTCCCCGGCACCCCCGTCGCGGAGATCGGCCACACGGGGAGTATCGCGTGGGGCGCCACGGTCACGGGCTACGATGCGACCGATTTCTACTTTGAAGCGCTGAACCCGGCCGGCACCCAGTTCCTCTTCAACGGCACCCAGTGGCGTGACATCGAGACCGTGGTCGAGACGATCAAGGTTGCCGGCCAGCCGGATGTCTTGTTCCCGGTTCGGTTCACGTACCACGACCTCACCGCGGCGGACGACTTCAAGTGCCCCATCATCGCGGACACGAGCGACGTGGGCTTCCCCGGCTACGAGAACATCTCGATCAAGTGGACGGGGTTCTCGAGCGACTACGGCGCCGCCAAGGCGTTCTTCCGCCTGAACAAGGCCAAGAACTTCAACGATTACGAGGACGCGATGCGCGTGTACAGCAATCCCGGCCAGAACTTCATCTACGCTGACATCGACGGCAACATCGCGCTCTACCCGACCGCGAAGTACCCCGTGCGGAACGCCACGGGCACGGTCAAGGAGGGCCGGTTCATCCTGAACGGGAGCAGCGGCGAGGACGAGTGGACGGGGTACATCCCGTTCGAGTGGATCCCGCACAAGGTGAACCCGTCGCAGATGTACCTCGCGTCGGCGAACCAGCGGGGCGTGAACACGACGGACTACACGCGTTACTACATCCACTACGCGTTCGCGTCGTCCCACCGGGGGCGTCGGATCAACCAGTTGCTCCAGAACGAATCCCTATCGAGCCAGCTCCACGGCACGAAGGTCGACGTCGCCAAGATGCGGGCGTTCCAGGCCGACTGCTACGACGTCGCGGCCGAGGCGTTCGTGCCGATCCTGCTCGACGCGGTGGAGGCGGCGTACCCGGCCGGCATCCCCCCGACAGGTGCGACGGCCCTGCTCAACGACACGGTCGACGCCTTGCTCGCCTGGAACGCGAGCGCCCAGCGGTGCGTGATGGACAAGGACCTGGTCGCGCCGACGATCTTCGACAGATGGCTGCGGACCTACGTCGAGATGACTTTACTCGACGAAGCCACGGCTGCCGGTTTTCCACTGGCCTGGCAAGGGTCGCTCGCGGGTTACTTCACGGACTTCGTGGAAAACATCACGAAACACGAGCCCGGATCCGCTTGGTTCGACGACGTGGCAACTGCCGCCGAGACCGAGGATGCCAGCGTGATAATGCTCCGCGCGTTGAACGAGACCGTCGACGTGCTCCACGCGCGCTCCGGCCCGGTTGGGAATTGGACGTGGGGGAGGCACCACGTCGTCGACGTACAGTACCTCTACGGCATGGTTCCCGCGTTCAACGTCCCCCCGTTCGCCGCGTCGGGAAGCAGCCGCACGCTCAACGTCGCCCCCGGCGAGCACGTCCAGGCAGGCCCGTCCATGCGCATGATCGTCGACCTGGCGGCCCTCGAGAACGGCAGCTTGTACAGCGGCTACCTGACCGTGTGTGGCGGGCAATCGGGCAACCCCGCGAGCTCGCACTATTCAGACAACCTGCAGCTCTGGAAGAACCTCGAATACCACGAGATCTTGTTCCCGCGCTCCATCGAAGCCTATCCGGCCACGCGCATCATCACGGAGGTGCGGTTCTCCTAGGGGGCGAGGGAAATGGACGCGAAAAAGTGCATTCTGGCGTTCCTAAGAAGGGAGAACATCGTCCTCGGCCTCGTGGCTTCCACGGGGCTCGCGGTGGTGCTGGAGCTCGCGGGCGTGTTCTGGCTGATGGTCGTCG
>JAFGBX010000150.1 GCA_016932935.1 Promethearchaeota archaeon | reverse complement strand
GAGAACACCATGACCGGGCACGCGTGGGCGGAATACTTCATCCCCGGCGCGGGCTGGATCCTCACCGACCCGACGTGGCACAACGCGGGCGACTACGTCTCGCGCATCGACAACGTCCACGTGCCCTACACGGTCGGCGTGTGGATCGGGCAGGGGCTCACCCCCCCGCTGTCGCCGACCCCGTCAGAGAACGTGTCGACGCTCCCCTACCCGTTCTGGATCCAGGCCGGGGTGAACCAGGCGGTGCACTACGACTTCACGGTGCTCTCCCAGGAGGCGCCACCTTCGCCCTGGGACCAGTTCCTGGCCTTCCTCGCGGAGAACCCGTGGGTGATCGCGGTGGCCGTCGGGCTCGTCGCGCTCGTGATCGTGGTCGCTGCCGTCCGCAAGCGCCGCAAGAACAGCGCGTACTCGAGCGGTGGCTCCTACCGGGAGCGGGTGACCTTCAGTAGTTAAAAAAGAGCGGGATAGAGTCTTCTTTTTCCCTTTATTTCACGAGCTTGTGCAGGTCCTCCTGCATCTTCTTGATGGCCTTCGACGCGGCGAGCTCGTCGAGGTCTTGCTTCTCCTTCTTGATGGAATCCGAGATCGCCTTGAGGTCGGCCTTGATCGCGTCGCGCGTGCCGACCAGGTCCTTCCCCACTTGCTGGACGTGCCCCGCCAGCTGCTCGGTGACGCGCGCGTCGAGGCCGCCGAGCGCTGCGTCGAGCCGTTCCTGGATCGCCGCCTTGAGGCCCGCCTCCAGGCCATCGACCTTCTTCCCGATCGAGTCGACGATCCCCTGGATGCTGTCGGTGCTCGCGGTCGTCTTCTGCTGCAGAGCCTCGACCTGGGCGGCGAGCGAGGCGACGGCGTCGGCCAGCTTGGCGAGCTGCCCCTCGGCCTTCGCGAAGTCCTGCGTGAGGCCGTCGACCGACGTTGATAGGCTCGCCTGGTGCGAAACCAGCTTCTCCTCCAGCCCCGCCGCGAGCTTCGCGTGGGTCGACTCGACGAGCTTCTTCACGTGGCGCTCGCTGTCTCCGAGCTGGGCCTTCGTCCACTCGTTGACGCTCTTCATTGACTTTTCCAGCGCGCCCGCGATCGTGTACACGCTCCCCAGGACGAGCTTGTTGGTCGTAACGAGTTTCTCGGCCGTGACGAGCAGCCACTTGTTGAGCGACGAGACCACGTAGGGGATGAAGGCCGAGTACCATTCCTCGAGCGCCGGGTTCATCTCGACCGCGAGCTTGCCGACGATCGAGTTGCCGAGTACCTTCTGGATGAGGGCCTCGGTGCTCTTGAGCATCTTCTCGAACAAGGCGTCCAGGTCGATGGGGGGGTTCTTGTCGATCTGCGGCGTCGCGCCCGGGAGCACCAGGTGGGCGAAGATGGAAGGGACCTCGCTAATCTCCGGGGTGACGAGCTGGTTCCCCTGGACGCGCTCGACGACGGCCTGCGCCTGGTAGATCACGTCGACGACGTCCTTGGTGAACTTGGCCTTGTCGAACTCGACCTCGATGTAGTCGCTCTCGGGGGACGGCTCCTCCAGCCTGAAGGCCTTGAAGCCGAGGTGCTTGTAGGGCACGATCTTCGTGTGGTCGAACACGACCGCGATGCTGTTCGGGTTCGGCCCCTGGAAGCCGAGGTGGTTCGTGACGTCCGTCGGCGAGAGGAACAGATCCAGGCCTGGATGCGAATGGTACCAGCCCACCACGAAGAACCCCTTCATCGTCGGGTTTTCCTCGGCCTTCTGGTAGAGCTGCTCATCGAACTCGGCGGCACGGACGTACGCATCGGCATCCCAGTGTACTTCAACGTCCTTCCCGTGGTGGATGGGCACCGCGTCGTAGATGTGGACGATGTTGCTGTCTGCTCCTTCGAGCTTGCCGACCAGCCAGCCGTAGACCTCGACCCAGGAGTCCTTGGCCAGGCCGTTGGAGCCGAAGCGCAAGACGTGGAGCAAGGCCTTCAGGTAGGCCTCCGGCTCGAATACCACCGGCGGCGCTTTCTTGACCTCGGTTTGCTTTTCGCTCATCGGAACACCCGACGCGTGTTTGTTGTCGCGATGATGCAATAAACTTGTCCCTTAAGGATAAAAACGCTCCTTCTGCTCTCTAGTGAGCAAGTAATGGACAGCCCGCCTTCCGCTCGGAGTCGTTTCCTTGGGGAGCGAGACCACGTGTCCACGTTTTCCAACCATGGATTATGAATACCCATAGGACGAGATCGTGGTTTGTCGATCGTCGTAAGAGAAAGGATAAATAAGCTCCGGGGAATCAGCGAATGGTGATGCTTCATGAATGAAGACACAAGAACGACTCCCGAAGAATCGACCGCGCAGAAACCAAAGCGAATCATGGCCTCGTATGGGTTTGGAAAATTCAACTATGAGTTCGTCACTATGGCATTTGGTTTGTTCGTCATCGAATTTTATGAAGCTCGCGTGGGATTGGATCCGTTTCTCATAATCCTTGGTTACTGGATTTACACGATCTGGAACATGTTCAACGACCCGATAGTAGGACATCTCACCGCAAGACCCACCCGGTTCGCGGGGAAGTGGGGAAGGCGTTTTCCTTGGATCATCTTCACGGTCATTCCCTGGGGGATCACATACGCATTGCTGTTCTCCCCACCTGGGATCCCGTTTCCGAGCCAATGGTCGTCCTTCGCATGGATGACCGTCCTCCTGTGCCTCCACGATACGTTCTTATCGGTCTGGGAAGTCAATTACCAGTCCATCTTCCCGGACAAGTTTCCGAATCAGAAAGAACGTCGAACCGCGGCAGGCATCGCGACGCTGGTCGGGATCCTTGGCATCGGCCTGGGCGCGATCGTCCCCGCGTTGTTCGTCAAAGAATCCAACATCTTCTCCTATGCAACCCAAGGGTGGATCGTGTTCGTTTTCATCTCGTTTGCGTTCTTTCTCATGCTTCCTGGCGTGCGGGAGGATCGCGGGATGATCGACAGGTACGTGAAGAGCCTTGAACAGCTGAAGGGGCAAGAACCATCATTTATGAGCAATCTCAAGGATGTCTTCAAGAACAGGAACTTCTTGGCGTTTGTAATCCTTTACATGTTCTACCAGTCCTGCACGCTCACCGTGCAAGCATCGATGGTATACGTGGTGAGTTACATCCTCGGATACGGGGCGTCGTCCGTGACTCTGATGATGGCCGGGTTTATCCTCGGCGCGTTGATCACCATCCCGATTTGGATGAAAATCGCGCAAAAAGTCCAGAACAATCAACGGATGATAATGATCGGTGCCGTGATAATGATCGTCTTCATGGTTCCCCTCATCTTCCCCCAAACGTATTGGACATACGTGATCGTGTCAACGTTGTGGGGGACTGGGCTAGGATTGTTCTGGGCGATGACGGGACCCGTCATGGCCGATGTGGCTGATGAGTACGTGGTCTTGACTAAAAAGCGCCGGGACGGCATGATGTTCGGCTTCCGGGCGTTTTTCGGGCGATTGGCCTACGGGATCCAAGTGATGACGATCGTCCTAATCCACGTCGTCACGGGGTTCGACCCAAATACGATGCCCACCATCCCGAGTGACAGCATCTATGCCCTGGGGGTTCGACTGCACCTTGCGTTATTCCCCATCATCTTCCTCATCATCGGGCTTCTCATCTTCTGGCGTGGGAACACCATCACGCCCGAAAAGATGAAAGAAATAAAGCGACAGCTGGCAGACCTCAACATCTAAACCTCTCTTTCTTGCGCTTCATTCCCGCTTCTTCCCGACGACTGCTCACGTCATCGATGCTTCCGAGCGCCCGTGGCGCGTCGTGCAAGTCGTCCCGTTTCGCATTAGCGCCTGGTCGGCTGATCATCGGTTCGTGGCTCGCGGAAGTGGCACGTTCAAAAGGAATCGCCCATTCTCCTCCGGCGTATGGAGACCTTGGACGAGGTTGGCGGCCTCTTCAAGCAGCTGGAAGACGCCGAGTACTACAGCGACGCCGAGGCGATCACGATGCTCTCGCGGCAGATCCACGCCGCGCTGAACTCGATCGGGGAGGCGATGTCCGCCGAACCAGGCCAGCGCGTCGATGCCGCCAACGTGTTCATCTCCAGCGCGGAGGTCATCCAGCCGGTGGATTTCCACGCCGCCGTGGTAGCGATCCGCCGGGCGCTGGACGTGCTCGAGGGGGCAGCGAGGGCGGCGCGGGAAGCCGGCGACCTCCGGCAGGCGGCCGACATCTTCAAGCGAATGGGGGACCTGCATGCGGAGCTCCTCGGGGACGCCATCGAGGCACGTCGGCACTACCTCGTGGTCATCGAGTGCAACCGGAGGGCGCTCAAGTTCTCGGAGGACGTCACGAAGCCCGTGAACGAGGCCCTCTACAACCAGTACTACACCCTCGCCGAGCTGCACTTCCTGGTCTCCGACTGGCCGATGGCGGCGCGGGTCGCCCGAGTGGCCATCGCCGCCTCCAAGAAGGCGGGGAAGTACTACATGGTGGCCACGTCCTACAAGCTCCTCCTCCAGGTCGCCATCCAGGCGGGCGAGAAGGGGCAGCTGCTCCAGGCCTTCTACGAGGCGCGGGATTACTTCGAGGCCCTGCTAAAAAAGATAACGGGAAGCGAGAAGAGGGCGAACTACCTGCAGATCGCCGAGATCTACCACGTCTTCGCCAGCTTCTACGACCTGCTCGAGGACGTGGGGGGTTTCACGGACGAGTTCGTCGGGCTGTCCAGGAAGGAGGCCGAGTGTTACGTCGACATCGCGAAGGATTACGAGCGCCAGGACGACGGCATCGGCAGCGCGCTGCATTACCACAGCGCAGGGCTCGTCTTGAAGAAGATCCGCGACTACAAGGGCGCTCGCGACGCGTTCGAGCGGTCGGCGCGCCGCTACGAGTCGGTCGGCGAGCTCGAGGCCGCGGCCGATAATTATCTGGCAGCTGGCGACTGCATGGAAGGCATCAACTCGTTCCTCGAGGCGATCAAGTTCATCCAGCGGGCCGCCACCCTCTACGAGCGGGCCGGGTCCATCGAGGCGGCGGTCGCCAACGCGTACAGGGCACTCGACGTCCACGATTACCTCGTGGCGGAGATGACGATCCTGCGGCCGTCGCTGATCGCCGCACTTGCGGACGCACTCGCCAAGCTGGCCGCGGCCGAGGAGGAAGCCGGGCAGTACCGGGACGCGGCGCGCCACCTGGTGGAGCTCGCGCACGTGTGGTCCAAGCAAGGTGAGAGCGACCGGTGCCTCGGCATCATCAAGAGGGCACTGGATCTCCTCAAGTCGTCGCATCATGCGGAGGAACCCGGCAACGCGGCAGCGAGCAACGACATGCTGGCCATCGTGATCATCGGGTTGATCTTGAACCGAGACGGCGAGGTGGCGAGGTGCCTCTCCCTCCTGCAGTCGGAGGGTTCGAAGACGCCCGTGGGTCGCGACTGCGCCCGCGTGGCCCAGCAAATCGTCACGGAAGTATGCCACGGCAGCAACGGGGCTGCAGCCTCCCTTAAGGCACCGCTCGTCTTCAACAACCCGATGCTGCGCGACCTCGTGGCGATATGGGCCCGGACCCACTAGTCGAGCGCCCGGAACCGCCGGCCGCGAGGGGGCCTCTACGGGCGCCCGCGCCGCTCGCCCGCGCCCGCGCCCATGCGCCCTCAGACAGAAATTTATTACATTGGACCGCGTCAGATGCCTCATACACACGGTCTGGATCTGGAGCGAGCACCCAGAATGTCGATCGTTATCTGCCCCTCGTGTGGGGCACAGTTTATGGCGCGCGGGAACCGGGAGACCGTGTGCCAGAAGTGCGGCTTCCCGATCCCCGCCATCTCGTTCAAGGGAAATCCACCCGCCGCGAAGCCGCAGCCAACGCCAGTGGCGACGCCGTCGGGGCTGGCCGAGTTCACGGATCAGCCGAGCCCGTTCTCTTCCGCCACTCGCGAGGGCAAGTCGCCAGCTGCGCAGACGACGACGTTCGTCCCCTTCTCGCCATCCGGCGGGCCGCAGCCTGCACGCCCCCAGGCGAGGCCGTTCGTGCCGCAATCGCCAGCGCCGCAGGCGCAGCCGAGGCCGGCCCAAGCCCCAGCCCCCCAGGCGGCCCGTCCCGACGCGCAGCCCCCGGCGCAGTCCCGCCCGAAGAGCCTCTCATCGATCAGCGCGCTCGCCGCCAAGGGGGGCGACGCGCCGGCCGCCCCGGTTCGCGACGCGGCCCGCGACGGGCGCCCCCGATCCTCCTCGCCGGCGCCGGTGCTGTCCGTGGAGGGCGGGAGGCCCTCGG
>JAFGBX010000149.1 GCA_016932935.1 Promethearchaeota archaeon | reverse complement strand
GCCACGCGTTCCTACACGGTCACTATCAACGGTTCATCCCCCGTGAATGGCACGTGGTATTCTGGCTCGCAGTTTTCGTATAGCGCCAACGGTTTGGCAGTCGGCTCGTACAACTTCTCGGTCTTCGCGACCGACGGGCTTGGTCTATCGGTGCAAGACGATGTGATCGTCAACGTGCTGAACGGGATCCCGACGATCACGCATCCCTCCGACATCACCTACACGTTCGGTTACACGAGTTATAACATCTATTGGACGATAACCGATTTGAGTACCATAGCACGCGCGTATTCGATCTACCGCAACGGGTCGTGGATCAACAACGGCACGTGGACTTCGGGATCTCAATTCTCGCGGAACGTCGACGGGCTGGCGATCGGCTCGTACAACTACACGATCGTCGCCACCGACGGCTACGGCGCGTCGGTTCAGGACGCGGTCATCGTCAAGGTGCTGAACGGGATCCCATCGATCACCCACCCGTCCGACGCGACCTACACGTGGGAGCAGACGAACGTCGCCGTCTCGTGGACCATCACAGACCTGAGCACGGCCACGCGTGCCTACACTATATACGCCGACGGATCCGCCATCGCCAGCGGCACGTGGACGTCGGGCGTCGTGGTGACCTTGAACTTGAACAGCATTGCCCCTGGAACGTACAACATCACCATCGTCGCCACGGATGGCATCGGCGCCCGCGTCCAAGACCAAGTGATGCTCACGAGGTTGGCAGGCCAACCCACCGATGACGACCCGATGCTGGACGCCAGGGCCGGCATCGCGTTGTTGGTGCTGGCCGCCGTGGGTGCTGGCTTGTTCCTCATGGCGATCGTCGGGCCGGCCGTGAGCTCGAGGAGGGGCATGGGGAGACCGAAGCGGGATCCAGGCGCTCTACCATGAGCCACTGAGGATCAAATGAAAAAATGACCCGACGCAAAAGAAACGAAGGATGCAGAGAATGAAGCACAAGACGAATATAATCGCCGTGATGGTCATCGTCGGCTTCCTGTCATTTGCAGCTACAAAGATGGAATCGAACGCCATCACAGCAACAGGAAGCGAAGACCCGGCGTCGCCCCCCGTCGATGGGATCTCGCCGCTGGTGAAGGAGCCGAAGCCAGGCCTTCCCGACATTCTACCCGCGCCCAGCTCACCCACGAAGGGCCCCGGCGGCCCATCGAGCTATCCCGAAGGGTATGCCGTCATCGCGGGTGTTTCGGACTACCCTGGTACTTCGCACGACCTGCAATACAGCGACGACGACGCGGTCGACGTGAACAACCTGGTGTTGAACACGTTCCACGTGCCCTCGTCGAACGTCGTGTGCCTGACGAACTCCCAGGCAACGACGAGCGCCATCACGTCTGCCGTCACGAGCTTCGCGGGGGCCATGGACGCAGACGACACGCTGTTCTTCTACTTCTCAGGGCACGGCTCAACTGCAGAGGACGTGGATTCGTACTCGTGGAGCGTGCAATCGGCACACCCCTATTCCAACAACATGGACTCGTACTGGCATTACTCGGTTCCGGGCGTGCATATGATGCGCGTCCACTTCGTCCGCGTCGATACCGAGTCCGGCTACGACGCTGTTTTCATCGGGGACAACGCTGACCGCTCAAGCTATTGGGACTACTTCACAGGCGGGCCGTATTACAGCGTCTGGTCGTACTGGGTTCTCACCGATGACATCTACGTGAACCTCTACACGGACTACTCCGTCACGGACTGGGGGTTCCAAGTGGATCTCGTCGAGACCATGACGTGGGTGAGTCCCCAGGAATTCATCCCTTACGACGGCATAAGCGATGGCTTCACGGGCCCGGAGCTAGACGCGCTCTTCGATACCGTGCCCGGAAGGATAATCAGCGTGTTCGACACGTGCCACAGCGGGGGTGTTGGCTCGGCGGTACAAGCCACGGGAAGGTATTCCATGACCGCCTCCCAGTGGAACGAGTTCTCGCTCGAGGACAGTGCCGCCTACAACGGCGTGTTCACCCGCTACTTCCTGCTCCCGTGGACGTCGACCTACGACACGAACGCCGACGGCGTCGTCGCGTTCGAGGAGACGTTCGGTTACATATCTTCGAACTCGGTATCCCGGTCTACAGCCCTCGGATCCGTCCACCACCCTCAAGAATATGATGGAATCGCGGGAAGCACCATCTTCCAGCCGAACGCGAAGATCGAGTCGAACACCGTCGACGGGAGCTTCAACACGAGCGTCAACTTCTTTCTGAACGGGCTCGGTTGGGGCGAGCTCTTCTGCGTCTATTACGACAAGACCACGAAGTCCTACATGATACAATGCAACGAATCTAGCATACTACCCTCCAATTCTACGATCTCAAGGACGATCACCGCGCCAACGGGAGGGTTTACGACCTCCGCCGTGACGACGATGGTGAACGCGAGGTATGGAACGTACGTCGAGCAAGCGAACTCCTCCCTCGATCTGTCCGGCCCGGCATTCAATAGCACTTCGGACTGGGACGGCGACGGTTTGAGCGACCTGCACGAGTTCAACCACGGGACGAACATGTGGTCTGTCGATTCGGACGGCGACGGGATGAGGGACGCCTTCGAGCTCCAGTACTCGCTTGATCCATACTTCGACGATAGCAGCTTCGACCCCGACAACGACGGCATCCCGAATATCGGCGAGTTCTTAAACGGATTGAATCCAAATGCCGCGAATAACTTCACGGACAAGGATAGCGATGGCCTATTCGACAATCTGGAATACATCATCACCAGCAACATTTCCAACCCGGACACGGACGGCGACGGTATGCGTGACGATTGGGAATATAATTTCGCCCCGGCAGTGAACATCCTCGTTCCAGACGCGGGCCTCGATCCCGATGGCGACGGCTTGACGAACATACAGGAATTCCAGCACAGCGCCGACCCGGGTTCCACGGATACCGACTCGGATGGGATGCCCGACGACTGGGAGCACGCGTACGGGCTGATATTAGCGTTGAATGATGCATTGGGTGACCTCGACCGGGATAACCTGTCCAACTACCAGGAATTCTTGGAGGGCGCGGATCCTAGCAGCAGGGACACGGACTCGGACGGGCTGGACGATTACCTCGAACACACGCTGGGAACAAATCTGAATTCCACGGAATCAGACGGGGATGGCTTCAGCGACTACTACGAGTACACCTTGGGTAGCGACCCCGGTAACGCGGGGGACACGCCGCTCTTGCACGTATTTGCCTTCGCCGTGATCATCGTCTTGATCATCGTTGCGGTTGTCGCAGCGAAGCAACGCGGGAAGAACCACGTGTATCCCCGGCCTCGCCCCCCCGGGCCCCGCCCGAGCGACCTGTCCCGGCACACGCCGATCGCTCGGCCGAGCACCCAGATGGCGTATTCGCAGCGGCCTTACGGCAGCCCCCCGACCTATTACCGGCCCCCGTATGGATCCATCCAGCCGCGCACGTCATCACAACCCACGATCGTCCTGCCCTACCAGATCCAGCGGCAACTCGAAGCGCTCCCGCCCTACGAGCGCGAGCGGGTCAGGGCGCTGCTGATCCAGAAAGTCCTGGAGAAGTTGGAGGCGGACAGGCGTGCTGCCCAGCAGCGACCCACCCCGAGGTTCTGCGTCAAGTGTGGCACGCCGTTGGTGGCGGGACGGTGCCCCAGTTGCGGGTACTCCTTCCCGCCATCCGGTTGAACGAGGTGCATGGAGAGATGGCCTACTCAACATACCAGAGATTCAGCTACTCGTGCATGGAGTGCAACAAGACGCTCGCTTCTTCCATCGATGTGAAGAAGTGCCGGAAGTGCTCGATGGAGCTGTGCAGGCGCTGTTACACGAAGCACGGCGGGGTTTGCTCCTGGTGCCTGGAAGCAGCAGCCGACGAGCCTCTGTGGCTCGTGAAGCTCGCCAAGATCCTGATGGCACTCTCGCCGGTGTTCGGGTTCCTCGTCCCTTCCCCCGTCCCGATCGCTTTCCTCTTGCCCACGAACCCGATGAACTGGCTCTGGGCCGCCGTGTACACGGGGGTGTTCTTAATCGTGTTCGGGATATTGCTGGGCTCGGCCAAGGCCGCCGCGCTGAAGTCGATCGTCGTCAAGATCCCCCCACGAGCGGCACCCACGCAAGCACGGGACGAGACCCCGCAGCTGCAACCTGCGCCTTCCATGCAAACACAGACCACCACGAGCATGGCGGAGCAGCCGTACAACCCGCAGCTGGGCAACGTGCAGATGGACGCGACACCGCTGCATGGCGCGGCTGCCCGTGCCCAGGAACCCAGCCTCGTCTTCGACATCGCGGGGACGGGTATCGATGTGGCCGAGGCGGCACCCGCGGGCGGCTCGGGCCCGGCGGCCGTCCCCCCCGAGGTTTCACTTGCGGGAGGGGAGGCCGACGCCGGCGAGCGGGAAGCACCACCGGCAGCGGAGGTGGACACCTCGTCCGCGGGAGACCAGGCGGATCATCCGCCAGCTGCACAAGGTAGCCCCCTTCTTGACGCCTCCGAAGAACCTGGCGATGCCCAGGACAGCTCGATCAGCTCCCTGGACGCGCAACTCTTCAGCGACATATCCGGGGGGGAGGATCGCCCGCCCGAGGTTCCGATCGCCGCGCCGGACGGCGCAACGACCGCCAGCCCCGCCTGGGAACAGCAAGAGGGCATTCCCCCGACGGCCGGATCCGAGGAAGGCGATACGAACCCGCCCGCCGTGCAAGGTGGCGACGCCAGCGGTGGATGGCAAGAGATAGAACCATTCGCCGAACTACCGCTAGACGAGCAAGCGCCGCCAGACATTGTCCCGGAAGGCCCGCCGCAAGCGGTTCCCGCGGGCGATGAGGCAGCCGCCGCGCCCGAGGAGGAGGGGAGGCCCGCCAGCGAGCCGATGGCCCCGGCAGTTGGTGCTCAAATCGAAGACGCGGGAACCGAAGCGGTCATTCAAGACCAGGGCGAGGTAACCCTCATCACGGAAGAACCGACGGCCGGGGCCGATGGTGGCTCACAACAGTTGCCCGCGGTGGATGCAGGAATGCTACCCCCGGCCGACCGCAGCATGGACGGGCCTCCGCCGCTCAAGTGCCCGAATTGCGGGAGGGCCCTCGACGATTCCGACGTCTTCTGCCCTAATTGCGGGTTTGAAGTGCAGAGGTAATCGAGCCCCCTGTTCTTCATCATTCTTTTTCGGGTTCGGATCCTCGATCCAGCATCGAGTTGCTTAAAGCAGACCATCACGGGCGACCTAGAGATCAAGGCCCATTGCCCGCAGGTCGTCGACGACCTCGGCGACCGGGAGGCCCACGACGCCGCTGTGCGAGCCTTCAATGGCGCGGACGAACCTGCTGGCCTGCAGCTGGATGGCGTAGCACCCGGCCCGCCCCCGCCACTCGCCGGTCGCCACGTAGGCGCGGACCTGCTCGCTATCGAGCGGGGCGAACTTCACGCGCGTGGCCGTGCCGCCCGCCCTGGCCGCGATTTCCCTCACCGAGGGCGCCCCGGCGTCGAGCTCGATGGCCTTCAAGCAGTACGCGGTGACGAGCTTGTGGGTCTGGCCTTGCAGCCGCCGCAGGATCGAGAAGGCCTCGTCCTCGTCCTCCGCCTTGCCGATGACCTCGCTCTTCAGCGAGACGACCGTGTCGGCGGTGACCAGCACGAGCGTGGCGGTTCCCGCGCCCGCCGGGATCGGGAGGCTCGCGACGAAGCCCTCCCTCTTGATGGCCAGCCGGAGCTTGTCGAACACGTTCTGGGCCTTCTTCGCCGCAAGGATCTCCGCGAGGCGGGCCGGGTTGTTCACCTCGTCCTCCTCGCGCTCGGGATAGTCACCGGGGAGGACGACGAGGGGCACGAGCCCCGACGCCTCCATGAGCGCCTTGCGGTCGGGGGATTTCGAGCCGAGGACGAAGCAGTCGATCACGGTCTCTCACGAGGAGGCATGGCGGGTGGCTTATGTAGTTCCGGGCAGTCACCGGGGAGGGAAAAGGAGGTAAGGGCGGGTTCAATCGAGCTTGTCGACGATCCCGACGATGCCCGCTATGACGACGACGACGCCGCCCCAGTTGCCGGTCGGGAGGACGATCACCAGGCCCACGATGATGAGCACCAGCCAGTGGCACCAGATGTGGACCTTCTTCCTCCGCACGGCGCCCGTGCCGCTCAACAGGCCGACCGCGAGCACGATGTGGACGATGCCCCACGCGACAAGCCAGATAATCCGCTCGATGCCGTACGTGCCGAACCACGTCTGCGCGTTCTCGTAGTGCGGTATCATCCACACCACTGCGAGGACGATGGTCAGGATCGCGCCGCCTATAATTATTGCACGTATGGTGTTCCACCAGGAGTAATAAGGATGAGATGATGAGTAGGATCTCTTGCGTCCCATTGATCGTTCGCCTCAAGATGGTGCTTGCTTGATGAATAGTAATCCAGAATTATTAAGGATAGCAAGGAACGACCCTCGGCCGGGGGGGAGGCGGGCGCATCATCCCTTCAACGAGTCGATCCGGGACTTGTAGTCGTTGATCTTCTCGCCTTCCTCGGGCGTGAGCTCCGTGTCGGCGGCTCCGGGCAGTTCCAGGCCCTCCACGGCGATGCTCTGGTCGATCTCGTCGAGCGCGCCCTTGAGCTCCTTGTCCGACACCTTCACGTTCGCCTCGGTCGTGAGCTCGAGGCCCTCCTGCGTGATCTCGAGGTTCGCGTCCATGTCCATGATCGTGCTGTTGATCGACTCGAGCGTGCTTTGCAGCTCGGGCACCGAGACCGTGCCCTTGAGGTCCTGCAGCGAGGCGTCGATCGACTCGAACATGTGCGCCATCTTCTGCGTCTCGGCGACTGCTTCGAGCTTGAACTGCATCGCCTGGAGGTTCGTGACGAACTTGACCATGTTCCCGGACATCTTGCGGTACTTGAGCATCTCGGCCGCGTACATGCGGGCGCCCTGCTCGTCCCCGTTCCTCCGCATCTCGACGGCCTTCTTCTTGGTCTTGTCGGCCTGGAACTCGAGCTTGCGCTGCTGGGACTGCATGCGCTTGATCTGGAGCCGCAGCTTGAAGAGCATCTTTCGAGACCTGACCTGTGCCGCGTCGGTGCCCTTCCTGCCGCCACGCGACGATGAGAAGGAGCCCTTGCTGCCACCGCCGCCGTCCTCGCCGCTTAACCACCCAAGGAAATCTTGCATCTTGCCCATCGTTCCATCATCTCTCGCGATGTGAGAGCGAGTTTTCTATACACTCGATCGAATTAAAAAATAAGAACCTATCTCGCGCCATGTGCCCGCGGGCGTTCAAGGCCCGATCCCGTGATCCCTCGAGCTGCTGGAGTCCTTCCCGGCACGCTGCTCCCCCTGATCGAGACCCGTGAGGGGTTGCCCTGGTGACCGCCTCCTGGCGACGACCAGCCGGTACCGGCGCCGCGCCTCCTCGTGCTTGCCCCTCCAGTTCCTCGACCCCGACGCGGGACGTCTCTCGACGCCCTTCCACCAGGGACGCAGACGTGGCATGCGTCTACGACGTGGCATACCATGCCCTCCCGTTGCTCTAACGGGGGCTGCATCATGGATCCCTGGCTGGTACATTCATTGGAAATCACGAGGGGATCTCCTCCAGCCTTTTCCGGGCCTCATAGAGTTCCTGCAGCTTCCGGCGTCTCAGCAGCCCCAGCCGGATCGCCGACCGCTTCGCGTGCAACGCCAGCACCGCGAAGCCCGCCACCCCGCCGACCATCAACGCCACGACCCACGGCAGCTCCCACCACGGCACCGGCGGCGCGCGAACCACGAACG
>JAFGBX010000148.1 GCA_016932935.1 Promethearchaeota archaeon | reverse complement strand
TGAACAAGTCGATCAGCATCACGCCGAGGGCGAAGAACCCGGTGATCGTGAAGAGCCGTCTCGACTGGGTGAAGATCGTCGTTTCGATCGCCATGACGAGCAACACCACGCTCAAGAGGCCGAGCGTCGTTCCTATATCGAACATGGAAACGCGCACGTCAGCAAGACTCTTCTCGATGAAATACCCCCGGACGAGGAACACCGTCCTGCAGATCGAATGGGTTAGGAAGAAGAGGAACACGCCCGTGTAGTACCGCCGGGGTGGGCTCGGTGCAAGCCTCAGCGTCTTGGAGAGCAAGAAGAGCCCGAGGGTGATGTCGAGGGCAACGGCGGCCAGCTCGATGGTGAAGACGGGCAAATCAGCCTCGGCGATCATGCTTCGATAAAGCGGGCGTAGAATATTTAAGGCTTCACCTGGTTGGAAAGAAGGCGCTTCAGACGAACGCGGCCCGAACGAGATCGATGGTGCTCCGCCCACCCGTTCCAACGCGTGCACCTAGATGCTTTTTTTAACAGAGCACCTATTCTTTTAATGAAGGCACGCACGCGCAGAAACGGAAGGATGGCGACCATGGGCGGAACCCAGGATCCGAGCACGGCGAACAAGCTCATCGTGGTGTTTTTCTCGGCCGCAGCGTGGTTCTTCGCGCTCGGCATATTCACGTACGCGATGACACCAGAGGTTTTGATCGACTTGATGATTATCGGGCTGATCGCGCTCGTGCTCTCCGCGCTCCACGTGTTCGTGCCAAGAAGGTTCAAGATACACGTGAACGGCATCATCACGTTCGTGCTGCTCACGCTGCTGCTCATCACGATCACGAACGTCACGATCCAGATCTTCCTGATCTTCTTCGTCGCGGCGAACATGATCTACATCGTGTTCTACCTCGGCGTCTACACGGCGTGCATCGACCAGGCCCGCGAGGACGGGATCTCGAACGACGACTACATCAAGGACTTCAACCTGCAAGCGAGGAAGGAGGACGCGCACGAGCGGGGCTTCCTGCTGAAGGCGAGCAAGAACGCGGGGGATGCGGATGCTTGAGCCGATCTTGACCTTCCTGCCCGTGCTGGCCATGTACTTCGGGGCCATCGCCTCCTTGTCGATCGACTTCAAGAAGCGCGGGAGCAAGCTGCTGCTCCTGGCCCTTCCTGCCCTTTCGCTTGCGCTCGTGGCCGTGCAGTTCTTTGGGCCGGGAACGATCACGGGGCCCCCGCTGGCACCGGCGAACCTCGTGATATCAAGGAACAACAGCTTCATGGTGGCCGCGTGCATGGCCATCACGTTCGTCATCTTGCTTAACGGCTTCGGTGACTTCACCGACAAGAACGTCGAGCGGTTCTACCACGTGCTCCTCTTCCTCATCTCGGGAACCGTGTGCGGCTTCATCTACGCGGACAACCTGTTCATCCTTGGGGCTTTCGTACTTGCGACCGAGGTCTTCGTCTCGATCCTGAAGTTCATCTACCCGACCGTCGACAAGAAGATGTTCAACGCGCTGATCGCCACGTTCGCGACGGGCTTCATCCTCCTCATGACCGGGTGCTTGATCATCAACAACGCCCCCGGCAACGCGCAGAACCTGTATCTGGCCACCCTCGACCCCGATTCCGTGCCGCCGCTCGCCATGCTCTTCTTGTACGCTGGCTTCTTGATCGTGTTCGCTGCGTTCCCCGCGAGTCTGCTCGTGCACTTTGGCTTGCACCTGAAATCCCACGTCTCCGTGAAGGCGTTCAACCTCTTCTTCATGAGCGCGCTGTACTGGAAGTTCTTGCAAGTGCACGACGCGCTGAACCTCACGGGGGTCGCCTTCGACGCGACGAGCTTCGTCCTGGGGATGGGGAACCTGGTTGCCGGCGTCGCGGTGATAACGAGGGAACTGTTCGGCAGGAAGCAGCGCCGCATCGAGATGATCGTGATGGGATCCTACATGACCGACTTCGGCATTATGCTCGCGCTGTTCGGGGTCATGGGGGAGACGGGGCCGGCCGGGCACGACATCCAGCAAGCCATCATGCTCCAGGTCGTCATCACGCTCGCCACGAAGTTGGCGCTCATCTTGGCGGTGAAGAACATCACGAAGGTGTTCCATTCGGACGTCATCGAGGACATGGAGGGGTTGAAGCTGCGCCGGCCTGTCACGCTCGCGGGGTACGTCGTGGGCACGACGGGCACGGTCTACCTGGGCATCTTCATCCTCGATGCAGTCTACAAGCTCGTCGCCGAGAACCCCGGCCTCATCGCGGCCCAGGTGCTGTTCTGGGGGATCTTGTTCACGATGCTGTTCACGTCGACGTGGGTGGCGGTCTCGATCGCGTGGATCTTCGGCGGAAAGGACCTGCCCGCCGCGGTGCGGAACTCCCAGCCCCGGAGCTTGAAGAAGGAGGAGGCAACGATCGCCGTGCTGATCGCGTTCAACGCGTTCTTGATCCTGCTCCTCTGGTTCGCCCCCACGTTCGCGTTCTGGGAGCTCTTGCAGCCCGGCCTCTGAACCCCGGGGAAAGAGGGGGGCCTCCCCCCTCATTTCTTCATCTTGGACAGTTCTTCCTTCGCCCACTTGGAGATCTCGGCAACGCCCTTGATGAGTTGCGCGAGCTCGCCCGCGTCCTCGTATTGGATCTTGACGAGCCAGTTCTCGAATGGTTGCTCGATGAGGGAGGCGTATCTCTTCTGGTCGATCAGCGGGTTGATGTCCGTGATGACCCCGGATATCGGCGATTTTAGGGCCACGACCCCCTTGCCGGACTCCATGGTGCCGAATGTTTTTCCCTTGATCGCCGGCTTCCCGCCCTTCTTCACGCGGATGATCGAGATCTGTCCGGCTATCGAGTACCCCATCGCGTCTATCCCCATCGCGGCTATCTTCCCGCCCTCATCCTCGACCTTGACCCAGATGTGATCCCGTGAATACAGCCGATCCTCCGGGAAGTCGAAATCTCCAATGGAAACCATGGCAAACCGCACTGATCGGTGATCGCTATGAATGTTCCGAGTAATAGCGAAAGGAGCACAGCTCGTTTCCTTTTTGGCATCCGGGGATATTAAAAAGTATCCACGCGCCAACACCGTGAGAAACGATGCACGAGATCCGAGCGTGGATGGAAACTTGGTGTCCGAAAAGGGCGCATCTCCCGACGCGATTCGCTCGAACCGACAAAAGGTCTAAACGATTTATGCTGAGGAATCTAGTCATGGGACGAGCGTCATGGTCGACAAGTCATCGAGGGAGGTCACGATCGTCGGCGCAACGGGCCAGATGGGCAGGTGGTTCACCCAGTATTTCGCCAATCGCGGCTGGCACGTGCACGCCTACTCCCGCTCCGAGGAAAAGCTTTGCTGGTTGAAGCGGGAGCTTGCCGCCCCGGAACCTGGGGGCAGCATCTCCTTCACGACCGGATTGCACGAGTGCATCCCAAGATCCGCTTGGGTCTTGCTCTCGGTGCCCATCACCGCCCACGAGGAGGCGATTGCGGGTGTCGCGCCCTTGATGGGCAAGGACGCCGTGCTCTTCGACATCGCCTCGGTCAAGGGGCGGATCCCGGCGCTGCTGGCTGGTGCCAGGAAGGAGCACGGCATCCACGTCTTGAGCACCCATCCCATGTACGGCCCGGGCGCGGAGAGCATGACGAACAAGAACTTCATCCTCATCGACCTGGAAGGGGATAGGTCGGTCGTGGATCGGTTCAGGGCCATCATCGAACCAGACAGGCCCACCATCATCGAGGCCACGGCCGACGAGCACGACCGGATGATAGCGTTAACGCTCGGCATCCCCCACATGCTCAACATCCTGTTCGGGAAGCTGCTAAGGGACCTCGGCGCCGACATAACGAGGCTCGTGTCGTTCGAGGGGACGACCTTCCACCTCCAGCACTTGATCTCCCAGGAGGTCCTCACGCAGGAGCCGTTCATCTACGCCACTATCGAGCTCGAGAACCGAGCGTTCATCGACATGCTGCCGGAGTTCAAGCGGATCGTCGACGAGCTCGTGGACATCTTGAAGCACAAGGATTACGATGGTTTCATCAAGCAATTCGTCACCATCAAGGAATATTTCTCAATCGTCCCCGAGTTCAAGTCCGTGGGTTACCGGTTCAACTCCGCGGCGAAGCGGTCGCTCGACATCATCAAGGAGGGCAAGGAACCGGCCACATGACCGGTTATCGCGTCGGTAATAACGGTCGTTTAATCCCCCCGGAGACTTGACACGCGTGGTGAACGAGGATCATGGTCAAGGTGATGCTAGTCGGGAACGGCGCTCGGGAACATGCCATTGCCGAGGCGCTGGTCAACAGCGGTGCGGAACTGCGTGCCTTCATGAACAAGAAGAACCCGGCCATCGCCCGCCTTTCAGGCGGTAACTTCCGGATCGACAGCCTCGAGAACTTCGAGCACGCGACCAGCTTCGCCGCTGGCTGCGATTTCGTCGTCGTCGGGCCTGAAGCGCCCCTCGTCGTGGGCATCGCGAACGCGTTCGGCAGCGCGGGCATCCCGTGCGTCGGCCCGGCCATCGACGCCGCCCAGCTCGAGGGCTCGAAGATCTTCACCCGCACGCTCTTGAAGAATTCCAAGAACCCGGTGAACATCGAGTTCGCCACGTTCACCTCCATGGACGGCATCCCCGGGTTCGTGGACGATCTGGGGATGGAGAACGTCGTGGTCAAGCCAGACGGGCTCACGGGCGGCAAGGGCGTCAAGGTGTTCGGGGAGCACATGAGGAGCAAGGGGGACATCATCTCGTATTGCGAGGAGATCTTCCACCAGGGTGGCCGCGTGGTGGTCGAGGAGCGGCTCGATGGCGAGGAGTTCACCCTCCAGACCTTCGTAGACGGCAGGACCATCCTGCCCACCCCGCTCGTCCAGGACCACAAGAGGGCATACGAGAACGACGAGGGACCGAACACCGGCGGCATGGGTTCCTATTCGATGCAAGACCACCTCATGCCCTTCATCCCGCGGAGCGACGTGGAGTTCGCAATCGAGTGCATGGTGAAGGCGATCGGCGCGCTCAAGCAAGAGACCGGCACGGCGTACAAGGGCTTCTTGTATGGGCAGTTCATGAAGACGAAGAAAGGCGTCAAGCTCGTCGAGTTCAACGCCCGGTTCGGCGACCCCGAAGCGATGAACGTCCTGCCGATCATGACCACCAACTTCACGGACATCTGCCAGGGAATCGTCGACGGCTCGCTCCACAAGATGAAGGCCGAGTTCAAGGAAGTCGCGACGGTCGTGAAGTACCTCGTTCCCAACGGCTACCCGGAAAAGCCGGTGACGAACAGCCCCATCATGGTCGACGAGGATGGCTTGAGAAGGATCGGCGCGCGGTGCTATTACGCCTCGGTGAACCAGAAGGACGACGGGGCCGTCGTGACCTCGTCGTCGCGCACGGTCGGGATCCTCGGCATCGCGGGCACGATCGAGCGGGCCGAGGAGATAGCGGAGAAGGGCACGGCGCTCGTCTCCGGGGACCTCTACCACCGCAGGGACATCGGCAGGAAGGAGCTGCTGCAGAAGCGCATCGATCACATGAAAAGGCTGGGTGTTTGAAGGGGGATACCGCCCTCGTCCTTCACTTCTCGAGGATCCGCTGGGCCAACCGTTCCAGGCTCTCGAGGAGCCGCTCGCCGGTCTTCGCCGAGAATTCGAGGTAGTAGGTCTTCCCCCCCATCCCGGCCATGAGCGCGTCGATCGCCTCCTGGGGCATCGCCTTCGGGAGATCCGAGTGCGAGCCGAGCAAGAACTTGACCCTCGGCAGCCTGGTGCCGAGCTTCTCGGCTATCTGGTTGTAGATGAGCTCAGCGAACTCGAGCGAGACGGCGTTGCTCACGTCGAACATGATCGCGATGCCCACGTTCTTCTTCTGGAAGATCTTCTTCAGCGAGTCGAGGGGGAACGTGCTCGCGATCTCGTAGAACAGGATGTTGTACTCCTCCTTGTTGACGTACACCGACGCGGACTGGATGTCGATGCCCATGCCGGACTCGTCGTGGGGCTCGTAATCACCGGCCATCTGGTTGATGAAGGAGCTGATGCCGGCGTTGCGCGAGCCCGAGATTATCACGTGGATGTCCTCCTTGGCCATGATGCTCTCTACCGATCGTTCAATCGTGCTCATCCGGATCGAACCGTCCCTTGCTTAAAATCCATGCGCAACCGTGGGCGGCGAGTGGCGCAAGGGGGGGAGGTCTCGGTCGGCAACTGCCTCATAGCATGCCGCGTGCTTTCAACGCAAGGCGTAGGCGCTGTGATTCCTTGTTGTAATGGCCTGCGAGCTGGTAGTTGTTCATCTGGTTGTAAAGTTCCTCCAACATCTCGTAGATCTTGAGCTCGTTCAAGAGGTCGTCGGTCTTCCCGACGATCGTGTTCCCCCGCTCGAGAACCCTCTGGGCGGCCTCGAAGTTCTTCTTCTTGCCCGACAGGTAGCCCCGCCCGAGCTCGATGATGGCCTCGAGCTCGGTCTCGACCGCGCCGGCGTTGGCCGCCTCCTCCATGGCCCGCTTGTAGGAGGAGAGCGCGTCGGAGAACTTGCCCTTCTTCTCGTAGTAGAGCCCCAAGACCCGGTAATACGCTGCCAGAATGAACTTGTCTTTGTGCTTGTCCGCGAAGTCCTTGATCTGCTTGAAGTATTTCTGGACCTCGAAATCGAGCGAGGCGAAGTCGTTCCGGTTGATGAAGATCTTGTTGAGCTTGATGAGGACGTCGATGCGCTTGGAGTCAGTCTCGGGGCGTGCCCGCTCGAGGTAGTTGAAGAGGAGCGTGTATTGGCGCACCGCATTATCGTATTCCAGGAACTTGACGCAAGCTTCCGCGTACTCCTCCTGGAGCTTCATGACCTCGTCGGGCATGACGAGCCCATCGCTCTTGATCGCGAAGTCCATGGCGAGGTCGTACTTCGCCTTGCACTCGGGGTAGTTCCCCACCTTCACGGCGATGCGGGCCAGCTCCACGATGGCGAGGTAGAACGCGTACTTCTGCCCGGCCTTGTTGAACGTGGCGAGGGTCTGCGAGAGGGCGGAAACCATCTCCGACAGGTTGCCTTGCTTGCCCTGCCGCTGGCTCTCCACGTACACGCGGCGCGCCTGCAGCTCCTCGAAGGTCTCGGGGGGCTTCGTGAAGAGGTTCCATGGCGGCTGTACCAGGTTGGGCGTGTGCAGGATCTCGTGCCACGCGCTCGGTATCGGGAACGCCAGCTCCTTCGCCTCGGCGTTCTTGAGCGGGTCGAACTGCTTGAGGTACGTCTTCATGTAGATGTCGAAGTTCCTCTTGATGAAATAGACCTTCGTGAACTCGGCAATGCCCGTCGCGTTGATGCAGGCTGCAAGCCCTGCACGGGCGCTGCGGATGATGTCTTGCAAGAGATCGGCGAGATCGGCCTTCCAGAGCGTGGTCAGCGGCTCGACCGCGTAGGAATCGACGAGGATCCGCATGCGGACGTTCTCGACCTCGATGTCCCTGTAGTAGGAGAAGTAGCCCGGCTCGAGGAACAAGACCTCCTCGTATTCGGGATTCTTGAACACGAGTAACCGGTCGATGAAGTTCGGCGAGATGCCATCCTGGAGCTCAAAAATGTCGTCATACCGGTTCATGGGTTCGATGTTCAATTCCTTGAGCGCCGTGGCGATCTTTTTGGAGACGACATAGTCGACCGTGAACTTCTGGCTCGCGAGGAAGAGGCGGACGCGTTCGTGGTACATGTTCTCGTCCTTGTCTTCCATGACCTCCGGGAGCTTGTCCACGAACTCGACCTTCACCCGGTTCTTGATCTCCGAGCTCGTGTCCAGTGCCTTGACCTTCCCCGCCATTGGCAGCTGCTCGAAGACGGCATCTATCCCCTTCATCTTCTGCGCCCAGTACGTGAACAGCTTCCTCACGAACTCCTCGCTGATGAGGCCCAGGGACGCGATCAGGCCGAACCGCGCGCGGAACAAGTAGAACTGCCTCCGGATCTTCACGTCCGGCTCGAACGGGTACTCCACCGTCAAGTTCACGATCCGCTCCTTCTTGTCAGTGAAGTACCGGTGCTTGATGCCGGGTACGTTACGCTGCTTCCATCCCTGGGCGTCGAGGGGTTCCGATATCAGCGCGAGCTCCTTTAACGAGAAGGGGGGGTTTTGGGACATGGATCAAGTCAAAGATGATAACGCAACAATATCTAGATTTCCTCGCCCTTGGGCGTTCCTTCGCCCATACGCCAAGATCGTGTGCCAGGGAGACCGCCGATGGGAACCCGGTGGAACGTGGGGGATCTCCGATTCCCGCCGTCGCGTGATTTCCCCGGCGAGGGCGCATTTGTGCGGTGGCATTTGCTAGGAGGGGCGCCGGTGCGAAGGTTAAAAACAAACGGGGCACTCCCTTGCTCATCACCCCTTGGGTACCCATGTCATGGCGAGCCAGAAAGCCCGTATCCGCCTCACGGCGTTAGAAGTCTCCGATATCGACGGCGTCTGCCAGAAGATAAGGGACATCGCGAAGGAAACCGGCGTTTCCATCAAGGGGCCCATCCCGCTCCCCACGCAGCACATGAAGCTCGGCCTTCGGAAGTCCCCGTGCGGTAACGGCTCCGCCACGTACGAGCATTGGGAAATGCGCATCCACAAGCGCTTGGTCGACATCTATGCCGACGATCGCACGATGCGCGCCATCATGCGCATCAGAATCCCGGACGCGGTTACCGTGGAAATCGAACTGCTCAAATAGACCGACTTTTTTTCACGCGCCACTTCTCGCTCGGAGCGAGGCAATGGCTTATCTCTTTCAAGTCGTTTCTTCCGTCGATTAAGATGCTCTACGATTTTGCCATCATCGGCGCGGGCGTCACGGGCACGGCGATCGCTCGGGAGCTCTCGAAATACAAGGTTTCTGCCATCGTCATCGAGAAACTCTCCGACGTCGCATGTGAGACCTCCAAGGCGAATTCTGGCATCATCCATGCCGGGTATGACGCCCCGAGCGGCTCGTGGAAGGCCAAGATGAACGTCAGGAGCAACCCGCTATACGACGACATCTGCAAGGAGCTCTACATCCCGTTCAGGCGCCTCGGGTCGCTTGTCGTAGCCTTGGCGGGCCAGGGAACCGATTACATCGAGGAGCTGTACCAGCACGGCGTCGAGCGGGACATCCCCGTGGAGATCATCAAGGAGCTCTCCCAGATCAAGAAGATGGAGCCAAACATCACGGACGACGTGGAGGTCGTGCTCCACGCGCCGACAGCGGGGGTCATCTCGCCCTTCACGCTGGCCATCGCCCTCGCCGAGAACGCCAACATCAACGGCGTGGAGTTCGTCTTCAACGCGCCCGTCCAGGCCATCGAGAACATGGGGAAGTTCTTCATCGTCGACACGCCGGGCAAGTCGTTCCAGGCCAGGGCGATCATCAACGCCTCCGGGTTGTTCGCCGACGAGATATCCCGCATGGCAGGCGACGAGTCGTTCAAGATCACGCCCCGGAAGGGCGAATACATCTTGCTCGACAAGATGGGCGATTACGTGCGCAAGGTCTTGTTCCCCGTCCCCACGAAGAAGTCCAAGGGCATCCTCGTCTCGCCGACGGTCGACGGCAACGTGTTCCTCGGGCCGAACGCGCGCGACCAGGACTCGAAGCTCGACAACTCGACGTCGCTCCATGGCCTCGACGAGGTCATCGAGGGCGGGCGGAAGCTGATACCGCGCATCCCGCTCGTCGAGAGCATCACGAATTTCGCGGGCTTGCGGGCCGTCTCCTCCACCAACGATTTCATCATCGGCGAGTCGAAGGTGACCCCCAAGCTCTTCCAGGCAGCGGGCATCCAGTCCCCGGGGCTCAGCTCTTGCCTCGGCATCGCCGAGGAGGTCGTCGACGCGGTCAAGGCGTCGGGCATCGAGCTCAAGCTCAAGGAGAACTTCAACCCCACGCGCGAGAAGCCGATCGTGTTCGCCGAGTTACCGTGGAGCGAACGGGACGCCCTTGCCCAGTGGAACAAGCAGTTCGGCCACATCATCTGCCGCTGCGAGACCGTGACCGAGGGGGAGATCGTGCAAGCCATCCGCCGCCCGGTTGGCGCCAGGACGGTCGACGGCGTGAAGTTCCGCACGCGAGTCGGCATGGGCAGGTGCCAGGGCGGGTTTTGCACCCCGCGCGTGATCAAGATCCTCGCCCGCGAGCTCGGCGTGGAGGAGGACGAGATCGTGAAGCGGGAACCGTCGACCAAGTACTTCTTCGGCGAGACCAAGGAGTTCAGGCAACCGCGGGCGGCCAGCGTGAACGGCTCGGAGGTCGCGCGGCCATGATGCAGAAGGAGACGGACGTCGCGGTCATCGGCGGCGGGCCCGCCGGCCTGGCCGCGGCGATCGAGGCAAACAAGGGGGGCTGCAGCGTCACGATCATAGAGCGGGACGACGGGCTGGGGGGGATACTGCAGCAATGCATCCACCCGGGCTTCGGCCTCCACGAGTTCAAGGAAGAACTCGCCGGGCCGGAATATGCCCAGCGCTACATCGACATGCTGGGGGAAACGAAGGTCGACGTGATGTTGGGCACGATGGTGCTCGACATGACCCCGAAGAAGGAGATCCTCGCGATCAACGAGCAAGGCGTCGTGAAGGTGCAGGCGAAGGCCATCGTGCTCGCCATGGGCTGCCGCGAGCGCACGCGGGGCGCGATCAAGATCCCCGGCTACCGCCCGACGGGCGTCTACACGGCCGGGACGGCCCAGCGGTTCGTCAACATCGAGGGATTCATGCCCGGCACGAGGTACGTCATCCTCGGGTCGGGCGACATCGGCATGATCATGGCACGCCGGCTCACGTGGGAGGGCGCCAAGGTCGAGGCCGTGGTCGAGATAATGTCCTACCCGAGCGGTCTCATCCGCAACAAGGTGCAATGCCTCGATGACTTCGGCATCCCCTTGTACCTTTCCCACACGGTCGTCCGGGTGCACGGCAAGGACAGGGTCACGGGCATCACGATCGCCAGGGTCGACGAGAACTGGAAGATGGTGCCCGGCACGGAGATCTTCTTCAGCTGCGACACGCTGCTGCTCTCCGTCGGCTTGATCCCCGAGAACGAGGTGTCGAGGAAGGCGGGCATCAGGCTCGCCCGGACGAACGGGCCCGAGGTGAACCAGTTCTTGCAGACGAACGTCGAGGGCGTCTTCGCTTGCGGCAACGTCTTGCAAGTACACGACCTGGTCGACAACGTGGCGATCGAGGCCAAGCGGGCCGGGGCCATGGCCGCGATGTACGCGACGGGCATACGGCTGCCGTCGATCAACTCGCCCGACGCCGTCCCCCTGGTCGCGGGGAGGGGCATCGGCTACGTCCTCCCGATCAAAGTCAACACCGGCGTCGACCTCGCCCTCGCGAGCAGGATAGGCCCCGTGAATGTATCGCTGCGCGTGAAACGGCCCGTGGACGACGTGTACGTGAGGGTCAAGAACGGCGCCAAAGAGGTCTACAAGAAGTTCTTCAAGCACCTGCGCCCGAGCGAGATGGTCATCTTCGAGCTCTCGGCCGCCGCCTTGAACGCCATCGACAAGGCGCAGCCCATCGAGGCCTACCTCGAACCCAAGCCGGCCAAGGAGCTATCGGAGGCGAAGGTCGCGTGAACGGAGCCGTGAAGCAAAAGGACGTGATCTGCGTGGTCTGCCCGAACTCTTGCGCCATCACGGTCAAGCAGATGCCCGACGGCAAGCTCCTGATGGAGGGGCAAGGGTGCAAGAGGGGCGAGCAGTACGCCTCTGACGAGTTCCTCGCCCCGAAGCGCACGCTGGCGACGACCGTCCGCATCAAGGGCGCATTCATCCCATTGCTCCCCGTGCGCTCGTCGGTACCCGTGCCGAAGGAACGATTGAACGACATTCTCGATTTGCTCGCGAGGATAGAGGTTCAAGCCCCGTTCAAATGTGGTTCCGTCGTGGTGCAAAACGTGCTCGGCTTGGGAGCGGACATCATTGCCACGCGCACCCTCGGCGTCGACACGTGCGCCAAGGTCGCGTGCGAGCTGAGATGACCGGCCGCGTACCGGCCGGTGCGCATCAAAAACCTTTTTTTCCCCATCGTGTTACCCGTCCGTGAAGACCATGCCTAGCATCCTGGTATCGATCATCATGGGCTCGGAATCCGACAAGGACGTCGCGGTGAAGGCCGAAGACGCCTTGAAGGAAAGGGGCGTCGCGTTCGAGGCGAGGGTCATCTCGGCCCACCGCCAACCCGAAGAACTGGCGAGATACGTGAAGGGCTCGCTTGCGAAGGTGTTCATCTGCATCGCGGGCCTGGCCGCGGCGCTGCCTGGCGTCGTCGCCTCGCTAACCGACAAGCCGGTCATCGGCGTGCCATGTTCGGGCAACCGATCCCTCGGTGGCATCGATGCACTGTTCAGCATCGTCCAGATGCCGCCCGGCGTGCCCGTGGCCGCGGTGGGCATCGACAACGGGAAGAATGCTGCCATGTTGGCAATGCGAATCCTCGACCTGCTCAAATAGGTCGAGCGGGAATAAGCGATCCCTAAATACCTTCACCTTCTTTAAACGAGTGGAATGACCTCTATTGCGATCATCGGCGCAGGTCCCGCTGGCTTACTAGCAGCGGATTTCCTCGCCGACGTCAAGGGCGCGAGGATCACGGTGTTCGACGTCGGCAAGCAGCCGATGGAGCGGCATTGCCCGGTGAGCGACAAGTTCCACTACTGCGTGAAGTGCAAGCCGGCCTGCAACATCATGTGCGGCATCGGCGGGGCGGGGATGTATTCCAGCGGCATCTTGAACATGCACCCCAAGATCGGCGGCGACCTCATCGAGCTGGCTGGCAGCGAGGACCGGGCGCTCGACCTCGTCCTCGCCGTCGAGGAGTTCTTCATGCGCTTCGACGGCGGCATCAAGCTCTATAACCCCGACCCCGCGCAAGCGAGGGAGCTCAAGCGGCTCTCCTCGGCGGCGGGCATCGACTTCATCCCGATCAGGCAGCGCTTGATGGGGAGCGACCACACGCCCCGCATCATCGACCAGGTCTACCACGACCAGATGAAGCGAGGCGTCGAGTTCAAGACCAACCAGTTGGTCAAGATCATCAACCAAGACAAGTCCTTGGAGACGGAACAGGGGGAGCGGTTCGGCCCGTTCGACTTCTTGATCGCCGCGCCCGGCAGGTTCGGCATGATCTGGCTGTCGGGCCAGGCCGAGAGGCTGGGGATCGGGTCGACCTACGAGTCCATCGACATCGGCGCCCGGGTCGAGGTCAAGGCGGAGATCATGGAGGAGATATGCAACATCCAGCGGGATCCCAAGTTCCACATCTTCACGAAGACCCACGACGACCAGGTTCGTACCTTCTGCACGAACCACGAGGGGTTCGTCGTCCTCGAGGCGTACCACGACGGCACGATCGGCGTGAACGGCGTCTCGTTCGTGGACAAGAAGTCCCAGAACACAAACTTCGCCCTGCTCAACCGGATCAACCTGACCGCCCCGCTCGAGGACTCGACGAAGTTCGGGAAGGCCATCGCGGACGTGGCGACGCTGCTGGGCGGCGGGAAGCCCATCGTGCAGCGGCTCAGGGACCTGCGGCGCGGCGCCCGCTCGACGCTCAAGCGGCTGAAGAAGTCCAATGTGGTGCCGACCATCTCCTACGACGCGATCACGCCGGGGGACATTTCGCTCGCCTACCCCCATCGCATCATGATGAACCTCGTCGAGGGCCTGGAGCAGCTCGACAAGGTGATCCCGGGCGTCGCCAGCGACTCGACGCTCCTCTATGCGCCCGAGGTGAAGTACAGCGCAAAGCGAATATACACCAATGCCCAACTAGAGACGATAATCCCCGGCTTTTTCGTCGCGGGGGACGGGGCTGGCTTGACCAGGGGTATCGTGGCGGCGGGTGTCACCGGCTTGATCGCCGCCAGGGCGATAAAAGACCGTATAGATCCATGAAACTCTACCTCCTTTAAAAAGAGATTTTTTAATCAAAGTTGCATTATACCAACCTACGACAGATTCTTGTTCTAATTCAGATTGGCCTAGACCACGCCACCGAGGTTTAGAACGTTGGTAAAAGTTACACTCCCGTATGGAAAGTCCAAGGGAATCACGATCACTATCCCCGACGACATAGCCGTCGAGGAGATCACGCCGAAAGAGATCGAATATTCCGACAACCCTGTCATGCTGCTCCAGGACGCGGTAGAGAAGCCCATCGGGAACGTGAAGCCGCTGCCCGAGCTGGTCAAGGACAAGAAGTCCATCGCCGTCGTCGTCGACGATCATACGCGCGATTTCCCGCGGGACGCGATCCTCATCCCCTTCTTTGACTTGCTCGCCGAAATGGGCGTCGACAAGAAGAGGGTCACGATCATCGTCGGCACGGCGACGCACAAGGCGCCGACGCCCGAGCAACTGGAGCAGATCCTCGGGAAGAAGATCGCCAAGGATTACACCGTCGTCGTGCACGACGCGAGCGCTGGCGACCTCGTCGACCTCGGCAAGACTGCCCGCGGCACCCCGATCCGCGTCAACAAGGCATACCACGACGCCGACTGCAGGATCCTTCTCACCGACATCACGTTCCACTACTACGCTGGCTTTGGCGGCGACCGGAAGTCCATCATGCCCGCCATCTGCGGCGCGGACTGCATCGACGTGAACCACGGGTTACTCGTGGATCCGAACGCCAGGACGGGCAGCCTCGACGGGAACCCGGTCCACCTCGACATGGCTGAAGCCGCCAAGAAGGTGGGGGCGGATTTCGTGATCAACGTCGTCTCCGAGGCGGGGAAGGGCGTCGTCGACATCAAGGCGGGCGAGCTCGGGGTCGCGTTCGAGCAGGCAGTCGCCATCCACAAGGCGCACTTCAACGCGCGCATCGAGCAACAAGCGGACATGGCCATCGTCTCGTCGGGGGGCTATCCAAAGGACATCAACCTGTACCAGGCAACCAAGGCCCTGACGCAGACGATCGACAGCGTCAAGCCGGGCGGTACCGTGGTGCTGCTCGCCGAATGCAGCGAGGGCATCGGTAACGACAACTTCGAGGCCTGGATCGAAGATGCGAGCAAGCACGTGGCGAAGACCAAGGACCCGGCCGAAAAGCTCGCGAAGGCCTTCGATTTCCTGGAGAAGAGGATCAAGAGCGAGTTCGTGATGGGCGGGCACAAGGCATACTTCATCGCCCGCGAGGCGAAGCGCGCCCGGGTCTCGCTCGTCTCGGGCCTCGACGCGGCCACGATCTCGGAGAAATACTTCATGGAGGGTGCCTCGGCCTCCAGCGGCAAGACCTTGCAGAAGGACGTGCAGTCGCTCATCGACAAGAAGATCAGGGAGGGCCAGCCCAAGACCATCCACGTGATCCCGCACGGCTGCGAGCTCCTCGTCTCGCACATCAACATGATCCAGGCCGAGAAGGAAATCATCAGCAACGCAAAGCGGAAGATCCGGATCGGCCCGCCCTTCATCACGAAGTACGAGAAGAGCCGTATCGTGGGGGCTCGCGCCCTCCAGCTAGCGCTCGGGGCGCCCCCGCTCATCGCGCCAGAGTACATCACGCCGGACAAGGCGGAACCGATCGAGATCGCGGACATCGAACTCCAGGAAAAGGTGCTCCCCATCATCATCCGGCGCACGCTGCCCTCCAAGGAGCACGAGGACTACGCTGTCGACATGTTCCCGGGCGACGCGACGGCGATCACGAAGGACATCTTCCTCCAATGACCTCCCCGCCAGCCACCACCCCAGCACCGTGAGCCACCATGGTCGATTACTGCCCGAAATGCGACTCGATCCTCTACCCAAAGAAGAAGGAAGACGGCGCCAAGGTCCTGTTCTGCAAGACGTGCGGCTACGAGATGGTACCCGGCGCCTCATCGACCACGATGTTCAAGGACAGCAAGGAGCTCGACCACACGTATGACAAAACGCTCGTGAAGGACGAGGCTTACTTCAAGAGCATCTACGGTGAAAAACCGTCGGAGCGCGAGTGCCCCAGGTGTAAGGGCAAGATGATCATGCTGGTCCGGCAGACCAGGAAGGCAGACGAGGGCCCGACTATCTTCTACACGTGCGTGGTATGCAACAAGCAGATCCGGATAGGTAGTTGACCGCCCCCGGCTGTGGTATTTCGCTCCAGGGAAACACAAACGAGCTGCTAAACAACCCTTTTCAGTTTACCCGTCCCTTGTTCATTGGAAGGTGTGCAGCGTGCACAATGGTGAGGTCCTGTTCCCACAGACGATCGTTGGCATCGCGGGAAGGGAGACGAGGATCCGGCTCATCAACGCCGGTACCGCGAAGATCGGCATAAAGTCCTTTCCTGATTGCATCGAACCGCTGCACATGTTCGTTGATGGCGATGACTTCATTCTCACCTTGCTCGGGAAGTCCTACCACCCGGACATCGATCATGCCACCTTCACGGTCGGCGAGGGCGAGTCCCTCCGCGAGGTAAGGGTGCCGGTCAGGACGTTCACCGACAAGGAGTTCTTCGTCGTGTTCTGCTTGCAGGCCAACTACCACCGGGGCTGGGACCCGTCCTGGCTTCCCCAGTTCTATCCGGAGAAGGCGGATGGCGAGCCAGGGCACGTGGCCCGGAAGCGCGCGGGCAAGGTGGGGCCAGGCGTCTTCGGTTCTTCCTACATGTACTTGTACGACGACAGCGAGGCGAGGCAGTACGGCGTCTCGTTCACCCCGCTCGAGCGCATCTTGCACGGGCACGGCGTCCCGATAACCTGGCTCGTCGACAAGCCCGTTGCTGAGAGGATGGCCGGGAAGATCAAGGCATGGCACGACACCTTCGACGACGCGTTCGCGATCCTGCCCACCTCGTTCTTCTACGAGAACAACGTCAACTACAACATCCAGAAAACCCAGGGGGAGGCGGAGGCGCTGCTCCAGGAGACTGCGGACGGCGTGTCGGCCGCCTTCTGCAAGGGCGGGTACCCCGCGTACGCGACCGTCGCGGGCATCGACCAGTGGGTCGGCTCGATCGGCACGAACTTCGTCCGCGCGGCGCTGTCCCTCGGCTTCAAAGGGCTCTGGGGGATGGGCTGGGACCACGAGCGTTGCGACACCAGCATGTACCACCGAGGTGCCCCGTGGGATGCCTACAAGCCGAGCAGGCACCAGTTCCGGGTTCCCGCCAGGGAGAACGAGCGCTTCGAGCTCTTCTTGTTCCAGTGGACCGTGCGCGACCTCGTGAACACGCTGCACCTCAGCCCCCAGGGATCGACCGTCTTCTCCACCGACCCGGATGACCTGCGGGCCAACGGCATAACAAGGCAGGTCAAGCCACACTACATGACCGAGTTGCTCTACGACTACTTGAAGAACATGAAGTACAACGACCACTTCGTCTTCATCGTCCATCAAGAGGATCATGATGCGCATTACGACGAGGACAACCAGTTCATCAAGGGGTTTCTCGACAAGCTGTTTGAAGAGAGCCTCCCGGGGATCACGTTCGCCACCCTGGACGAGGTAGCGCAGTGGCTCGCGATCAAGTACCCGGACAGCGACGTGCCGTCCCAGCTGCTCGAGCTCGAGGATCCCCTGGATCCGAAGCTCCGGAAGGCCATTCGCGAGAAGCGGATGATGAGCATCCTCCAGGTCTACGACCCGGACGACGACGACGAGCTCGCCCGCGTCATCGAAGAGCACTTCCCCGACAAGAAGCTGCCGCTGCACCTCTGCTACTACGACCGGTCCATGCTCTTCCTGTCCTACAAGCCGCACCGGCTGCCGGTGCAGATGTGGGACTACCGGTTGCGCGAGGAGTGGGGCGCCCCGGAGGACGGGCAGTACCCGCTCGCGACCCTCCCGAAGGTCACCATCATCGATGAGACGACGCGGGACGGCTACAAGGTCAAGTTCGTCTCGAACAAGTTCTACTCGAACCTCCCCTGGATCGTGTGGGACCCGCCCTTCAAGCTCGACCCCGCCACCGGGCGTGACCACGCGGTCGCCACCGACCACGCCGCCGTGTTCTTCCTCAACGTGCAAGCGGGCGAGAACGACTACGACTTGACGCCGCTGCTGGAGCCCGCAAGGTAGGGAGGGGGGCGGTCAATCGCCTCGATCGACCCGGATGCGCAGCGTTGCGATCTCGTGCGGGCCGACCTCGAGGGCGATCTCGCTGCCCGAGACCCTCACGGGCCGTGACCCGTCCGCGGCCAGCTCGAGCATGTCGACCAGCTCCGCCCCGGCGACCCGGACGCTCCTCGGGAGGCAGATCCTGGCCTCCACGTGGCCCTTCCCGGCCATCTCGACGACCCTCGCGATAAAGGTGGAGGGAGCGGCCAGGTCGGGCTCGTCCTCCCAGACCTTGAACGCCGCGACCACGACGTGCTCGGGGGTGCAGGACACGAGGCCGAGGGCCCCGCCCGTCCCGCCGCCCGTGGGCAGGCTGGCCGGGGCATCCACCACGGTGGACGTGATGGGGGCGTTGAGCTCGATTGCTTTCCGCCACGTTCCCGCCCGCCAGTCGCCCCGGTGGACGTGGATGGCGTATTGGATGCCCTCGTGGCGGAACTGGTCCACGTATGCCGGGATCGAGGGATCGCCCCTGTCCACGAACATCGTCTCCTTGGCGTACCCGGCGTAGACTGGGCTGTTGAGTACCGTTAGGCGGATCTCGTCGCCCGCCATGCTGAAGCCGTACTTGCAATCGTTGAGCAGGCCGAAGCCGTCCTTCCCGTCTGACACGTCGATCCATTTGTGGCAGCTGTACTCCCACCGTGCCCTCTCGTGCGGGGTCTTGGGAACGATCGGGCGCGGGATGCACGCGTACGGGATGTCGGACACCACCTCGTCACCCGCCGTGGCCACGGGGAACCCGAGCTTGAAGAGCGTCTTCTGCTGGTGCCAATCGACGTCCATCGAGAACCGGAGGAGGTCGTCCCCGGCTTGCAAGAAGATGCGCTGGACGAAGGTGCTCCGGTCGTGGACGTGGACGACCTCCACGCCGCAGCGCAGCGGCCCGCGCTCGATGACCGTGATGCTCTTGCACGCGTCGTCGACCGTGACGGGCTTGTTCAAGTAGTCGCCGTCGATCTCCCACGGGGGGTACCTTTTCGGGTCATCGCCGAAGAGCAATATGCGGTTCCCGGGCCCGGACAGGCCTTCCACGCCGGTCTCCTTGTTCTTCACGCTTTTCAAGTACCCGGTGCGCTTGTCGATCACGCAAAGGATCCGTTCGTTTTCTAGAGTGATGTCGGCATCGCCTTCACCGACGCGCAAGTCGTTTGATGTCCGCAACAGCAGCTTCCCGGCCGCGCTGGCAGTTTCCGCCGAGATCTGGGCCACGCTCGCGGCCGCCACGTCGACGGGCACGATGTACGAGCCGCTGCGGGTGACCTGCACGGCGCCCGACCCCTCGTCCAGCAAGCCGGGATCGTCCACGGCGGCCATTGTCGCAGCCGGGACCTCGACGAGGGCATGGCGCGGCCACGCGAGCGGGTTGTAGGCAACCAGGAACCGGCCGGCCTTGCTCCCGTGGCTCCGCACGGCAGCACCGACGCGCGAGAGCGCGCCTTGGAGGAGCGACCCCAGGGTCGCTTGCACGTCCTCGTAATCCTGGAACGCGTCCCGGTACACCTCGAAGATCGAGCTGCCGGGCAGGATGTCGTGGAACTGGTTGAACAACACGGCCTTCCAGCACGATGAGAGCCGGTCGCGAGGGTACGGGCTGCCGAGGAGGGAAGCCAAGACGCAGGCCACCTCGCATCCCTCGAGCATGATCTCCAGCTTCCTGTTGTACCGCTTGGCGAGGGCATTCGTCGTGAGGACCCCGCGGTGCAGCTCCAGGTATATCTCCGTGTTCCACGTCGCCCAACGGTCGAGGTGGGGGGCGAAGTGCTTGAAGAAGTCACCCTCGCGGCAGTACCGGAACCGTTTGGGGAACAGCAGGCGGATCGCGCTCACGACCACCATCTCGGCCTCGATGGGGCCGTGTCCGCCATCCCCGAGGCCATAGCCAAACACCGTGTCGAGCATCAGTTCCTTCGACTGTACCTGGCGGATCTGCTTCAAGGGCGTCCTGTAGTCGAAGACGTAATCGACGCCGGGCCTGGCCTTTTTTGCCATCAGCCGGTAGATGTCCGGGTACCTCTTGCCGTAATTGACGGGAAGGAAGTACCCGAAGTGCATCAAGAGGGTGGGCAGCAGCGTGCCGTCCGGCGCGCGCCAATGGAACATTCCGATGGGGAAGTCGTTCGTGTCGTTCCAGAAGATCTTCCCCGTGCCGAACATGCGGGCCCCGCTCTTCGCGAGGATCTGGGGGAGCGCCCAGTTGAAGCCGAACGTATCCTGGCAGAACTCGATGTCCGGCATCTTCCCGAACTCGTCTTTGAAGAACCGCATGCCGTAGAGGCGCTGGCGCACGAGTGCCTCCCCCGATGGGATGTTCAGGTCGGGCTCGACCCACATCCCACCGAATGGCAGCCACTGCCCGCGCCGCACCGCTTCCTTGATGTCCGCGTAGAGCGCGGGGAAGTGCTGCTTCATCCACGCGTAGTACGCGGGGGAGGTCTGGGCAAAGGTGAAGCCGGGGTACGCCCTCATGTGCCCGATGGCCTTGCTGAACGTCGCCCTCGCCTTGAGGATCGTCTGCTTCTTGCGCCAACGCCATGCCGCGTCCAGATGCGACTGCCCGACGGCGATCATGTTCAGCCGCCGGAACTTGAAGCCCTTGCCCATCCGCTCTATTACTCCTTTTAGTGCAAGAACAAGCAGGATGCTCAGCTTCGTCTTGTGTAGGAATTTGAACAGCCCACGCATCTTGGGTGAATCGATCGTGCCTAGACTCGTGCTCATCGCCTCACGTTATCGCGTCTATCGTTGCGTTCTGTTCCACAAACCGCTTGTACTCGGCCGCGGGGACGGTCCACCCGCCGGCCAGGTCGTGCCCGCCGCCGCGGCCGCCGAATTGCTTGGCCAGCAGCTCGATGAGCGTGCCCATGCCGACCCCCCGTGCCTTCACGAATTCCGACGAGCATCGGAAGCTCAGCTTCCAACGGTCGGGGCGCTCCCTGACCGCGATGACGAGCATCTTCTCGTTCCCGAGCAAGTTGTTGACCGACGTGAACGACGCGACGTCCGAGGCGATTTGCCTCGTGTCTGACCCGCCCATCTCGAAGAACTTGAAACGCTCCCCGCCCGTGCCGCCCCGCGTCGTGATCTGCGCCAGGGATGAAACGAGCTTGGCGACGTAATCAGAATACTCGCGGCGTTCAGCCGGTGACGGCCCTCTCTTGTCGAGCAGT
>JAFGBX010000023.1 GCA_016932935.1 Promethearchaeota archaeon | reverse complement strand
TGCGCATTTGAACCGAATGAATATGATTTATTCTTTGAAGTTAAAAACGAGTTGATCATAAACCACTTAGGCAAGAAGGAACCACACTTGCGGAGGGAAACGAGGAAGTGCACGGTTCCGACCAGCCTGAAGAAGGAACGGTTCACCGAGCGAGTCGGAACAAGCGCTCATCATGCCCGCGTCGTCCGGTAGGCGCCGACCTCCCTGGCGAGCTGGTCGACCGCCTCGGGGTGCGCGAACAGCGCGCAAGGCGCCCCGTCGACCTCGAGCAGGTGCTCGTCCTCCCGGATCCGCTTGAAGAGGTCGCTAGCCAGCCCCTCCCGCAGCGACGAGCGCTTCACGTTGTGCGTCGCGACGTCCGACACGGGGCAAGGGGTCAAGTCGCCGCTTGGCGTGACGTGCGCGAAGCCCCTGCCCGCGGACACGCACCCGCCCATGAGCTCCTCGTCGCCGGGGGAGTGCACCAGGATGAGGCGCCTCGTGCGGCGGTATTCGAGGATCTTTTCCCTGAACCCGGCCCGCTGCTCCACCGAGAGCAAGAGCGGGTGGCCGGGGCCGGGCGGGATGAATTCCATGAAGAACGCGAGCCTGACGCCGTCCTCGATGAGCTCGTCGACGTGCCCGGGATCCATCCAATACGCGTGGTTTTCCGTGGTGATCGTGACCGAGATCCCCGTGAGGACGCCGGCCTTGTTCAGGCGCCGGAGCGCGTGCAGCACCCGCCCGTGCACCCCCCGGCCGCGGCGGCTGTCGGTCATAGACGCGTCGCCCTCGATGCTCAGGATGACCGCGACGTTCGAAAGGCGTCGCATCAGCTCGTAGTGGACATCCCGGATGGCAGTCCCGTTACTGAAGATAACGAAGAACAACAGCGGGAATTCCTTGCACAAGGCCAGCAGGCCATCGAGCATGAACGGCTCGCCGCCGGCCATGATGACCCCCCACACGCCAAGTTCCTGGGCCTCCGCGAGCACCGATCGCCAGCCATAGATCCCCATCTGCTCGCCGCGGGACCGGGGATCGAGCGTCCCGGCTATGCGCGCGTAACAGCCCGCGCAATGGAGGTTGCACGCGTTCGTCACGCTGAGGATCAAGAAGGGAGGAACCACAAGCCCGGTCGATTCCAAATTCGCCCGTTGCAGCCGCTCTGACCTGGTGAATGCATGGAGGAGCCTGGGCGCCGCGAAGAGGTAACGTGGATGGCGCAAAAGCCAGGGGAGGACGATCCGGGGCATATTCTGGTCGATTTCCCTGAGGACACCGATCAAGGAACGGCTTTTCTTCTCGCTCATTATATGGCTAAACGACGGCATCGGTTAGAACTTTGAAGAGCCCGGTTGTTGTAAAAAGTATCCTCCTTCAAATCCAAGTGCAACGCTCTCCCCGTGGTCTCCCTCCAAAGGCCGCGAAGGCTCGCTCGACTGCTTCGGGATGCCCCGATTCTCCCGCTTGACCTTCACTGCGATTGCAATCGCGACGACGGCCGTTCCGCCGGCACCACAGAGCAAGAGGAGGGAAGATGAGGAGCATTGCCCGTGCCCGCATAACCGGTAAAGAATGGGGCGATACCCGCTGTCCAGCAAGCCACCAATCGTTCCAATCATGTAGATGGCGCCATCTCCAGAGACTGCCACGCCATTTGCCTTGTTACTATAAATCCCGCTTGTCAGTAGGCGGCTCCAGAGCAGGACACCATCAGTGCTGTACCTGGCGACGAAGGCGTCGCTTTTTTGGAATCCAACATATTGTTCTCCGACGACAAAAACGCCGCCATCGATCGCGACCGCGACACCCCTGCCAGTATCCGTCCACGCAGTACTCAACGTATGGTTCCAGAGCTGGTTCCCAGTGCCATCAAATTTCACTATAAAGGTATCAATTAGCCCCGGTTCCATTCCAGCGCATCCTGTAAGGTAGAAGCTGTTGTCCGCCGCGACGGCGATCTCATTTTCTATGGTTATACCGTTAACACACCACGTGCGATACCAGTTTAAATTTCCCAATGCATCATACCTGTAAAGGCTAATATTGGAAAGAGCAAGGAGCGATGATGAAATCATTCCGGCTAGATATGCGCCACCATCGGTCGTGGCTGCCACGCCTACTCTATCTACATACGGATTCAGGCCAATCGAACATTCCCAAAGTTGGTTCCCAAGGG
Source organism: Promethearchaeota archaeon (assembly GCA_016932935.1). Lineage (GTDB taxonomy): Archaea > Asgardarchaeota > Lokiarchaeia > Sigyniarchaeales > Sigyniarchaeaceae > Sigyniarchaeum. The sequence goes on along the minus strand of JAFGBX010000023.1, from coordinate 5,196 downwards.
AATCAATCTTCTTCAGGAAAACTCCGTTATATTCTCCAGCCCATAAAACATAACCGTCTCCCGCTGCGCACGACCAGCTATCGTAATAATTCCAGATTGGTATGTCACTATAAAACCAGAGCTGGTTCCCCGTTTGATCATATTTGGCGATTCCGGGCGAGGTAGAGTCTTCCTGACTCTCTAAAATATAAATGCTGCCGTCCGCTGCGGTCGCTATGTCATTGCCATTATCCGGATAATAACCTAGAGCCGAGCGAGACCAGATCTGGTTCCCGGCGACGTCGTATTTTACTATCATAGTAGTGGTTGCGACATATATGCCACCATCCGAGCCAACAGCCACGCTATTACCCCCTTCATAATGTTCTGGTGCGTCTATGATCCGAACCCATTCTTCGGATGGATGCTCACGCCCGATCGAAGTGAGGACGGTGCCAATTAGCGCGCCCGCTGTTACCACGATCGTAAAAATTACGACTGCTTTCATTCGGCTCGATTCCATATAGCTTCGACACCTGGCGGAGGCCTCTCGTTAAATACGAGTGCTAATGACAAGGAAGGATTGCGCATTGTTGAACCGGCCCTCACCAGATACGGTCAGATATTGCTACCTAGCGTTGAGCTTCGCCTTGTCCTTTAGGAACGAGATGGTGATCGTCACGATCACCCGCGGGTTTCTCTAACCACCCGCCCGGCAAAGCCTTGACATCCAGCCAGGCTTGTCCATTATTATAGTTAGAGTGAATCGATGGATGCCGCCTTGGTAGATAGAGCCTCTTTCAACACTAAAATGAAAGCCAAAAATAACACTCGCGAGTTCGAGCAGCACGTGGACGATGGTGTGGTTGTTCCCGTGAGTAGAACGCTGTTCCATTATCGCGGGCTCGTTCCGCGATGGCCTCAAGGAGAGGGCACGATATCCTTGCCGAGCCGGGCGAGGTCGAGCGGGTATGCCCCGAACTGCTTGTACGCGTCGTGCATTATCTTGAACCCGTCCTTCACGGGCTTGAGCACGCCGCGCGAGATGTACTCCGTCCCGACGAGGCCCCCGTCGAAGCGCGCGAGGTAGTATATCATCTTCTTGACGTAGTCCACGATGCGGTCAGACGACCCCCTGGTCGCGGGCATGACGTTCTGGATGTCGACGACGTTCACGAACGCGACCTTGCCGCCGAAGTGCTCGCTGCAGTACTCGATCCCCGTCTGGTCGGGGCCGTCGAACTGGAAGGCGTCCAACCTCGCGTCGATCAGTGCTGGCATCAGCTCGCGCACGTCGCCGCACGAGTGCAGGATGAAGTGCACGCCGTGGTCGTGGCAGTAGTCGATGACCCGCTTGACCCGCGGGACGAAGAGCCGCTGGTAAGCAGCGGGGCTGATCAGCGGCTCGTTCTGCCCGCCGAGGTCGTCCGTCGTGATGATGGCGTCCACGCCCCGCTGTATCCACTCGCCCGCCACGGCTATGTAGTACTCGGTCAGCGTGTCGAGGAGCTCGCCGGCCTGCTTCGGCGACTTGACGATCGCCCGCATCGAGCCCTCCCAGCCGAGCAGAAAGTGGAATCGCTCGAAGAGGAAGTTGCCGATCGACGCGAGCTTGTACCGCTTCCGCCCCAGGACCTTCCCGAGGGCCGCGAAGAGGGAATACCGGGCCGGGTTGTGCGGATCTGGAAGTTGATACCGCTCCAGGTCGTCCCACGTCTTGATCGGCGAGTCCAGCACCTGCCCGAGGCTCGTGATGGCACCGTTCCGCTCCCACACGACGCCCCACTCGTCGATCGCCACGTGCTTCGTCTTGATCCAGCCCCGCGGCAGCTTCCGCTTCGAGCGCCACGTCCCGAAGGTCAACTCGAGCTGGTCGACGTACGGCATGTACGGCGGCTCGGGCTGCCAGCTCTTCGGCGTTATTATCGTCATCGGCATGACGTCCGACGCCAGCGTGAGCCCGTAATATGGCACCCGGTCGGGCCTGCCGAACTCGATGGCCCGCTTCACCCGTTCACGTGAATTCATCGCGTTCTCCTCGATAAATTAAAAGCGCCTCGGGATCAGTCGAACGTCTCGCTGATGATGGTCTTTGAACCTTCGAAAACGCTCACGTCACCTTGCCAATCCTTGAGTGTTTCGTTGTATTTTCGTCCGAATTCGATCCCAAACTTGGTGAGGCGATACCCGTATTCCTCCGACTTCGCGCTGGTTGTCAGGATCGTTGTGAACATCTCCTGGTTTGAGAAGTAGACCGTCATGCCGCCTTGCTCGATCGTGCTGACATCCTCGTCGCTGGCAAGTATTTCCTTGAGCAGCTGGGACATCCCACCGAATGCGGCCCCCGTGATCACGGCAAGGGCGGCGTCATCGGTGATGTCTAACACGTGCTCGAAGAGGGTGACCGAGCTACCCCTCTTGATGACGATCAGCCGCCTCAGCCCGAGGAGCCAGTTCAACTCGGTCAGGGAGGGGATCTCGCCCCAACTCCATGCCTGCATGAAGGCGCCGACGAGGACGACGATCGCATTTACCGAATACGCCCACTCGTCCTCGAAGCCTTGGAGGAAGTTGCTGAACCCGCCGATCAGCATCCCGGCGTAGAAGATCCAGACGAGCCTTTTCCTCCGCACGGCGAGGAGCCGGTTGAAATGGGACAAGTACAGCCAGGACATGATGACCATCGGGACGGCTTGCACGATGAAGAAGATCCCCTTCCGCACGATGTCGAACATGCGCAGCGCCACGAGTAGGATTTGTATGGAGATAGACAATATCGAAAAAAAATATTTCAATTGCCCAGGATACTTGAGGCGCTTCACCCGGGTCAGGTTGACCTCGGTGAGCACGACGAAGCCGACCATCCCGAACACGTAGACGTAGTTGCTGAGGTTGTAGACGCTCATGAAATCTGACGGGAAGGCGGGGATCTTCTTGAAATCCGGGATGTAGAACGTGTCGAGTTCGAGATACTCCGTGTGGAGGAGCGTGCCGAACTGGAACGACGCGAGGCCGACCATGTAGATCGTGAACCCGGTCATTGTAGAAACGATGCCCACCTCCTTTGCATGCTTCCCGCACCGGTAGCCCAGGTAGAGGAGGATCAGCGGGCAGAGGAACCGCAACGTGAACAAGAGATCGCCCGCGAACCTGAGAACGGCGTCTTGAAGGATCATCTTGAACCTTGCACCTTTCCAGCTGGTTTCGAACCAGATCCTATATCCCACTCCGAACGTTTAAAAAAAAGGGGTCTCTTCTGGGATGGAACCATTCGGGAATTACTCGCTCCTCGCGGTCGTGGCGGCCAGGCCGCGGGCGAAGAGGGGACACGCGAGTGCCGTAGCCGTTCTAAGGCGTCTCCCAGTTCCGCGAAGGGCAAGAAGGGCGGCGCCCCGTCCGACGCTGAAATCATCAGCGAGGGCGACATGATCCTGCTAAAGGAGAAGAAAGAGCTTCGAGAACGCGTGCTGGTCTTGCCGGGTGCCACTTGACCCGGCGCTGCCCGCCCGGCCAAGGCCAGAGCAGGGCGCCCCGGCTGGAACGGGGAACGCCCCTCCCGCGAATCAATGGACGGCTTGCCTCGGCTCGGCATGCAGTTGCACTGGTTCCTCTTTTCGGGGAGCGGGAGCGCGTTCTGGGATCTTCGTGGCCTTCAATTCCTCCGAGATGATATCCCTCGTGATGCCTTGCCGCTCGAACATGTGGGCGCCGCCGAGCAAGAACTGCTTGATCACGTATGGCAGCTTCTTGAAGAGCCACCGCCACTTGCCGAACGGGTTCAAGAACCGCTTGGCCTCGTGCTTGATGTAATCGTGATCCAGGTAGTACGCCGCGTACGCCTCCTTCATGATGCCGTACAGCTCCTCGCTGCTGAGCTCCTCCGTACGCATCATCGAGTGGAACAAGTCGTAGTCCCGGTAGTCAGTGCTCGTGATCATACCCCTCGCCCTCATCTCCTCGAAGAATTCGGTGCCGGGGAAGGCCGTGATCGGCGTGAACTGGATCATCGAGAGCTGCAGCGACTTCGCGTACTGGATGTTCTGGTAGACCATCTCCCGCGTCTCTCCCGGGAAGCCGATGATCATCCCGCCGAAAACCGTGATGCCCTCCGTGGTGAGCGCGCTCACGACCTCCGTCGCTTTCGCCGCGGTCGTGTGCGTTTTCTTCATGGAATCGAGGCTTTGCTGGTGGAGAGACTCGATGCCGAGGAAGACCTGGCGGAACTTGGCGGCCCTCATCATCTTCACGAGCCACGGGTTCGCGTGGAGCGTGTCGACCCGGCACTGCCCGCCGTAGTGCATCTTGCTGGCGGCCTTCGAGGCAGCGATGCCCTCCAGGATGCCCTTAACGCGGCCCGGGTCGAGCGTGAAGTTGTCGTCCGCGAAGAAGATGAACTCGGTGCCCTTCGGGACGGCCTCCAGCTCTTGCATGACCCGGCCCAGGCTCTTCGTCCGGTAGAGGACGTTGCGGTTCTTGTCGTTCCACATCTTCACGATACAGCAGAACTTGCAAGAGTGCGTGCACCCGCGCGCCGTCTCGACCACGTCGGCGTTCGCGCCCATGAACTTGTACTTCTTCCCGCGGATCAGGTCACGCCGCGGCAACGGGAAGGAGTCCAGGTCGCGTTCGAGGGCGCGGGGGGCGTTGAGCACGATGGCCCCGTCCCGCCCCCGGAATGCCAGGCCGTCGATGCTGCCGATGTCGGTTTCCGACCTGCTGCCGTCGATGAAGTCGACCAGCTCCTTGAACGTGTGCTCGCCCTCGCCGCGGATCACGTAGTCCACGCACGGGTTCGCCGCGACGAAGTCCGGGTCGAGGGTCGCGTGGTATCCGCCGACGACCGTCGTGCAGCCGAGCTCCTTCGCGATGGCGGCCAGGTCCAGGGCCGCGTTTATCTGGGGCGTCAGCGCCGTGATGGCGACGACGTCGGCCCGGTTCAGGGCGGCGCGAAAGGCCGCCTCGTCGTACACGTCGACCTTGAAGTCGATGAGCCGCGCCCCGTGCTCGGGCACCATCCCCGCGAGGTTCATCAGGTTAAGCGGGGGCATTTCGGAGATCGAGTCGAGCCCGGACTGCTGGCTCGGCGGGTTGACGTAGAGGATGTCCATCTCGGCCTGGGCCTCACGTCTTCGATGGCAGCTCGGAGCCGCAGCTCGGGCAGAACCTCGCGACGCGGTCGATCAGCGCCTCGCATTTCGGGCAGGTGATCTCGGCCGC